>NZ_JAALFQ010000019.1:0-28634 GCF_011800365.1 Pantoea sp. EKM103V | reverse complement strand
GCGCGGCGACTGGCGCCCCCTTGTCGGTCGCCTGCAGAGGCGAAGCTGAAACTGCCCAACCTGTTGGGCGAACGAAACCTGCTCAAAGCCCGTTCGCTGCAAGCTCTCCCAGCGCCCGCTCGCGCAACGCACCCCCTTAAAGCCCGGCCTGCCAGGCCAATCTTCTCAGCGCATTCACGCAACAAACAACCCCACCCCTTTATTCCCTAAATTCATAAAGCCAAATTTTTTAGTATTTCCCGTTATCAATAATAGTTCTTACCATCACAGAATCAGATTATGTAAAGGGAGGTAAATACCGTGAATTTCCAGCAGCTTAAAATCATCCGCGAGGCGGCCCGCTGTGAATTTAATTTAACGGAAGTCGCTAACACACTCTTTACCTCCCAGTCAGGTGTGAGTCGGCACATCCGGGATCTGGAAGATGAGCTTGGCGTGGAGATCTTTATCCGCCGCGGTAAACGTCTGCTGGGAATGACCGAGCCGGGTAAGGCGCTGCTGACCATTGCCGAACGCATCCTGGATGAGGCGGGTAAAGTCCGCCGCCTGGCCGATGTGTTTACCAATGAAACCAGCGGTATCCTCACGATCGCCACCACCCATACTCAGGCGCGCTACAGCCTGCCGAAGATCATCAAAGCGTTTCGCCAGCTCTATCCGAATGTCCGGCTGGAACTCAATCAGGGCTCCCCGCAGGAGATTGTATCGATGCTGCTGGCGGGGGAGGCGGATGTCGGCATCGCCAGTGAGATGCTGGTCAACAACAGCAGCCTGGCGGCCTTTCCCTGGTTCAGCTGGCACCACGCCTTACTGGTGCCGAAAGGGCATGAGCTGGTGCACAACCAGCCCGTTTCGCTGAGCACCCTCAGCCGCCATCCCCTTATTACCTACCGGCAGGGCATTACCGGCCGTTCCCGGGTGGATCGCGCCTTCCAGAGCGCCGGTCTGAAACCGGACATCGTACTCAGCGCTCAGGACTCCGACGTGGTGAAAACCTACGTTAAGCTCGGATTAGGCGTCGGGATTCTGGCCGACCAGGCATGTGAAACCGAAGAGAGTGAGGAGCTGGTGCGCATTGATGCCACCCATCTGTTCGATGCCAGTACCGTCTGGCTCGGCCTGAAGCGCGGTCAGCTGCAACGCAACTATGTCTGGCAGTTCCTGGAACTCTGCAACGCCAACCTGTCACTGGAGGAGATCAAGCGTCAGGCGCTCTCGTACAGCAGCGACGACGAGCCGGTTATCGACTTCCAGATTTAATCACTCCGCGCATCCGCCTGGATGCGCCGGGTTTCCCCCACGGCATAAAATTTCAAAAGCCTGCTTAAAACCTCTTCGCCAGCCTCTCTCTCACCCTGAAAAAACATCCTGCACTGACCGGGCGCGATAAAGTGGAAGCAGCTCACTACAGGGGGATGTTATGTCGCAACTTCAACTCAACGACAGCGATCTGCTGCGCCAGCAGGCGCTGTTTGCCGGATGCTGGCAGGATGCGCAGCAGGGGGCCACGCTGCCGGTTACCAATCCCGCCACGGGTGAAACGCTGGCGACGATCCCGGCGCTGGGATACGCCGAAACGGAGCAGGCCATTGCTTATGCGGAAACGGTACGCATCAGCTGGGGCAGGACACCCAATGCGAGCCGTGCCGCGCTGCTGGAGAAGTGGCATCAGCTGATTATTGAGAATGCCGATGACCTGGCAATCATCATGACCGCCGAACAGGGTAAACCGCTGGCAGAAGCCAGAGGGGAAGTGCTGTACGGGGCCAGCTTTGTGAAATGGTTCGCCGAAGAGGCGCGCCGCATTTATGGCGATACCATTCCCGCGCCCAGCGAGGACCGCCGCATTCTGGTGCTGAAACAGCCGGTCGGCGTGGCCGCCGCGATTACACCGTGGAATTTCCCGATTGCGATGATCACCCGCAAGGTGGCCCCTGCGCTGGCGGCTGGCTGTCCGATCATCGTTAAACCTTCAGAACTGACGCCGCTCTCCGCGCTGGCGCTGGCCGTGCTGGCAGAGCGCGCCGGTTTCCCGTCCGGGGTTTTGCAGGTAGTAACCGGCCTACCCACGGAGATTGGCGCGGCCCTGACCGGGAGCCGCACGGTGCGCAAAATCTCCTTTACCGGCTCTACCCGGATCGGACAGTTACTGATGCAGCAGAGCGCCGACAGCATCAAACGTCTGAGTCTGGAGCTGGGTGGAAACGCACCGCTGATTGTCTTTGAGGATGCCGATATCGAGGTTGCGGTGGCCGGGGTCATGCTCAGCAAATTTCGCAACGCCGGACAGACCTGCGTCTGTGCAAACCGCATTCTGGTGCAGCGCAGCATCTATGCGCGTTTTACCGCACGACTGCTGGAGGCGGTCGCCACGCTGAAAGTGGGCGATGGTTTTGCGCCTGACAGCACCATCGGCCCGCTCATCAATGACCGCGCGGTGGAAAAAGTGAATGGTCACATTGATGATGCGCTGAGCCAGGGCGCCACCCTGCTGACCGGCGGCATCAGCCAGGGCAACGGCACCTTTGTACAGCCTACGGTTCTGGGGGAGGTGACCGCCTCGATGCGCATCGCACATGAGGAGACCTTTGGCCCGGTCGCGCCGCTGTTTATTTTTGACAGTGAAGAGGAGGCGATAGCCATGGCGAATAACACGCCCTATGGTCTGGGGGCCTACTTCTTTACCGAAAACATCCGGCGGGCGTGGCGGGTCGCGGAAGCGCTGGAGTTCGGGATGGTCGGCTTCAATACCGGTGCAATTTCCCTGGAAGTGGCTCCCTTTGGTGGCGTGAAACTCTCCGGCATTGGCCGGGAAGGATCACGTTACGGCATTGACGAATATCTGGAACAAAAAACGTTTCATATCGGCAGTCTGTGAATAACGAGTAATTAAACGCCAGCCGGGTCGCCCGGCTGGCGTTTTTTTTGGCGGCGATTCCGGATAATTTTTTTCGGCGTCAACGTATCGGGTTTAAAACATAAGAAATGATCCGGGATGTGAAGCGCGTCAGTAAACCGGCGGCGCAGGCTTCAGTTAATCACCCGCCTTGCCCGGAATATCCGCTTTGGTGCAATTTCCGTGCAGGCTGCACCAGCAGAGCGCAGGATTTTTGTGAAGTAAATCATCTGTTTAATTGTTCGGCAATTCCGCAAAAAATCATCCGGCAATACGGCAGAAAATTTTTTTGCGCTGTTTTAAACGCATTTTTATTTTTTGCCCGGCTGGCATACTTTCTGCATTAGCTTATTACCCGCGCAGAAATCGGCGGCTGAAAAACGAATTAACCAGCAACTGATGGGTGTAACAAATAAGGAATTATTCCATGTTAAGTTTCGACCCTGAAAACGTTTCTCTTCCGGCTGGCCATTATATTGGCGGCCAGCACGTGCAAGGCCAGGGCGCCCTGTCTGAGGTTAAACGCCCCTCAGACGGCCGGGTCTATGCGCAGCTACGGGACGCCACGCCAGAAGATGTCGATCACGCCGTGACCGTGGCGCATCAGGCGCTGAAAACCAGCGGCTGGTCAGGCTGCGCGCCACGGGAACGTGGCCGGGTTCTGCGCCGCTGGGCAGATCTGATTGAGCAGGATCCCCTGCTGGCCAAGCTGGAAGCGCTGGGGTCGACCCGACCCATCAGCGACGTGGTGCAGCATGAAATCCCTTTCACGGCCGAAGCGATTCGCTTCTATGCCGAATGCGCCGACAAATACAGCGGCGATCTCTTTCCCACCCGCGACAGCAGCCTCGGCATGCTGATCGCTGAACCCTATGGCGTGATTGGCGCGATTACCCCGTGGAATTTCCCGTTGTCGATGGCGTCGTGGAAATGCGGTCCGGCGCTGGCGGCGGGCAATGCGGTGGTGCTCAAGCCGTCTGAACTGACGCCGTTCTCCACCGTGCGCATGGCCGAACTGGCGATTCAGGCGGGCTTACCGGCCGGGGTGCTGAACATCGTGCAGGGCAGTGGGGCGGTCACCGGCAGTGCGCTGGTGAAACACCCGCTGGTGCGCAAAGTCTCGTTTACCGGCTCGACGCAGACCGGTGCACGCATCATGAGCGACGCGGCACAGTTCGGCATGAAACCGGTCACGCTGGAGCTGGGCGGCAAAAGTCCGCAGCTGGTCTTTGATGATGCAGGCGACACTGAGGTGCTGGCCCAGCGCATTCTGCGCGGCTTCACCGCTAACGGCGGTCAGGCCTGTGTGGCGGGCACCCGCCTGATTGTGCAGCGCAACATCGCCGAACCGCTGGTTGAGCGGCTGGCGCAGCTCTGCCGGGAAGTGAAACCGGGCGTCACCTGGCAGGAGAGCAGCCGCTACGCGCCGCTGATTGATGCGCGCCAGGGCAACAAAGTCAGCTCGGTCATTGAGGCGGCGAAAGCGCAGGGCGCCGAGGTGATTGTCGGCGGCGCGCGTTTTGCCGACACCGACGAGGGCTGGTTCTGGCAGCCTACGCTGCTCAGCCACGTCACCCAGGATAACCCGGCGGTGCAGCAGGAGATCTTTGGCCCGGTGCTGACGGTGCAGACCTTTGATGATGAAGAGCAGGGACTGGCGATGGCGGCACATGCGATCTACGGCCTCTGTGCCGGGGTGCACACGCTGAGCCTGCCGCGTGCGCTGCGCGCCATGCGCGCCATTGACGCCGGCACCGTCTGGATCAACCGCTACGGCCGCTCCGGCGACTTCATCATCCCCACCGGCGGCTTTCTCGGCTCCGGCATTGGTAAAGATTTAGGGCGTCAGGCGTTTCAGGCCTGCCAGCGCCAGAAGAGCGTTCTTATCGATTTCTAAGCACAACTGACGACTATGAGGGTGTGACATGGCTCTGTTTAAACCGAAATTTATCACGTTCGACTGTTACGGCACGCTGATTCGCTTCGATATGGCCGGCGCCGCGCAGCGCTGTTTCAGCGACCGCGTCGACCCGGCCGACATGGACGCCTTTACCCGGGACTTTTCAGCCTACCGGCTGGATGAAGTGCTGGGTGCATGGAAACCCTACTACGACGTGGTCAGCAATGCGATTCAGCGCACCTGCAAAAAATGGGGCGTCCGCTGGGAGAAAGCCGACAGCGACTTTATCTACACCGACTGCGCGAGCTGGGGCCCGCATCCCGACGTGCCGGCCGGTCTGGCGAAAGTCGCCGAAGCGTTTCCGCTCGTGCTGCTTACCAACTCAATGAAAGATCTGATCCCGCATCATATCCCGCGTCTGGGCGCGCCCATTCACATGACCATTACGGCGGAAGAGGCGGGTGCCTACAAACCGCAGATGAAGGGCTTCGAGTACATGCTGGATAAGCTCGGCTGCGGCCCGGAGGAGATCCTGCACGTCTCCTCCAGTTTCCGCTATGACCTGATGACCGCACACGATCTCGGCATCAAAAACAAAGTCTGGGTCAATCGCGGCCATGAGCCGGCAAATCCTTACTACGGGTACACCGAAATCAACGACATCGGCGGCCTGCCTGGCGTCGTCGGACTCTGAGGAACCCCCATGAAACTGGAATCGTTCTGGCAGGCCACGGCTCCCGCCTTTACCGGTGCCGCCCGCGAACCGCTGCCAGCCCATGCTGACGTGGTGGTGATCGGCGGCGGCTTCACCGGCGTCTCGGCGGCGCTCAGCCTGGCGCGCAGCGGGATCAGCGTTGTGCTGCTGGAGAGTGGCGAGGTCATGAGCCAGGCGTCGGCGCGCAATGGTGGCCACTGCAACACCGGTGTGGCGCAGAACTTCGCCGCGCTGGTAGCCAGTCAGGGCCTGGAGCAGGCCAGCCGCTTCTACCGGGCGTTTGACGATGCCGTGAGCTATGTGCGGCAACTGATCCAGGACGAAGCGATCGACTGCGACTTCCGGCTGTGCGGCAAGCTTAAGCTCGCCAGCAAAGCGTCACACATGGCCGGGTTGCGGGAGGCTTATGAACTGATGCGCCGCACCGTTGACCCGGAGATCGTCCTGCTCGACAAAACAGCGGTGCGTGACGAGATCGCCAGCGATGACTTTCACGGTGGCCTGCTGCAGCAGCGTGGCGGTCAGATGCACATGGGCAAGTTTGGAGTTGGTCTGGCCGAAGCGGCCGCCCGCAGCGGCGCAAAAATTTTCACCCATCACGCCGTGACGAAATTAGAGCGGCTGAAGGGGTATCAGCACCGGGTCCACACCGCGCAGGGCACGCTGCTGGCGGATAAAGTGCTGATGGCGACCGGCTGCTCCAACGTCGGTCCCTTTCCCTGGTTTCAGCGCCGCATCGTGCCGGTCGGCAGCTTTATTGTGGTGACGGAAGCGCTGGACCCGGCGCTGCTGCAACAGGTGCTGCCGCAGGACCGCACCTACGTCACCTCCCTGAATATCGGCAACTACTTCCGCACCACTGCCGATCGCCGGCTGGTGTTTGGCGGGCGCGCCCGGTTTGCGGTCAGCAATCCCACCTCGGACTCCCGCAGTGGCGAGATCCTGCGCCGGGCGATGACGCAGATGCTGCCCCAGCTCGGCCAGGCGCAGGTGGACTACTGCTGGGGCGGCATGGTCGATATGACGGCCGACCGTCTGCCTCACGCCGGTGAACAGGATGGCGTTTTCTACTCGCTGGGCTACAGCGGTCACGGCACCCAGATGTCGGTCTGGATGGGGCGGGTCATGGCCGACCTGCTGGCTGAAAAAGCGACGGACAATCCCTGGCAGCGTGAGACATGGCCCGCGCTGCCCGGTTATCACGGTAAGCCATGGTTTTTACCGCTCGCAGGACTCTATTACAAAGCAAAGGATCGCCTTTCATAACCCCCGTCGGAGGCTGGCTGCCAGGTTGCCAGCACCGTCAGAAAATGATCCCCGGTTCGCCTGACTATTGAGGGTACAGAGATGAGTAAATTTGATAATAACGACGCTGATGCGGTAAATCCGGCACTGACGCGCATGATCACTGAAGGCACACTGTCACGCCGCAGCCTGATGAAAATCCTCTCCGCGGGTGCGGTGATGAGCAGCGGCCTGATCGGTTTTTCCGGGGCAGCACAGGCGGATGATAAGCCCGTGAAGGGCGGTAAACTGCGCGCGGCGATGTCGAATGCGTCGGCCACCGACACACTCGACCCGGCCAAAAGTAACAACAGCGCCGACTATACCCGCCAGTTTATGTTTTACAGCGGCCTGACCGAGCTGGATAAAAATCTGATGGTGCAACCGGCCCTGGCGGAATCGGTGGAGTCGGGCGATGGCGTCACCTGGCATATTAAGCTGCGCAAGGGCGTGACCTTCCATGACGGCAAACCGCTGACCGCCAAAGATGTCATCTACTCACTCAGCCGCCACAAAGATCCGGCTATCGCCTCCATCGCTTTCAAGCTGGCCGACCAGTTCAAAACCTTCAGCGCGGTCAATGACAATGAGGTGCTGCTGGAGCTGAACAGCGCCAACTTCGATGTTCCTTACATGCTGGCCACGCCGCCGTTTTTAATCGTGCAGGATGGCACCAAAGATTTCAGCAAAGGGATCGGCACCGGGCCATTCATCTGCAAAGCCTTTATGCCCGGCGTGCGCGCCATCGGCACGAAAAATCCCAACTACTACAAGCCGGGCCTGCCGCACCTGGATGAGGTGGAGCTGATAGGCGTCACCGACGGTGCCGCGCGCGTCAATGCGCTGATGTCGGGCGATCTGCAGATCGTCGCGGCCATGACCGCCGCCGACTGCAAGCGCATCAAAGCCAGCAGCGACTTCGGCGTGCTGGAGAGCAAATCAGGGATGTACACCAACCTGATTATTCGCACCGACGTGAAGCCGGGAAGCAACGAAGATTTTGTGCTGGCGATGAAATATCTGCAGCCGCGCGAAATGCTGGTGAAAACGGTCCTGCAGGGCTACGGCGACGTCAGTAATGACACCCCGGTGCCACCGTGGCATCCGCTCTACAACGCCGACCTGAAACCGCGCCCGCTGGATGTGGAAAAGGCGAAATTCCACATCAAAAAAGCCGGGATGGCCGGGTCAACGGTGGAGATTGTGACCACGCCCAACATTGAAGGGGCGACCGAAGGCGGTCAGATGATCCAGCAGATTGCGCGCGGGGCCGGGCTCAACATCAAAGTGCGACGTGTGCCGTATGACGGCTACTGGTCGTCGCACTGGACTAAAGATCCCGTGGGATATGGCTCGATAAACCCGCGTCCGACGCTCGACATGCTCTTCTCACAGTTTTATCTCTCTACCGCGCCGAGCAACGAGTCGGGCTGGAAGAATCCGCAGTTTGACCAGCTGGTGGTGGCGGCACGGGGGGAACGCGATCAGGCGAAACGCAAGCAGATGTATGGCGACATGCAGACGCTGATCTATGACCACTGCGGCACCCTCATCCCGACCTTTATCAGCTCCACCGATGGCTACAGCAAAAAGGTCAAGGGGGTGGAAGCCTGGCCGTCGGGCATGATGATGGGGTATCGCTTCCATGAGTTTGCCTGGCTGACCGCCTGATCCGGAACCTGAGTAAGGAGAACGCCGATGAACCGATATATGCTGTTCCTGATTGCCCGGCGAACCGGTGCCGGCATCCTGACGTTGCTTATCGTCTCGGCGGTGGTGTTTTTCATCACCAGCCTGCTGCCGGGTGACGCGGCGCAGATGATCCTCGGGCAGAACGCCACGCCGGAGACGGTGGCGGCGTTACGGCAGCAGCTGGGGCTGGATCAGCCTTTGCTGATGCGTTACGTCCACTGGCTGACAGGCATGCTGCAGGGCGATTTCGGCACCTCGTTTGCCAGCCATCTGCCGGTCGCACAGCTGGTGGCCCAGCGCATTCCGGCGACGTTTGAACTGGCGGGCATTACCACGCTGATCTGCGTGCCGCTGGCGCTGCTCATCGGCATCATCGCGGCGATGAATCGCGGGTCACGGCTCGATCGGGCGCTGGTTATCGGCACTATGGCGACGGTCGCCGTCCCGGAGTTTCTGGTGGCGACGGTCGCGGTGCTGATTTTCGCGGTCAGGCTGCACTGGGTGTCGGCGATGTCGTTCGGCAGCCCGGACAGCGACCTGCTGAGTTACCTCAAAGCCTATGCGCTGCCGGTGCTGACGCTCTGCTGTGTGCTGGTGGCGCAGATGGCCCGGATGACGCGGGCGGCGATCATCAATCAGCTCGACAGCCCCTATCTGGAGATGGCGCGGCTGAAAGGGGTGTCACCGCTCAGAGCCGTGCTGCGTCACGCCCTGCCTAACGCGGTCGGCCCGATTGCCAACGCGATTTCACTCAGCCTCTCCTATCTGTTTGGCGGGGTGATCATCATCGAAACCATCTTCAGCTATCCCGGTCTGGCCAGTCAGCTGGTGGATGCCGTCAGCAACCGCGATCTGCCGGTGGTGCAGCTCTGTGTCATGCTGTTCGCCGCCTGCTATCTGGTGCTGCTGCTGCTGGCCGACATCCTGACTATCGCCTTTAACCCGAAATGGAGAAGCGCATGAATACTCTTCTGCTGCCCTGGCGTTTCTTACAGTCACTCTCCTGGTCTGGCCGGATGGGACTGCTGATCTCCCTGTTCTGGCTGCTGATGGCGCTGTTCGGCACCGCGCTGGCCCCGCACAGCATCGACGATATCGGCGGCGGGCCGCTGATGGGCGGGCTGACGGCGGACAACCTGCTGGGCACCGACTATCTTGGCCGCGACATGCTGAGCCGCATTCTCTATGGCGCGAAGTTCTCAATCGGCCTGGCGCTGAGCGCGGCGCTGCTGGCCAGCCTGGTCGGCACGCTGCTGGCGCTGCTGGCGGCGGTCACGGGACGCTGGCTGGAGGAGTTGCTGGGCCGCGTCAACGATGCGCTGCTGGTGCTGCCGGGAAAAGTGCTGTCGCTGATGATCGTCGCCGTCTTTGGCTCGTCGCTACCGATGCTGATCCTGACGGCGGTCTTTACCTACTGGCCGGGCGCATTCCGTATCGCCTTTGCCATGGCCAGCTCGCTGCGCAGCATGGACTACGTCCGCGCCTCACGGCTGCGGGGCGAAAGCCGCTGGCATATCGCCATTCACGACATATTGCCTAACATGGTGCACCCGATGCTGACCGACTTTGGCCTGCGCTTTGTTTACATCGTGCTGCTGCTCAGCGGCCTGAGCTTTCTCGGCCTGGGCGTGCAGCCACCCTATGCCGACTGGGGCACGCTGGTGCGTGAAAACATGCAGGGGCTGTTTGACGGCTCACCGGCGGTGCTGATGCCCGCGCTGGCCATTGCCAGCCTGACCATTGGCGCCAACCTGTTTATCGACAGCCTGCAGGCGATGCGTCCGCTGACGCTGGCGAAGGAGGGAGCATGAACGTGACACCCCATACGGCCATGCCGGTGATTTCGGTCGATAAACTGCGCGTCACCGCGCAGACCGATCGCGGCGAAGAGATTGACCTGGTTTCCGACATTCACTTTACCGTGCAGAAGGGCGAGGTGCTGGCGCTGATTGGCGAGTCCGGCTCGGGTAAAACCACCATCGCGATGGCCCTGATGGGCTACGCCCGCAGCGGCTGCCGGATTGCCGGGGGCAATATTCACGTCGCCGGCACCGACGTCAGCAGCCTGACGCCAGGCCAGCTGCGCGCCTTTCGCGGCAATAAAGTAGCTTATATCGCTCAGAGCGCCGCCGCGTCGTTTAATCCGGGCATGAAAATCCTCGATCAGGTGATTGAGCCGGTGGTCATTCACGGCACCCTGACCCGCAAAGCGGCGCGGGAAAAAGCGATTGGCCTGTTCCGTGAGCTGGCGTTGCCCAATCCGGAGAGCATCGGTGACCGCTATCCGCATCAGGTGTCAGGCGGTCAGCTGCAGCGTTTGATGACGGCGATGGCGCTGATTGGCGACCCGGACGTGGTGATTCTGGATGAACCCACCACCGCACTGGATGTGACTACCCAGGTTGAGGTGCTGAAAGCCTTTCGCCGGGTGGTGGTGCAGCGCGGCGTCACCGCCATTTACGTCAGTCACGATCTGGCCGTCGTGGCGCAGATGGCCGATCGGATTCTGGTGCTGCTGCGCGGCAAAATGGCGGAATATGGCACCACCGCACACCTGATTGGCGCGCCACAGGCGGAGTACACCCGCCTGCTGATGGATGCGGCGCGCCAGAAAGAGCGGCCCAGCAGCTGGTGTCCGGCGGCGGCCGATATTCAGCCGCTGCTGGAAGTGCGCGATCTCTGCGCCGGTTATGGCCCGCGCGACAGGGAGGGCCACCCGAAGGTGCGCATCCTGGAAGACGTCAACCTCAGGCTATGGAAAGGGCAGGCGATTGGCATTATCGGGGAGTCCGGCTCGGGCAAAACCACGCTGGCGCACGCCATCGCCGGGCTCAACGCCCCGAGTCACGGTCACATCCTGTTTAATGGTCACTATATCGCGGGCGATATGCAGAAACGCCCTGACAACGAGCTGCGACGCATTCAGTATGTGTTCCAGATGGCGGATACCGCCCTGAATCCGGCTCACAGCGTTGAGCGCATTCTGTCGCGTCCGCTGACGCTGTTTCATGGTCTGAGCGGTGCGGCCCGTCAGCAGCGGCTCAATCAGCTGCTGGATCTGGTGCAGTTGCCGCGCAGCGTGCTGGGACGGCGTCCCTGGGCGCTGTCGGGCGGCCAGAAGCAGCGCGTTAATCTGGCGCGCGCGCTGGCGGCTGAGCCCGATCTGATTCTGTGTGATGAGGTCACCTCGGCGCTGGACACCGTGGTGGCGGCCGCCGTGCTCGACCTCATCAGTGAACTGCGCCGGGAGCTGGGCCTCTCCGTGATCTTCATCAGCCACGACATGCATGCGGTGCGCGCCGTGTGCGACGAGATTGTGGTGATGAAAAGCGGGCGCATTGTGACCCAGCTGGCCCGCAGCGACTACGACAAGCCCACCAGCGAGCTCTACTTTGAGCGGCTGAAACGCGCTGTGCCGGAGCTGCGTCAGGGCTGGCTGGATGAGCATGAAGAGATTTTAAAAGCAGAGTAGGTGGCCGCTGGCGTCATGGCGTGCTCCTTTTCATTTACAACAGAGGTCGTTTTGTTATGCCTGCACCGATTCGTTATGTACAGGACAGTACGGACTTTCCCGACGCCGCCGATGTGGTGGTGATTGGCGCCGGTATTGCCGGGGCCGCCGCCACCTGGGAACTGGCGAAGCAGGGCGTTAAGGTTGTGCTGATCGAAAAAGGCCTGGTGGGGGCCGAGCAGTCGAGCCGCAACTGGGGCTGGTGTCGTCAGCAGAACCGCGATGAGCGGGAGCTGCCGCTGATCATCTATGCCCTGCAACGCTGGGGGGAGCTGAACGCGGAAACCGGCGAAGAGCTGGGATTCCGTCGCAGCGGGCTGGTTTACGCCACGCGGGAAGAGTCAGACATCGCCGCCTGGGATGCGTGGATCCAGATGGCTAAGGGGTATGGCGTCAACAGCTCGATTCTTACTGCTGAGCAGGCAAAAGCGATGACGCCCGGCAGTACCACCGCCTGGCGGGGCGGCCTCTCAGCGCCAACGGATGGCCATGCGGAACCCCGCCTGGCGGCACCGGGCCTGGTGGCGGGCGCGATGAAAAAAGGTGCGCTGCTGTTTCAGCAGTGTGCGGTGCGCGGGCTGGATATCGCCGCGGGTCAGGTCAGCGGCGTCTGGACCGAACGCGGGCTGATCAAAACCAGCCGGGTGATCTGTGCCGCCGGGGCCTGGACATCCATGTTCTGCCGTCGTCACGGCATCGATCTGCCGCTGGGCAATGTCATAGGCACGGCTTTCCGCACGCAGCCGATAGAGCAGGCGATTGCGATGCCGCTCTATACGCCGGGCTTCGCCTGCCGCCCGCAGATGGACGGCAGCTATACCGTCTCGGTGTCGGGGCGCGGACGGCTGGAGCCGGGTGCGCAGGGGCTGCGTTATGCCCGCCAGTTCTATCCGACATTTAAAAGCCGCCGCAAGAATCTCACCCTCAATCTTGGCCTGTCGCCCTTTTTCAAAGGCCCCGAAGCGATGGGGCGCTGGGCCTTTGATCGCCCGTCGCCGTTTGAGCGCGTGCGCATCCTCGATCCGGCGGCGGACAGCCGAATCGTGGAAGAGGGGCTGGCCGCGATGCGACGCGAATATCCGGCGCTGGCGAATCTCAGGCTGGCCCAGGCGTGGGGCGGTATGATCGACAGTACGCCGGACGCCATTCCGGTGATCTCCACCGTGGCGAAACTGCCGGGGCTGGTGCTCTCGGCGGGCTACAGCGCGCACGGTTTTGGCATCGGGCCGGGTGCCGGACGCCTGGCGGCCGATCTGGCGACCGGGGCCACCCCGATTGTCGACCCTGCCCCTTATCGCTACAGCCGTCTGGTTGACGGCAGCGGATTAGACACCCCAGGCATGATGTAAGGAGAACGCAATGAGCCTGACACTACGCGCAATGACGCCAGATGATATTGAACAGTGCTACCGCATGACGCAGGCGCTGAAGTGGCCCCACCGGCGCGAAGACTGGCAGCTGGCGCTGCAGCTGGGCGAAGGCACGGTGATTGAAGAGCAGGGCAGAGTGATTGGCAGCGCCGTGCTCTGGCGCTGGGGCGAACACGCCGCCACGCTGGGACTGGTGATTGTGGATAATCAGCAGCAGGGGCGGGGTCTCGGCAAACAGCTGATGCTGGCGCAGCTGGAAAAAGTCCCCGACGGCAACGTGCGGCTGCACGCCACCGAAATGGGCAAAGGGCTGTATGAAAAGCTCGGCTTTGTCAGCTGCGGCGAGATCCGCCAGCACCAGACCCGCGCACTGGCGTCACTGCCCGACGTGGTGATCCCGGCCGGGCTGCATCTGCGACCGGCGACCCCGGCGGATCACGCCGCGCTGGTGAAGCTGGATCAGCAGGCGCACGGCATGCATCGTCCGGCGCTGTTCGACCATCTGCTGGGCGACTGTGAGACCCTGCTGTTACAGGACGATCAGCAGCAGATTCAGGGGTTCGCCAGCCTGCGCCGCTTTGGGCACGGCTGGGCGATTGGGCCGGTGATCGCCGCAGAGCTGCCGGTGGCACAGGCGCTGGTGGCAACCCTGATGCAGCCACTGCAGGGCCAGTTTCTGCGCATTGATACCGACGCCAGCCTGCCGCTGGCCAGCTGGCTCAACACCCTCGGGCTGGATCAGGTGGATGCGCCGACCACGATGGTCCGGGGCACCCCCTGGACGCCGCAGGGGATGCAGGCCTTTGGCTTAATGACCCAGGCGATGGCCTGATGCATATCGTCTATAAATCGGAACCGGAGCGGGGACGGATCTGGCAGCGCTGGCTGGCGGAGCATGCCCCCGACATTCAGCTGCATATCTGGCCGGAGACCGGCGATCCGGCAGAGGTTGAGGCGCTGGTAGCCTGGCAGCCCCCCGCCGATATTCCGGCGCTGTTTCCCCGGCTGAAACTGCTGTTTTCTGTCGGCGCCGGCGCCGATCAGTTTGACTTCAGCGCGCTGCCGCCCGATCTGCCGGTCATACGAATGATTGAGCCGGGCCTGACGCAGGGCATGGTGGAATATGTCACTTTCGCGGTGCTCGGGCTGCATCGTGACATGCCACGCTATCTTCATCAGCAACGCCAGCAGCAGTGGCAGCCGCATCAGGTTAAGCCTGCGGCTCAGCGGCGGGTGGGCGTGATGGGGCTGGGCGAACTCGGTCAGGCTGCGCTGCAGCAGCTGGTCGCACTGGGTTTTGACTGCGCAGGCTGGAGCCGTACCCCGCGCCACGTGCCCGGCGTGCGCTGCTGGCACGGTGCCGGAGAGCTGGCGGACTTTCTGGCGCACAGCGAGATTCTGGTCTGTCTGCTGCCGCTGACCGACACCACCCAGGGTCTGCTTAATCACACCCTGTTTACGCAGATGCCGCAGGGTGCGGCACTGGTGCAGGCCGGGCGCGGTCAGCAGCTTAATCATGACGATCTGCTGCAGGCGCTGGCGAGCGGCCAGCTCCGCGCCGCCGTGATTGATGTCACCGACCCGGAGCCGTTACCGCCGGGCCACCCCTTCTGGCACCATCCCGCCGTGTGGCTGACGCCGCACATCGCCAGCCAGACACAGAATGAGAGCGCCATTGCGGCGCTGCTGGAGAACCTGCGCCGTTATCAGCGTGGTGAGCCGCTGCACGGTCTGGTCGACCGCTCACGAGGATATTGAGATGGAACATTTAGTGGCACTGCGCCGCGAACTGCATGCGCACCCGGAACTCGGTTTTCAGGAGCACCGCACCAGCGACAGGGTGGCGAACTTTCTGCAACAGCTGGGAATTGAGGTGCATCGTGGCATCGGCCAGACCGGCGTGGTCGGCATTTTGAAAAAGGGTAACAGCGAGCGGATGATTGGCCTGCGCGCCGATATGGATGCCCTGCCGATGCAGGATCAGAGCGGCACCGCCTGGCAGAGCAGCGTGACGCAGGTCAGTCACGCCTGCGGCCACGACGGTCACACCGTGATGCTGCTGGGGGCGGCAGAAAAACTGGCGCGCGACGTCAGTTTTGACGGCACCGTCTGCTTCATTTTCCAGCCCGCCGAAGAGGGGCTGGCGGGCGCGAAGGCGATGATCGACGAGGGGCTGTTCAGCCGCTTTCCCTGTGAGGCGGTCTACGCCATTCACAACTGGCCGGAACTGCCGCTGGGCCAGGTGCAGACCCGGCCCGGCCCGATCATGGCGGCGGCAGACCGCTTCGATATCCGGGTGCTGGGCGGGGGAGGCCATGCCGCTCAGCCCCACCTGACCCGCGATACCCTGCTGGCGACCAGCGAGCTGGTGGTTCAGCTGAATACCCTGGTCTCACGCGCGCTCGACCCCTGTGAAACGGCGCTGCTCACTGTGACCCGGATGGAGGGTGGCTTTTCCCACAACATGATCCCGGCGGAGGCGAACATCACCGGTACGGTGCGCACCTTCAGCCCGACGGCACAGGCGACGATTGAAGCGCGGCTGCGTCAGATGGCGGAACATGTCACCGCCGCGCACGGCCTGCATGCCGAGGTGCGCTATCTGCGCTACTACCCGGCAACCCTGAACAGCCCGGATGAGGCGCAGTTCTGCCTGCAGGCGCTGACACAGGCGGGCATCGCCGCTGAGATCGCGCCGCAGCCCGCGCTCACCTCCGAAGATTTCGCCTTTATGCTGCAGGCGCGGCCCGGTGCCTATCTCTGGCTGGGATCTGCGCCCTGCAGGCCGTTACATCACGCCGCCTACGACTTTAACGATGCGCTGATCCCGCATGGCGTTAACGTGTTTGTCACCCTGATTCGTCAGGCGCTGGCAGAGAAATTTCCCTGCTGAAAGCAGCGGGATTTTGACAGGAAATGCCGCTGCCTGCGGAATTACGGCAGCGTCGGAAACCAACAGGTTGCGATACTTGAGCCAACCGAACGTTACGTGGATGAGGGTTTAAAATGCAGAATGTCATGGCAGAGCAGCAAGCATACTCCGATAACAACCTGTTACTGGATGCACGTGAGCAGAACGTGCCGCGTGGCGTCGTCACCGCGCATCCGCTGGTGATCGAGCGCGCCAGAGGCAGTGAAGTATGGGACGTGGAGGGCAATCGCTATCTCGACTTTGTCGGCGGCATCGGCGTGCTCAATGTCGGTCACAACCACCCGGCGGTGGTCAACGCCGTGACCCGCCAGCTCGGTCTGGTCTCACACGCCTGTTTTCAGGTGGTGGCTTATCCGGGCTACATCGCGTTAGCGGAGCGGCTGAACCGGCTGGTAGGCGGAGACGAAGCCTACAAGAGCGTCTTTTTCACCAGCGGCGCCGAAGCGGTAGAAAACGCGGTGAAGATTGCCCGCGCCCACACGCAGCGCCCCGGCATCATCGCCTTTGACGGTGCATTTCATGGCCGCACCCTGCTGGGTGTCACCCTGACCGGCATGTCCGCCCCTTATAAACAGAACTTTGGCCCGTTCCCTGGCGAGATTTACCGGCTGCCTTTCCCCAATCCGCTGCACGGCATTACGGAGGCGGATTGCCTTAAGGCGCTGGAGCAGCTGTTCGCAGTGCAGATCCTGCCTGAGCGGGTGGCGGCGATCATTATCGAGCCGGTGCAGGGCGACGGGGGCTTCCTGCCTGCAGGCCCGGCCTTTATGCAGGCGCTGCGCCGCATTACCAGCCAGCACGGCATTCTGCTGATTTGTGATGAAGTGCAGTCCGGCTTCGGGCGAACCGGCACCATGTTCGCGTTCCAGCAGCTGGGCATTAAACCGGATTTGATCACGCTGGCGAAAAGCCTGGGCGGCGGCCTGCCGATTTCCGGTGTGGTGGGACGGGCGGAGATCATGGACGCGCCAGCGCCGGGCGGACTGGGCGGCACCTACGGCGGCAATGCGCTGGGGTGTGCGGCGGCGCTGGCGGTGCTGGATCTGTTTGAGCAGGAGAACCTGCTACAGCGTTCCTGCCAGCTCGGTGAACAGCTCAATGCCCGGCTGCGGCAGCTGGCGGATAAATATGCCTGCATCGGTGATGTGCGCGGCGTGGGCTTTATGCAGGCGGTAGAAATCCTCGATTTCGAAACCGGTCGCCCGGATGCGGCCCTGACGCAGAAGATCCTCGACAGCGCCTGTCAGGAAGGACTGCTG
Organism: Pantoea sp. EKM103V; assembly: GCF_011800365.1. Classification (NCBI taxonomy): domain Bacteria; kingdom Pseudomonadati; phylum Pseudomonadota; class Gammaproteobacteria; order Enterobacterales; family Erwiniaceae; genus Pantoea; species Pantoea sp. EKM103V. The sequence continues at coordinate 11,075 of NZ_JAALFQ010000019.1, read as the reverse complement.
CTGATCAAGTGTGGTCTGCACCGTAACACGATCCGTTTCCTGGCCCCGCTGGTGACGACCGACTCCCAGCTGGAAGAGGCGCTGCATATCTTTGATATCGCGCTGGCGCGTGCCACAGGCCGTCTGGGTTAAACTGCGATTCCTCATTGATTTTATTGAAGTAATTTAAAAACCTCCTGCTGGTATAACCACTGCGAAGCGCTGGCGCATTTACCGTAAAGCGTGATATATCTTCCGGAGGTTCTGAACATTTGCTTAAGCGCCTGGCCCGTCAGGCCAGGTTATTGCAAGCCTGCAATAATGACGCCTGATGGGCCAGGCTCTGACAATGAGGGGTGCTATGAACGGCTTAATGAAACTCGACCGCATCGACATCAACATTCTGGTGCAACTCCAGAAAGATGGCCGTATCAGCAACGTTAACCTCGCCGACGCAGTAGGCCTTTCCCCCAGCCCCTGTCTGCAACGGGTCAAACGTCTGGAACAGGCTGGTTTTATTACCGGTTATGAAGCCCACATCAATCTCACCCGCATTACCGATTCTGTGACGGTCTTTACCGAAGTCACGCTGTCGGGCCATCGTCGCGAAGATTTTATGAAGTTTGAAACGGCGATGCGCAGTGTCGATGAGCTGATGGAGTGCCATCTGATCACCGGCGGCTACGACTATCTGCTGCGCTTTATTACCCGCAGCATTGAACATTACCAGGAAGTGATTGAGAAGATGCTGGATGCGCAGATCGGCATCGACAAATATTTCAGCTATATCGTGATTAAATCGCCCATCATGAAAAGCAGCGTGCCGTTGCGTTCACTTATCGACAAGCAGAATTCTGTCGAACTCGGGGCGTAGTGACCAGAGCCGGGGGCCGATCCTCTGCGCTTTTTACGGCAGAGGGTCACTACCGGCATGCACCGCACCCGGCGCAGACCGCGCTCCGGGGGCTGTGCAGACCTGCACACTTTACCCGGATTTTTCCCTTACCCGCCCGTTCACTCTGCATCATGCATCGGCCTGACTCCCCTCAGCATAAAATTTCTTCCCGGCGCAAAATTCAGTCGCTGCATCCGGTTTCAGGGCGCGCTTCAGCCTCACCCGATCAGCGAACCCCCTTAGACTGTTTTTAACCGTTATCAGGAGTTGTTATGAGCTCATTACTGATTGCTGACCAGCAGTGGCAGCGCGATGCGTTCACCGTCTCCACCGACCGTCAGCGGCTCGACCTGGCGTGGATACACCACCAGCTGGCGGAGAAGTCCTACTGGGCACAGGGTCAGCCGCGCGAGAAAACTCTGCGGGCGATCGCCGGTTCGCTGCCCTTTGGCCTCTATCACCAGCAGGCGCAGATTGGCTTCGCCCGTCTTATCACCGATTACACCCGCTTTGGCTGGCTGTGCGACGTCATCATTGACGAAAACTGGCGTGGACACGGACTGGGCAGCTGGCTGGCGACCTGCGTCCGTGATCATCCGGAGCTGCAAACGGTGCATCGCTGGATGCTGTCGACCCAGGATGCGCATCAGGTCTACCAGCGTCTCGGCTGGCGTGTGGTGCAACACCCCGGGACGCTGATGGAATTTCCCCCTCCCTGACTCAGGAGTTAACCCGAGATGCGATACCGCGTTGGCGTGGATATTGGCGGATCCTTTACCGATTTTGCCGTGCTCGATCAGCAAACGAACCAGATTCATACCCTGAAAGTCCTGTCGCGCCCGGATCAGCCCGGCAGTGAAATCACCACTGGGCTGGCGCAGTTTCAGCAGCGTCAGGGGATCGACCCCGCGGAGATTGGCTACTTTACCCACGGCACCACGGTCGGCATCAACGCGGTGATCCAGCGGCGTGGCGTGCGGCTGGCGCTGTTCGCCACCGAGGGCTTCTGCGATGTGCTGGAGCTGGCCCGGCTGAAAATTCCCCATATTCATGACCTCTTTTCGCGGCGTCCTGCACCGCTGATCTCGCGCGACCGGGTTTTTGCCATCCGTGAACGCATGGACGCGCAGGGCAGGGTACTCCAGCCGGTGGACCGCCAGAGCGTACTCGACGCTATCGCGCAGGCGCGCGCTGCGGGCTGCCAGGGCGTCGTAGTGTCCCTGCTGCACAGCTATCGCAACCGGCACAATGAAGCGGCCGTGAAAGCGATTATCAATGAGGAGGCACCCGAGCTGCTGACCTCCTGTTCTGCCGACATCTGGCCCATTATCCGCGAATATGAACGCACCATTACCGCGACCATCAACGCCTACGTGCAGCCGATGGTGATCCACTACCTTGAATCCTTTAAGCAGGCGCTGCAGCGGCTCGGCGTGCAGCCGCCGCCGCGCATCACCAAATCGAACGGTGGCGTCATGGGCGTCGACCAGGCGAAACGTGAATGTGTGCAGATGGTTCTCTCCGGCACCGCGTCCGGGGTCATCGGGGCCAGCTATCTCGCCAGCGCCTGTGGGTTCGGCAACATTCTCAGCCTCGATATCGGCGGCACCAGTGCAGACGTGGCGGTGATCATCGACGGCAACGTGGCGCAGGGCAACGGTGAAATCATCGGGGATTTCCCGATCTACATTCCCTCCGTTGCCGTTACCTCGGTGGGTCAGGGCGGCGGCTCGCTGGCGTGGATTGACGGGCAGGGCGTGCTGCAGATGGGCCCGGACAGTGCCGGATCGCTGCCGGGCCCGGTCTGCTTCGGGCGCGGCGGCACGCAGCCGACCGCCACCGACGCCTTTGCCGCCTGCGGCATGATGGGGCACGGCGCGCTGGGCTATAACGCTGTCGCCGTCGATGTCGCGGCTGCCTGTGCCGCCTGGCAGCCGCTGGCCGATGCCCTCGGTCTGACGGTGCAGGAGACCGCGCAAAACGCCATTGAGCTGGCCATCTCCGGTATGTACAGCGACACCAGCGGCCTGCTGTCACGGTTTGGCCTCGATCCGCGGGAATTCTGGTTCCTCGCCTTTGGCGGTGCCGGGCCGATGATGGGCTGTTTCCTGGCCCGTGAACTCAACCTGAAAGGGGTGATTGTGCCGCCGACGCCCGGGGTGCTGTCGGCGCTGGGCGGGTTGGTGGCTGACATCCGTAATGACTTTATCCGCACCCTCTACAGCGATCTGACTCCCGCCCTGGCCGACACCCTGGCCACGGAAGCGCAGGCATTGCAGCAGCGCGCCTGCGACTGGCTGGCTGAGGAGCACGGCAGCGCGATGCCTTACAGTCTGCAGTTCAGCGCCGATATGCGCTATCAGGGACAGTCGTTTGAGATCGACGTGCCGCTGGAGCCAGGCTGGCTGACGCAGGCCGATTTTACGGCGCTGCATGACGCTTTCGATCGCCAGCATCAGCAGCTGTTTGGTCACTGTGATCCGCAGGCCCCGGTGCAGCTGATTAACCTGAGGCTGGTGATCACCTCACCGACGCCGAAACCGGTTATTGCCCCGCTGGCCCCGGCGACAGAACCGGTGCCGGTGCTGAAGCAGACGGAAGCGTGGATTGACGGGGCCTGGCATCAGGTTGATGTGGTGCTGCGGTCCGGGCTGCGCGCCGGCCATCAGCTCAGCGGCCCGGCCATCATTGCTCAGGATGACTGTACCACCTGTGTGCCGCCCGGCATGGGCGTCACGGTCGACACTTTTGGCAACCTGCTGATTACGGCGAACGAGGCATAACATGGCGATTGACGGACGTAACTTACAGATCCTGGCGAACTACTGCGCTGCCGCCGCCGATGCGATGGCCTTTACGCTGATGCGCACTGCGCACTCCACCTTCGTTAAGGAGACGGAAGATTTCTCCTGCCAGATTGTCAGCCGCAGCGGGCTGGCGTTTGCCTCACCCCGCAGTTTTGGTGCGCCCTGGTACAGCGGCATCGACTATGCGCCGGTGCTGGCGCTGATAGAGGAGTACGCCGAGGGGGATATCTGCATCACCAACGACGCCTACGCCGGAAACGTCGCGACCCACTCCCCCGACATCCACATCTGGAAACCGGTGTTCCACCAGGGCGAGATTGTCTGTTTCGTGGTGGGACATATTCACAACACCGATGTCGGCGGGGCCGTGCCCGCCTCGCTGTCGCGTTCGCTGACCGACATTGTGCAGGAGGGGATTCGCATCCCGCCGCTGAAGATCATGCGACAGGGTCAGCTCAACGAAGAGGTCGCCAGCATCATGCGGCTCAACGTGCGGGTGCCGGACCAGAACTGGGGTGACTTCAAGGCACAGCTGGCCTCGGTCAACGTGGGCGAGCGGAAAATTCACGACATTATTGCCCGCTTTGGCATCGACGATTTCCTGCAGGGCATTGAAGGCATTCTGGATTACGCCGAGGCGCAGGCGCGCACGATCATCGCAACCATTCCCGACGGTGAATACTTTTATGCCGACTACGCCGATGAGGATGGCGAGGGTGGCTATCCCTGCCGCATCGCCGTCACGCTGCGGGTGCAGGGCGACCGGCTGGAGCTGGATTACACCGGCAGCGACCCGCAGCTGGCCTCGTCGCTGAACATGCCCACCGGCGGACGGGAGCGACATCCGCTGGCGCTGGTCGGCGTCACCTATGTACTCTCCACGCTGGATCGCTCCCTGTTGCTTAACGCGGGCACGCTACGGCCCACCCGCGCCATTCTGCCGCCAGGCACGGTCATGAACTGCGAGGCGCCCGCTGCGGTAGGCATGCGCTCGCTGACCTGTGCGCTGTCGCAGATTGCCACCGTCGGCGTCTTCTCACTGGCGATGCCCGATCGTCTGCCCGCCAACTCGCCCGGCGGCAACTCGATCATGAATATCCGCACCCAGACGCACAACCGCAGCGTGGTGGCTTCGCTGGGCCCGGTGGGCGGCGGTGCAGGCGGCACCCCGCGTCACGATGGCCCTGACGGCTCCGGCGGTCTTTCCGCCTTCCTGAAAAACACCCCGATTGAGATTAACGAGGCGGAAGTCCCCATCCGTTTTCACCGCTACGGCCTGGCGCAGGACAGCGCCGGGGCGGGTCTCTATCGCGGCGGCCTGGCAACAGAGATGGCGTTCGAGATCTTCTCGCCCAACACCACGATTACCGCGCGCAACCGCAACCGCTCGGTCTTCGCCTCGGCGGGGGTGGTGGGCGGACAAAGCGGGGCACTCTCCCACTTCCAGACCCGGCGCAACGGCGAGGTCATCCCGCACGGCAACACCGATGTGATCCACTGCCAGCCGGGGGATGTGGTCGAAGTCCGCGGGCCGGGTGCCGGGGGCTACGGGCTGCCGTCACAGCGCGATGCGGAGGCGGTCCTGCAGGATGTGCGCTGCGGTTACCTCAGCCTCGACGCCGCCAGGGCGCAGTATGGCGTGGTGGTGGTGAATAACCGCGTGGATCGGGTCGCGACTGAGCAACTGCGTGCTGCCATGCCGCAGCGGGTCACGCACCATTTTGAGCATGGCGAGGCGCGTCAGCGCTTTGAAAAACGCTGGACACCGCAGCGCTATCAGTCACTGACCACCTTTCTTGCCGCCGCGCCGGTCAGCTGGCGTCACTTCCTGAAAACCCAGGTTTTCCGGGCGGTCGCAGAGGCAGGCGAAACGGCGGACATGGCGCAGATATTCAGTGATTTGCGTCAGCGCTACCCGGCTATGGCGAACAATTAACGGCGATGGCGCATCGTCGACTACGCTTTAAGTCTGCATGGACTACAAGGGGAACCGCGACGATGAGCATGAAAACCAGTGATTTTTTTGTCCAGCGCCTGAAAGAGTGGGGTGTGAGCCGCATTTACGGCTATCCGGGGGACGGGATTAATGGCGTGCTGGGGGCCATCCAACGCGCGAACGCCAAAGGGGACGGCATCGAATTTATTCAGGTGCGTCACGAAGAGATGGCCGCTTTTATGGCGGCCGGTCACGCGAAATTCACCGGTGAGCTGGGTGTCTGCCTCTCAACCGGCGGGCCGGGTGCGACCCATCTGCTGACCGGGCTCTATGACGCAAAAATGGATCATGCGCCGGTGCTGGCGATTGCCGGACAGGCGGAAGCGACCGCGCGCGGGGCCAGTTATCAGCAGGAGATGAACCTGGACCGCATCTTCTCGGATGTGGCGAACTTCGTTCAGGAAGCCGCCACCCCGGCGCAGGTGCGTCACCTGCTTGATCGTGGCGTGCGGATTGCCAAAGCGCAGAATGGCGTGGCGGTGGTGATCCTGCCGAAAGACATTCAGGATGAAGCCTGGCAGCCGCCGCAGCATCTGCACGGCTTCACCCACTCCGGCAGTGGCTATCAGCGGCCGAAAGTGATCCCCTATGAGGAGGATCTGCAACGCGCCGCTGAGGTGCTCAACGCCGGTAAAAAAGTGGCGATTCTGATTGGGGCAGGCGCACGCAACGCCGCTGTCGAGGTGGTGCAGGTCGCCAATGTGCTGGGGGCTGGTGTGGCAAAAGCGCTGCTGGGCAAAGATGTGCTGCCGGACGATGCGCCCTTTGTAACCGGCTCGATTGGCCTGCTCGGCACCAAACCCTCATCCGATTTAATGCAGAACTGCGACACCCTGCTGATGATCGGCAGCGGCTTCCCCTGGACCGAGTTTCTGCCGGAGGAGGGCAAGGCGCGAGCGGTGCAGATCGATATCGATCCCGCCATGCTCGGCCTGCGCTACCCCAGCGAAGTGAATCTGCACGGCGATGCGGCAGAAACCCTGCGCGCGCTGTTGCCGCTGCTGGAGCACAAAGAGGATCGCAGCTGGCAGGAAGGGATTGCGGTTCAGGTGCGTGACTGGTGGACGCTGATGGAGGAGCGCGCGATGGCACCGGCGAACCCGGTCAATCCGCAGCGGGTGGTGTGGGAGATGTCCCCGCAGCTGCCGGACAACGCCATTGTTACCTCTGACTCCGGTTCCTGTGCCAACTGGTTTGCCCGCGACTATCGCGTCAAACAGGGGCAGCGGGCCTCGCTCTCCGGCGGGCTGGCCTGCATGGGCGCAGCGGTGCCTTACGCCATTGCAGCGAAATTTGCGCACCCGGATAAACCGGTGGTGGCGCTGGTGGGTGACGGCGCCATGCAGATGAACAACATGGCTGAACTGATCACCATCCAGAAATACTGGCAACAGTGGGCCGATCCGCGCCTGATCGTCTGCGTGTTTAACAACGAAGATCTCAACCAGGTGACCTGGGAGCAGCGCGTAATGGAGGGTAACCCCCGCTTTGACGCCTCGCAGCAGGTGCCGGACGTGAAGTACGCGGAATTTGCCCGCTCGCTGGGCATGGTCGGGCTTTTCGTGGATAACCCTGACGACCTCGCAGGGGCCTGGCAGCAGGCGCTCAGCGCCGATCGCCCGGTGCTGCTGGAGGTGAAAACCGATCCGGAAGTGGCGCCGTTACCGCCGCATATCACCTTTAAACAGGCAAAAGCCTTTATGGCCTCCATGGCGAAGGGCGATCGCGGCGCAGCGCAGATCATCAGCGACACCGCCAGCCAGCTGTTCCATAAAAGCACGAAGGGCTAAGCCAGGCGACGGCGCCTCGCTAGCCTTACCTCTCTCTCCCCGGATACGTTCGTATCCGGGTCTTATCGCTTCATCAAACGCAACAGGAGTCCTACTATGGCGGCTCAATCAGGCCCAGTCTGGTTTATATCGGGATGCTCGACCGGTTTTGGTCGGGAACTGGCGCAGCAGACTATCGCGCGAGGTTTTAACGTGGTGGTGACGGCCCGGAACCTGTCGGCCGTGGCCGATCTGGTAGAGGGGCATGATAATGCGCTGGCGGTCGCGCTGGATGTCACGCAGCAGGCGAGCATCGATCAGGCGGTGCAGGCGGCCATCGGTGCGTTCGGAACGATTGACGTGCTGGTGAACAACGCCGGTTATGGCTATCAGAGTTCGATTGAAGAGGGGGTGGAGAGCGAAATCCGCGCCCAGTTTGACGCTAACGTCTTCGGTCTGTTTGCCCTGACGCGCGCCGTGCTGCCCGCGATGCGCCACGCGCGCAGGGGGCACGTTATCAACATTACCTCGGTGGCCGGATTGATCGGCTTTGCCAGCTCAGGCTATTACGCCGCCAGCAAACATGCGGTGGAGGGCTGGTCCGATGCGCTGGCCCAGGAGGCCGGGCCGCTGGGCATTCATGTCACCTGCGTCGAGCCAGGCCCGTTCCGCACCGACTGGGCCGGACGCTCGCTGCATCAGACGCCAAGCACGTTGCCGGACTATGCAGAGACCGCCGCCGCGCGAATGAAAGCCACTGCCGACTACAGCGGCACGCAGAAGGGCGATCCGGCGCGCGCCGCCGCAGCGATGATCGCGATTACTGAACATGATCATCCGCCCCGGCATCTGGTGATGGGAGCCTGGGGCCATGACGCCGTGACCAGCAAACTCAAAGAGCGGCTGGCGGAGATTGAGGCGTGGAAACAGACATCGGTGGAGACCGATTTTCCGGAATCGCAGTGAGTTGCAGGTGGCATGAAGCCGCCGCGGTTTAACCAGAAGCGGTTAAAAACAGGAAAGGCCCGTATATGGGCCTTTAAGCGCTAATCGGGGATGTTAGCTTCCTGCCTTTCGCGCGCGTTCAGTTCTTTTAGCTTACCAGGCACGCCAGACCATCCAACACCTCTCTGCCAGACCATTCACCTGTCACGCCCCCTTATCGCGCAGCCCTGCGCCATCATCGTGCTGAAAAAATAAACAGGCGCGCCCGTCCGCCACCATAAGAATTCGATCTTGTATCCCAGGCCGTATTCCATCTGGCATCCCTGCTTCAGAGCGCCCGGCCTGGTGTCAGCTGGCACGGTTCATGCACTACCTGACGGGTACAATTCTGGCGAGGTAATCCATGTTTGACTCCTTATTAGACGAAGATGCCACCACGATGGCCGCACTTATCCGCAGCGCGGAGGTGTCAGCCTGCGAGCTGACCGGGGCCGCACTGGAGCGACTGGCGGAACGGGAACCGGCAATACAGGCCTTTTGTACCCCCACGCCCGACCTGGCGATGGCGCAGGCCAGGGCGCTGGATGCCCGCCGCGCTCGCGGAGAGACGCTGGGCGCGCTGGCGGGGGTGCCGCTGGCGGTGAAGGATTTGATCTGCACGGCCAGTGTCAGAACCACCTCCGGTTCGGCGGCTTACCGGGATTTCGTGCCGGAAGAGGATGACATCACGGTGGAACGCCTGCTGGCCGCCGATGCCATTCTGCTGGGTAAAACCACCGCACCGGAGTTTGGCTACAGCGCGGTCGGGCATAATCCGCTGTTTCCGTCGCCGCGTAATCCCTGGGATCCTGAGATGACGCCCGGCGGCTCCAGTGCCGGCTCCGGTGCGGCCGTTGCGGCGCGGCTCTGCCCGATTGCGCTGGGCAGTGATGGGGGTGGATCGGTTCGCATCCCGGCGGCGCACTGCGGCATCTTTGGTTTCAAGGCGTCGATGGGGCGGGTGCCGCTCTGGCCCGGCTGCCGCGATGAACGTTATCCCGGCGTGTCGAGCTGGGAGTCGCTGGAGCACATCGGCCCGATGACGCGCAGCGTGCGCGATGCCGCCCTGATGATGTCACTGATGGCGGGCCCGGACATGCGGGATCGTCACTCCATCCCCTGCAGCGACGTTGACTGGATGGGCGCGCTCCGGCAGCCAGCCAGCAAACTGCGCATCGCGTTCAGCGCAGACCTGGGTTATGTCGCGGTGGACCCGGAAGTGCGGGCGGTGGTCAGTGCGGCCGTGCAGCGCTTTGCCGCTGAAACCGGCGCGGAACTGGAGCTGGCCGATCCTGGCTTCAGCGATCCGGCTGCCGCTTTCGGTGCGCTGGTGGCGATGGAGAGCGATCTTACCGGCATGCGTCAGATGATGGCGGAGCAGGGCAGCGCCATGTCACCCCATCTGATCGCCATGCTGCAGCGTGAGTGGCGGGCGGAAAACTTCACTGACGCTATCGCGGTGCGCAAAGCGGTCAGCAACAGCCTGTGGCGCTTTATGCAGCGTTACGACCTGCTGATCACTCCGACGCTGGCGGTGCCGCCGTTTCCGCTGGGAAGCCAGGGGCCGGAAATCATTGCGGGGCGGATGGTCCGCAGCGACCACTGGCTCTCATTCTGCTACCCGTTCAACTTCACCGGTCAGCCCGCGGCGTCGGTGCCCGCCGGTTTTACCGCCCGCGGCCTGCCCGTGGGTCTCCAGATTGTCGGACGGCATCTTGATGATGCCTTAGTGCTGGCTGCCAGTGCCGCTTTCGAGCGCATTCAGCCGTGGAATCACCTTCAACCGGGAATCACACAATGAAAACATCGTCTTCACCTGCGCTGGAGCAGGAGTTTGAACACCAGCCGGTGCCAGTGTCGCATCGTCACTCCACCCGCTCGGTCTCGGCAGTCTGGTTCGGTTTTCCGATGATCCTCACCAATGCCTTATTTGGCGGCATCATCACCTGGCATCTGGGCTTCTGGCCTGCACTGATCGCCATTCTGCTGGGGAATCTGGTGCTGTTTGCCTATGTCGGCGCGCTGAGCTGGTTCGCCGGCAACAGCGGCATGAATTTCGCCCTGCAGGCCCGGCGCACCTTTGGCAGCAAAGGTTATATCCTGGTCTCCGGTTTTCTCTCGACGGTGGTGATCGGCTGGTATGCCTTTCAGACCGGTCTCACCGGCACGGTGATTAATCAGACCTTTGGCTGGAACGCGCTGGCGGTGACGGCCTTTGCCATGCTGCTCTACACCGGCATCACCTTTCTGGGCGTGCGGGCGCTGTCGGTGCTGGGAATGATCGCCGCGCCGCTGTTTGTGGTGCTCGGCATCGTGGCGCTGTGGCTGATAGGGCGGGATCATGATTTCGCCGTCGTCACGCAGTGGCAGGGCAGCGCCAGCGCGGCGGGTGCCATGAGTATGGGCACCGCGGTCACGATGGTGGTCGCCGGTTTCGCCGACTCCGGCACCATGACGGCGGATTTTACCCGCTGGTCGAAGAATGGCCGCTCGGCGGTGATCGCGGCTTTTTCCGCTTTCCCGGTTGCCAACGTGATCTCCTACCTCTTCGGCGTAGTGATTGTGGCGGTAGGCGCGGCGGTTGACCCGCTGACCAACGGCGGAAACTTCCTGCCGATGCTGATGGGCCACAGCGCATTTCTCTC
>NZ_JAALFQ010000018.1:0-38571 GCF_011800365.1 Pantoea sp. EKM103V | reverse complement strand
GAATGCGCCATCAGCAGACGCGGATCAATACCGAAATCCTGACCGGCCTTTGTGAAACACATTTCCGGCGCGGCCTGCGCGCTGAATACAGCGGCAAGCCCGAAGATAGCTGACCATTTCATTCTGATAATCTCACGTGCGTGCGCGTAATGCGCCAGGCGGGTTCGGGTGAAAAATACGCGCTCAGATCATCACTTGCAAGATAATTCGTTACAGACGCGCACAGTGCGCTGACGGACAGGTGCTGAACCGCATCGGGAATGTAAATAATTCAGGAAGACAGGGTAATTAACAAGCCGCTCTTCACAGGTAAAATTACATCACACCCCACGCAAGATGTAATCTTGCAGTTTAGTTGTTTAAAATCATTGGTTTAATGTTAATTTTTAGCTGTTTTTTATCTGTATGATAAAAATTGTGTGTTAATTAACACACTTTGCAGTGCCTGATTGTGTGTTATTGGGGTGCCTGATTGTGTGTTAGTGCAGTGCCTGATTGTGTGTTAATCCGGCACTGCAAACGGCACTGTGGTGTGTGCTGATTGTGGCTATTGATTAAAAACAGTGTGTTATACATGGTATGTCCGTGTGCAGTGCCGGATTAACACACATGAAAAAGGCCTGTAGTGCCGGATTGACACACATCAAAAGCCGGTACGGTGCCGGATTGACACACATAGTTCACAGACCGAAGTCGCGATATTCGTATGAAAAGTGTGCAAAGTGCCGGATTGACACACACAGAAGTGAGGTGGAGTGCCTGATTAACACACCACCCGGATTAAATGAACGGTGCCGGATTGACACACACTGAAACCGGGGTAAATAATACAGGAAGGGCAATCTTATCTGAATGCGGCAGTACTGCTGGTGCCGCACAGGCAATATTTATTAAATAAATCAAAAAGGCAGGGTAAAATATACTCTGTCTTACAGGGAATACGGGAATGGCGCGCAGAAACATTTACTTCAAAGAAAAAACCGAAAGAGAAGTTCAGGAGCTGGTGCAGATAGAGCTGCAGAACGGGGCAACCCACGGTGAGGTTAACTTCTCCTCTGTGGTGAATGAACTGGTGGGAATCGGTCTGATGGTCAAGAAACATCAGGGTGAAGGAAATAAGTTTGATACAGAGGAATTTAACCGCGACTTAATACGTCGCGTTGCAGGCACGCGCGAAGGGACCAGCATCATGATGGCGATGCTGACGGAAATGTATCTGCATATCCGCGGTGAGTCCGGGCCGCAGGCGCTTGAGGAAATGATTGACCAGAACCTGACGGGAATGAGCACCGCAGAGGATAAAGCTGAGAGTAAACATTTTATTAAAGAAGAACAGAATTAACTGACCCGTTACTTTGCCGGCAATAAATTACAACTGAATAATTTATTACCGGCGTCACTTCAGTCTCAGCACCCCCCCCTGTCAGTGTCACGTCCGGTTTATTCTTTCTGGTAACGTTACTCAGTCCACTGACTTTACACAGAGTAATATCTCAGCCTGTCTGTTATTCACTCCTTAAGCTGTCGTTGTGGATGTGATATCACCAGCTGAGCAGCGCATAACAGCAGAGGCTGCACCGCGGCAGTTATATTTCAATTTGTGCAGGGCTGGAGGTTCTTTTTCAGAATAACTTTCATGCGTGAACCGAACCATTCTGCTGGCTCGTTTATTTATATATATGTTTTATTCATTTGTTTTCAGGGCAGGTTTCGCCAGCGCTGTACGGGCCGGATGACCCGTACAGCTGTAACGATACGCGAACCTTTGCTGTGAAGTGAAAAAGAAGTGTTATCTGAAACTGTTTTTATAACCGCGTAAGGGGTCAGTTATCTGACTCACGTCTCCGGTTTTTTATCTGACAATGGATTTTCCGCCACAACAACCTTTTCCAGAATGAACTCGTCAAATAATATCGCCAGCTCCCGCAGTCGCCTGACCTCTTCATTTTCCGGCAGCTGCTGCTCCGTTAAATAATTCAGTGAGTCCAGCAGGCGTTCCTGTATTTCCATATTCATGCTCCGGCGGTTAAAGCGGGCGCTGATTTCCATATCCCGTCGCAGATTTTCGGGAAAGCTGCTGCTAAATGCACGATTCTTTCCCGGAACGAACGGTTTCTTTTCCGCACGCACCGATTCATCCGGCTGATATTCTTCACGGATAACATCCAGTCTGGACTGAATAAACTCGTCAAACATCCTCGCAAGCGCAACCAGCCGCTGACCCTCGTCCGTTTTTATAATGTGCCTGCGTGGCGAGAAGTGCATCGACGCAATAAGCCGGCTGATAATTTCATCGTTGGTGGTATATCGCCTGACGCGTGCAGCCACGCGCAGCTCCATCAGAAGATTTTCCGGCAGCCATAATTTCCGGTACTGCATTTCCCCTCTGGCATATTTCCTCGGACGGCCGCGACCGTCGCCCATATTCTCTTTCACTTTCATGCTTCAGAACCGCCTTCAGGAGTTCAACCGGACAGGCAGCAAGCGTACGCCACCGCATTTAAGGATTAATCCTAAAAAAATGCATGAGAGCCCTTAAAAATGTGACATGCGTCACAGATTTTTTTTTTTTGAGAAAATGTACACTTACGGCGCGTTACGTCTGTTTACGCACACTGACATTTCTTTAACTCAAATTGAGGGTTTTACACATGAAAGTTGTCACGTCACACCCTGCACCGGTGCAGGGGTCTGCGGAAGCCTGCCCGCCGCGCAGCGGAACGGCGGCACAGGGACTTATCGGCATCGCACGACGCGCCTTTACCCTGATTCACCGTTACCGCACGAACGTTATGCTGGCCTGCCTTGCCATTGCCGTCTTTACGCTGCCGCATTTTGCAGGAGCTACTGACCTGCTGGCCACGCAGAAGCAGGATGCCAAAGACACGTTCGGTCATGGCAGTACCGTGGAGTGGGGGCTGTACATCGCTGAAATCATTCTTTCCGTGGGCGCCTACATCAAGGTGCGTAACCCGATGATTCTGGTCGGCGGCATTCCGTTCCTCATCGTTATCACCCGCGTCTTCTTCAGCCTCGCCGGCTAATCCCGTCATGGACAGGGAATCGCTTCAGTACCAGTTCCCGGAAACCCTCAATCAGCAGAAACGTTTAGCCGGACTCCCCACAGAGGAGGCCGTACTCATCATTGCGTGCGGCGTCATCGGTTTTTTCAGCGACATGTTCATCGTGATGCTGATTGTGGCCGGCGCGCTCTGGCTGTTAGTCCGCCATCTGAAGAAGGGGCAGGGCACCTGGTGGCTCATGAACCTTCTTTACTGGTACCTGCCGACCGCGCTGCTCCGGCTGCAGTTCCGCCGCGTGCCCGATTCGGGCAACCGGCACTGGATGCAGTAACCCACGCGCCATCTCCGGATGGCGCTTATTAAAAGGATAACGCTATGAAGTATCAGGTCCGGGAGGGGCGCAACCGGGTAATTATTCTGGCCCTGTGCGCACTTTCGCTGCTCGTGTTTATTCTCGCCGTCAGCAACGTCGTCACCGGCGCGCTGGCGTGGCACTTTGCAAAAAAGCAGAAGACCCTGACCACCCCGATGATGTTTGACCGCCCGTTCATCTCCGATTCCGCCTCCGGAGACGCGGCCTTAAACGGCATGCTGGTGCGCTCTTTCGTCAACCTCCGCCTTTCCGTCACGCCTGAAACCGTGGACAGCCAGCATGCCGCCCTGCTGCGCTTCGTTCCCGCTGAGTACCGCGACGACATGAAAAAGCAGCTCGCCGCCGAAGCTGAGTACATCAAAAACAATGGCGTTTCTTCCGTGTTCCGCATCGATGACGAAATCACCGACTCCACCACCGGTGACATCACCGTGCAGGGCACGCTGAGCGCGAGCACCACGAACGGTAACCTGAACATTTCGCTTCCGGATGCCAGTAAAGCCTACCGGCTCAGCGTGCACTACGTGGACGGCCTTATCCGCCTGACGGCCTTCCCCGAGGTGCCCTGGACTCAACCTGAACGCCGCCCGCAACAGGACTGAACCGATGAAAAAGACCCTTTCCGCCCTGGCCGTTGCCGGCGCGCTGGCGCTGCTGCCTGCCGCCGGGCAGGCCGCCGTACCCGGCCCGGCCGGGACCCCGTTTGAGAATAATGCGCATCTTAAGGCGCAGATGAGTAATACCAGTCCTAACAAAATCATTATCGACGGCGAGCTGATTACCGGCATCACCGGTCCGGAAAATGCCTACCTCAAAAGCAACACCGCCGACGGCGCGCTGCTGATTACGCCACAGACCGGTCAGGACTTCACCATCTTCCTGGAAACGGCCGGCGGCGTAGGCGTTTCGATCGACGTGTCACCCAAACCCGGTAATGGCCGCACGCTGCACCTGATACCGGCGGATGTGCCACTTAAGCCCAACCCGGACGCGAAGTTGTGGGAGGAGAGTCAGCCCTTCCAGAAAACGCTGGTAAGCGTTGCGCGCAGCATTGTCAGCGGCGGGGTGCCGGAGAATTACACCGAGGTAAAGGCCTCGCGCGGTCCCGCGTATAACCCGCCTGCGGGCGTGCTGCTGACACCTGAGCGCCAGCTTGCCGGCTCCCACCTGCAGGTAATGCGATACCGCATGAAAAACACCGGCTACGTGACGCGGTCGCTGAGTGAAAAACAGTTCTGGCAGAAGGGCGTGCGGGCGGTAATGCTCTCAACCCGCACCCTGTATGCAAACGGCGAAGGCTTCGTGTGGGTGATTTTCTCCACTGACGCGGAGGGCGGGTCATGAGCAACATCAACACCGCCACGCGCCGGCGCCAGTGGGTGATTGCCGGCGTGGCCGCCGCGGTCATGTTGGCCACCGGCGGGGGCATCTGGGCGTACTCACACCATCAGGCCGAGCTGAACCGGCCCGCGCCAAAGGCGGCACCGAACCTTACAGGAAGCCTGGTGAATACGTCCTTTACCGAAGGGGTGGCCACCGCCGCGCTGCAACAGCAGCAGAACAAGACCGCCGGCCTTGAGCGCGATCTCGGCACGCTTACCGGCACGCTGAAAAGCCAGAATGAGGAGCTGCAGAAGAAGCTCAACACGATGGCAGACGCAATCAGTCAGCTGCAGACGCAGCAGGCGGGCCGGCCGGCAAACGGTCCTGCCGCTACCACACCGGCGGCCGGAACCACTCCTGTTAATGCACCGGTCTCCGCCGGGCAGTCCGGTCCGGCGCAGTGGAGCATCAACAGTCCGGGCAGCGGACCGGCAGCCGGGCAGGGCGGGAAGTTTTACCCGCCACAGGGGCAGGCCTTCTATCCCGGCGCCGGTACGGTGCGTCCTGGCGGTCTGAGCCGCGATACCTTCACCTACGCTGCGCTTACCGATAAAAAGACAAAGCTTCCCTGGATACCCTCAGGCTCCTTTTCTGAGGCAGTCATGATTGAAGGTGCTGACGCTAATGCCAGCGTGACCGGCCAGCAGAACACTGCCGCAGTGGTTATTACGCTGATTGGCGATGTTTCTATGCCAAACGGTAAAACGTACAGCATGGACCAGTGCCGCGTTACCGGAGAAATCTGGGGTGACATCTCCAGTGAACGTGGCGAAGTCCGTACCAGAAACATCAGCTGCATCCTGAAGAACGGTAAACACATCGATATGCCGTTTAAAGGGCACGTTGCTTACCAGGGTAAACAGGGGATTCGCGGCAAACCGGTAATGCGTAATGGTGTAATTGTCGGATACGCCGGTGCTGCCGGGCTGATGTCAGGCTTCGGTGAAGGAATACAATCCGCCGCCACGCCTACGGTCGGGCTGGGTGGCAGCGCCTCGGTGGGCGCCGGTGACATCTTTAAGCAGGGCTTCGGTGGTGGGGCCAGCAAGGCGGCGGACACGCTGAGTCAGTACTGGATTAAGCGCGCCGAACAGTATCACCCGGTGATTGATATCGGTGCCGGCAACGCGGTGACGGTGGTGTTCCAGGATGGCTTCCGTCTGGAAACGATTGAGGATGCCGAAGCTGAAAAGGCGAAGCAGGAGGCCCCGCAGGCCGCCGTGCAGCAGGCCTCAGCAACTGCACCGGCAGTCAGCAGCAGTAATGGCAGTGCGCCTGTTCTGAATCCTGACGAAGTTCTGCGTCAGGCCAGCCAGCTGCGCCTCGGCGACACCATCCCACAGTAGAGGAATTAATAATGATGCAATGGTATGTGGCACAGACACGATACGCCCAGGAAAAACGAGCGCAGCAGCAGCTGGAAGAACAGGGCGTCACCTGCCTGCTGCCGGAATTTTCACAGGTAAGGCTGCGTAATGGCAGGGTCCGGGCTGTTACGCCGCAGCCGCTTTTTCCCGGCTATCTGTTTGTGCGCTTCGATCCGGAGGTGGTGCATACCACTGCCATCAAAGGTACGCGCGGGATCTCCACGCTCATCAGCTTCGGCGGCCTGCCCTGCGTGGTGCCAGACGACGTCATTAAACTGCTGGCGCAGGGATGGGAAGGTGCGCCGCTGACAACGGACGCACCGTGTAACGGAGACCGCATCATGATTGAGGATGGCGCGTTTGAAGGACTTGAGGCGGTGTGGTGCGAACCTGACGGCACGAAGCGGGCTATCCTGCTGCTGACGCTGATGAACCGGCAGGTCCGTGTGCCTGTTGAAAGCCACATGCGCTTTCACATCATCACCCGCGGGCAGGAGGCAGCATGAAGGCGCTGATTAAACGCTGGCGTCATCCTGATAACAGAGATCACCTTTTTGTGGTTCTGATTGCCGTCACGCTGGCGGCGAACCTGACCGTATCCGCTCTGACGATGCGTGAGGGGCTGCCCGGTTTCCCGGGCTTCCCGGGCTGGCAGGTCTGGCGGCTGGTCCTGTTCACGTCTCCCGTTATTGTTCTGCTGGCTTACATTTTCAGGCAAATGGCGGGCATAACCTTCGGGGTGATGGCAACTTGCTGGCTGGTGCTGGCGGCGTTTTATCTTGTCTGGGGCGTGTGGTTCTGGGCAGTGCCGGTAGCCGGCCCAAAAGACATCCTGTTTTTTGCAGGCTTAACGACCGGTATCGCGTACTTTTTTACGCTGATTTTCACCCTGCTCAACTTCAGATTCTGAAAAGGAGTCAGTCGCATGATGTTAACAGCCAGGAAGACGCGTCGCCGGAAACTGTCCCAGATACGATACCTGGTGGCCTGCTGGAAGGGGCGCCATCTGCCGTATGGCGGCACGCTGGCGACCAGCGTGCTTGCCAGTACGGCGTTTGCTTTGCTCTGGCGTGAATACGCAGCAGGCTCAGAGTGGGCGGGCGCGGCACTGGTTATACCCGTATTTGTTGCTGCAGCGGCGGTTATCAGACGCCTGCGGGAGCCGCTGAACTGGCAGGACCTGATAGCTATCAGGCTTGAGGCGTACACGCCTCTTGACCTTCCTGCCTGGCACGAGCTGCAGCAGGTAGTTAAAGAGGCCGGTTTTATTGAGGTACCCGTACTCGAGCTCTGGCTTGAAAAAGAGACCGGTGCCGTGTTTAAACCCGCCCGGCGTGATTTTGCCTTTACTGAACGTCAGCCTGAAGAAGGGGTAAGTGAAGATGACTGAACACAGCCAGCGTGAACAGCATATCCGGCTCTGTGCGCTGCGGCTTCGTTACCGGCGCGCCTGGCAGGCACAGGCGAGCAGCTGCCAGCTGGCCGCTATGCTGACCGAAATCGATATGGTCCGTCAGCGTCTGGCGTCTGACAGTACCGCGCCTGATGCCGTATGCCGCACGGTGTTCTCTGCCAGCGCACCTGATTCCGTCGCCGGCTCAGGTGACGTAACACGCTCTTCAGCGTAACAGAGGTTTCTGATGATTCAGGATAAAAAGACACCGGAGCCGGATGCGTTATTCATCCGCGTCTCTCACCCTGCCGGGAATATGCTGTTCCGGCTTGAAAGGTTTAACACCCGACCGGTGCCGGATGCGGCAGTACGCCCGATGGCTGAGAATTCCGGGCATCTGCCCGTGCTCGCAGGCGTCACGATTGATCAACTGGCGGCGTACATCGCTGATGTCATTCATCAGGTATCACCGGGTACACCGCGCGCAGACGTCTGGGTACGTACAAAATCGCCGGTGAAAAACATACCCGCTGCCAGCAGCTCTCCCGTTATGAGCGAGGATGCGCTTAAGGACCTGCAGACGGTCAACGCCTTCATGGAAGGTAAACATACCGGCTGAACCCGTTTTTTAGTGCCTTCACCAGGGCAACCTGCACCACCCGATTGACCCGCACGTTTATCTCCCTGACCCATTGCGGCCCGCCCGCCACTGAGGATTCCACCATGCAGAAACTTTTTGCGTGCGCACTGCTGTGCGCTGCGCTGACCGGCTGCGCCGGCATGAACTCTGATTTTGACTGTAACAAGACCGCGACCGACCAGTGCCTGTCGATGTCCGATGCCAGCAGGCTGGCATCAAAGCACCAGAGCCTGGACGACCTGACGGCAGCTAAGGAGGCCGGCCCAAAGCCTGCCGCTGAGGCGCTGGCGACGCCCGGCAACGTGAAGCCCGCCGTCAGCCCTTACCGCCCGGTAAGCGTGGCAACACTTGCGCCGCTTACGGTTAAGGGGCAGGGCGAGTCTGCAGACAGCCTGCGGGCTTCCACTGTGCCGGTCCGTACCGGTGCGACCGGTACAGTGGTCCCGGGCGATTACAGCGGACCGGGGCAGGTTGACGCCCGCCGCATCCCGGATGCGACGCAGCGCCTGTGGATTGCGCCCTGGGTGGATGAGCAGGACAGCTTTCATCAGCCTGCCGTGGTTGAGTTTGTGAAAGAGAAGTCCCGCTGGGATGAAGACTTTCGCGTAATCAGCGAGGGGGAGTAATGAAAAAGCGTTTTTCATTCAGCAGCGCGCATGAACGGCCGGCATCCGCATCGTCCGCTGCAGCGCTGCATCACCGGGTCCGGCCCGGGCTGATGTTCGCGGATGCGCCCGGTTACGGACACGTCTTTGCGCACAGTACGCCGGGTACCGGAAAGTCCGCACTCTTCCCTGCCCTGATAAAGGCCGTGCTGAAAACAGAGCGCGCCGGAGGCCAGCATGCTCAATAACGTTATCGATCACCTCACCGGTATTTTCAGCAGCAGCCGGGATGAGGGCGGCGCAAAGCAGGCGCGCCAGAGGCTGCAGGAGAGCTTCAGCTATCCGTCGCTGACAACCCTGCTGCCGTGGCGCGAATTTGATGAGAAGTCTGAGCTGTTCATCAACAGCCGCTCGGTCGGCTTCATTATGGAGGTGGCGCCGCTTGCCGGCGCGAATCAGCAGGTGGTACAGGCGCTCGATGACCTGCTGCGCAAAAAGCTGCCCCGTAAAACGCCGGTCACGGTGCTGATGGTGGCCAGCAAGTGCGTGGGCGACATGCTGGAGAACGGGCTAAGCCGGGACATGTGGAAGGGTGACATGGCGCCGCGCCTCAATGCCATCACCAAAGCCTTCTGGGAGCGGTCGGCGCTGAAGGGGCTGGCCAACGAGCGCGAGTACCCGCTGTACCTGCGTAACTACCGCGTGTTCCTGGTGTATGCACACCCCGGCACCGGCGGCATCAGGTCGATGGACGCGGTGGCGCAGGTACGTGAAACGCTCCGCGTATCGATGCTGGCCGCCCACATGGACACGCGCCGCGTGGGGCCGAATGAGTTTTTGTCGGTTATTCGCGAGCAGCTGAATTACCGGCCGGGACAGGTCAGTGCCGGCAGCGAGCACTGGAACCCGGAGCAGGAGCTGCACCGCCAGTGCGTGGACACCAGTACCGAAATGGAGGTTCATCCGGATCACCTGAAGCTGACCACTGCGCGGCAGCAGGGTGACCGGGCGGTCAGCGACAGCGGCGATAAAGCGGTGGTCAGCACGCGCATCGTGAACATGCAGCTGACGAAGGTGCCAAAGCAGTTTGCACTGTGGCAGGCGGCGGACAACCTGCAGAACATGCGCTTCCCGGATTTAGGTATCCCCTGTCCGTTCCTGCTGAGCTGGACCATCTGCGTGGAGGAGCAGGTGAGCAGTCAGAACGAGGCGTTCCGCAAAGAGCAGGACATGGGCAAGAAGGCTAACTCTTCCTACGGCAAGCTGTTTCCCAATACGCAGCGTACCTATGAGGAGTGGCGCGACCTGCGTATGGGACTTGCCAGCAACGAAATTGCCATGTGCAGTTTTAACCTCAACCTGACGCTGTTCACGCCCGACAGCGACAGCGAACAGCAGCGCTGTGAACTCTCTGCCATCAACGTGTTCCGCAAAAATGACCTGGAAATGTCCGCCCCCCGCTATCAGCAGCTGCGCAACTGGATGACCTCGCTGCCGTTTGTGATGCAGGAAGGGCTGTGGGACGACATGAAGCACATGAATGCCACCCTGCGCTGCAAGAGCTTCAACGCCGTCAACCTCATGCCGGTCGTGGCCGAGCGGCAGATGGCGGCATCGGGCAGCCCGCTGCCGACCTATCGCAACGCGCTGGCCTTTTTTGACATGTTCAGCGAGAGCAACGGGTCCACGAACTTTAACATCGCGGTGACCGGCACCACCGGCGCAGGTAAAAGCTTCTTCATACAGGAAATCCTGCGACAGGTGCTGAACGCCGGCGGCTTCGGCTGGGTTATCGATATGGGGGGCAGCTATAAGAACTTCTGCCGGCAGGCGGGCGGGGCCTATCTGGATGGCGCGACGCTGCGCTTTAATCCGTTCGCCAACGTGCGGGACATTAAAGAGTCCGCCGAGGGCATTCAGGGCCTGCTGACCGTTCTGGCCAGTCCTAACGAACCGCTGGATAAGGTCAGCGAAACCATCCTGCTCAAAGGGGTGGTGGCGGCATACGAGGCGAAGCAGAATACCGCGCGTATTGATGACGTGGTGCTGTATATGAAGTCGGCGGCGGTGAAAGAGGAATACGGCCAGCAGCCGACCATCATGAACCGCATCAACGAGCTGGTGCTGCTGCTGGACCGCTGGTGCACGTGGGGAGCCAACGGCGACTACTTCAACTCGGATAAGCCGACGCTCGACGGCGACACGCGCTTTGCTGTACTGGAACTGCTGAGCCTGGAGAACCAGCCGCACCTGCTCTCTGCCATCCTGTACTCACTGATTCTGGCGATTCAGGAAAAGATGTACCACTCGCCGCGCAGCCTGAAGAAGGTCGCCATTATCGATGAGGCCTGGCGCCTGTTCAGCGGCTCTAACCCGCACGCAGCCCGCTTTATCGAAACCGGCTACCGCACGGTTCGCCGCCATCGCGGGGCATTCATCACCATCACGCAGGGCATCAAGGACTTTACCGGCACCAAAGACCAGGCGGCACCGCCGGCTGCGGCGGCGGCATGGGACTGTTCGGGCACCAAAGTGACCCTGTTGCAGGAGGCGAAGGCCTTCAAAACCTACCTCAATTCCAACCCGGATCAGTTCAGTGAGGTTGAAACGCAGGTCATCCGTGGCTTCCAGCCTGCGCGCGATACCGGCTTCAGCTCGGTCATGATTTCCACGGGCGAAAACAGCTCGTTCCACCGCGTCTTTGTTGACCCGGTCACGCGCGCCATGTTCAGCACCCGCGGGGAAGACTATCAGTACATGACGGAGGCGCAGAAGGCCGGGGCGACCAGCGAAGAGGCTGCCTACCTGCTGGCCTGCGAGCCGCACATGTACCAGGCCGAGATGCAGGAGCTGGAGCGCTGGGCGGGCCTGACCACTGCTTAAAAGAGGATTAAACGATGCAGGAAGAAAGACAGCCGCCTCAGCAGGTGGCGACAGAAAACGCGGATAACATCGGGGTGAGTGACGGCACTCGCGATACAGCGGCTGCGCGACTGATGCGCAGCCGCAGCGTCCGGCTGGCGGCGTTCGCCGCGCTGGTCATCGCGCTCAGCGCCGCCGTCAGTGCGCTGGTTGCCAGGGGCGTACAGCCCGATTACGTGGTGTTTGACATGAAAGGCACCATCGACACGTTCCGGCAGCAGACGGCACAGCAGCCGGTGGAAAAGGGGGCGCTGGAGACGCTGACGAAGCGCTTTGGCGCCGCGCTGGACGCCAGCCTGTCTGACTGGCAGGCCGCACACGGCGGCGTCATCCTGGTGAAGGGCGCGGTGGTTGCCGGCGTCACCGATATTACCCCGGTCATTCAGGCTGATATTGCCCGGCAGATGCAGGTGGCGCCATGAGGCAACTCGCCACAGCGGTTGTTCTGCTCGCTGCAGTGGTTGCTCAGCCCGTGCAGGCGAAAGAGCTCGGCACCATCGGCCACCTGTTCCCGATCTCCGAGCCGGACCTGCTGACCTTTATCGGTCAGCGCCTTAAGGGCATGGAGGACAGCGGCGAGATGGACCGCCTGCAGCGTGAGGCGGAGGCCCGGGTGAAAGCCCATGCGGTTCGTCCGGCTCCGGTGGCCGGGCTGACGCCGGCGAAAACGGACCGCGCGTTCCTGTATGACCCGACCTTTACGGTGCGGGAAACCATCCGCGACATGCGCGGCAACGTCATCGCCCGGGCAGGCGACAGGGTTAATCCGCTGGATAAAGTCGCCTTCAGCGAGACGCTGTACTTCGTGGACGGTGACAATCCGCAGCAGATGGTGTGGCTGAAGCCACAGCTCGCGGGACAGCAGAACTTTAAGGTCATTCTGGTGAAGGGCAACGTGCACGACAGTAGCATCGCGCTGGACGAGCCGGTGTACTTCGACCAGTACGGTACGTTAACAACTAAATTCGGCTTTGAGCACACACCTGTGCGCATCACGCGCGCGGACAGAATGCTCCGGGTAGAGGAGGTGGCACTGAAATGAGTCACAGCACACAGGGGCAGACCGCGCCTCATAAAGTAAAGCGTCATAACGCCCAGGTACGCCTGGACGATGACGACAAAGCCGGGCTTCGCCGCATGACCGCCGAGTTTCCGCTTTATTCAGAGTCGGTGATCCTGCGCGCCGCGCTGCAGACGCTGATGGCGTGCAGCGGAGAGGTCCGGTCGGAAATCGTGCTGGCTTCCCTGACCGATAAGGACGTGGGTGAAATCATGCGACGCCACGGCATGCAGCCGGCACCTGAAGGGGAGGGCGCGCATGCAGGCTGATCTTGTGCAGAGACTCGTAAATGACTGGCAGTATTCTGCACCGTCATCCGAGGGCGCACCCGTTCAGCTGCACGCTGAGCCGGTGATACAACCGGTATGGACTGATCCTGTTCCGCCTGCCTGTCGTGCCGAAATCTCACTGGCACCCGAGAGCATCAGCGCGTTTACATCAGGCCTGCCGGCTGTGGGTGGTTTTATTGTCCTCATCGCGATGGCCATCGTGCTTATCCGTTCAGGAAGGAAAATGAAACCTGAGCGGCCGGACACGATGCGCGTGGCTTTTGTCTCATCATCTCCGGCACCGTTTGGCAGTCGCGAGATGGCAAAACTGGCAGCTGATGAGGCGAACAGCTACTACTGGCAGTGCATGCTGGCAGCATTTCGCGGCGCGCTGGAGGCGGAAGGCTTTGCGCTTCGCACCGGGCCGCGGTCAAAGGTTCCGCTGCCTTATGCAGTCCGGGCCCGGGTAGGTGTGGCCATCGTAAAGGCGCGGTCCCGCTATCTGAATCCGCGCCTGAGTGACGACGCTGCTGAGGCGATGCTGCGCGATGCCGAACAGGATGACTATACCGGCAGCTGGACTGATTGCTGTCTGCGGGGAGCAGAGGCGGCCGGCTGGTACATTGTCAGAGGTGAACACGGTCCTGAGACGACAGGATAACGTCCTGCGGGATGCAGTGACGGTTCACAGTGGCCCGGGGCCGTGGCTCACAGCGGCTGGTCTATAATTCTGCGCGTGAATACTCACACAAAGGGATACAGGCAATGAAAAAACTGACATTCGGCCTTTTACTGCTGGCGGGCGGCCATGCTGCAGCCGCTTCGTCATTTATACAGGAGTGGCCGTCATGCGACGTAAAGGCTCAGCATGACGTGAAGGGGGAAACCGGCGGAAGTATTAAAGACCCGCTTCAGGCGCACGTATCGGTGCGCGTAAACGTGCTGCAGGCCGATATCGGTAACGCCCGCAAGGCGCGTCACCTGACGGAAGCGCAGTCTGAACAGCTGTGGCAGCAGGCAGACCGGGTCAGAAAAGATACTGACGGCTACGTAAAGCAGCAGGGCTTTCTGAGTGCGGCCGAGCGTGCCAGCTATGACCGCGAGCTCGACACTATCGCCGGCAGGCTGTGCCGCGCGGTGAATTAAATCCTCCCCGGGTGGCTGCGGCCACCTGAATGCCTTTTCTGCCCGCAGTGCGCAGGCTGTTCGTTCCTCGCGCTGCTGCGGTACGCCTCAGCCTGCACCCCGCAGGCAGGCCCGTTTAACGTCTGACCCCGGCAGTTCCGCTGCCGTCTTTACGGAATCTCACCCTATGACACACCCTGCTGAAATATCGGCTCAGCCGGTCGTGCGCGATCGCTGGGGCGGCTGGACGCATCCTGAATTTTTTGTGCCCGCTGACGGCAATGAATATCCGCAGCCCGGCGAGTTTGAGGCCTGGCTTACCGCACATAACCTGGCGGCCGCCTTCACCTGGATGGAAAACGACGCGCCGGACTGGATGATGCAGGCCTTCCGGAGGACCGGTGACTGCAGCCGCTGGGAGCCGTCCGGGCCCGCGGACGCAGGCTGGTTTACCGGCAGCATTCACGACACAGACGACGGCCCGGTATGCGTCTGGCTCCGCAGTAAAACAGAGGTCAGAGGCTCATGAAACGTTTACTCCTCATAATCTGCCTGCTCACGGCAGGTTTTATGGCGAAGCCTGTCATGGCAGCGACCAGCAACGCCGGCGACGGACGCTGGGTAAACCCCATCAGCGACGTCTGCTGGAAGTGTCTGTTCCCGATGTCGCTGGGCAGCATACAGCTCGCATCAGGCGCACATCCGGACACCCCGAACCCGGCCTCGCCGATTCAGATGTGTCCGTACGGTATTTTCTACCGGCTGGGTCTGGCCATTGGCTTCTGGGAGCCGCTGGCGCTGACCGACGTAACGCGCGAACCCGGCGTCATGGTGAACATGGGCGGCTTTAAAATTAACCTCGGCCGCACCGGTGCCGGACGCGGCGGGCAGAGCGACTCACCCACTCCCGGCAGCTTCTATCACGTTCACTGGTACAAATATCCGCTGATCTACTGGCTCAACATCATCACCAGTACGGGGTGCATGCAGACCGGTGACATGGACATTGCTTACCTGTCTGAGGTTGACCCGCTGTGGAACGACAGCACGCTGGCCATGATCCTGAACCCGGAAGTGGCATTGTTCAATAACCTGCTGGCGCAGGGCGCCTGTGCGGCGGACTCGATTGCCTCCACGGCGGGCGTGCCGCTGGACCCGCTGTTCTGGTGCGCCGGCGCACAGGGTTCGATGTATCCGTTTACGGGCTTCACCAGTAATGAGTTTTCACCGCTGGAAGCCTCGCTGCTTGTCAGTGAGCGCATGGCCTTCAAGCTGCACCGGGAGGGGCTGGTGATGGAGACGGTCGGGGCGGACGTGGCTGTGTGCTACCAGTATCCGTCCCCAATCATTCCGAAATCACGCTGGCGTTATCAGATGGTGAATATGTACCCCGAACCTAATGACTGCCACCCGTTCGGCACCACGACCCAGCTCTGGGGCTCGGTACACAACTCACCGGCGACGAAAAAGAACTTCGGCTACCTCATGTGGCGAAAGCGTAACTGCGTTTATCTGTAAGGACTCACCATGAAACAACCTCTGATTTCGGCGCTGCTTGCAGGCGCCGCGCTTCTTTGCGCAGAAATGGCGAATGCCGCAGAGCAGCCGGTCGTGTCAGGTAATGACATGGCGTACATGAAGCAGCAGCAGCGCGACCTGGAGCTGTTTAAAAGCCAGCTGAAGGGCATGAATATCACGCTGCCGGATGCGCAGCAGGAACGGGTCTCGCAGCTGCAGAACGAAATTGCCGCCTCGCAGGCGGATCAGAACAGCGCCGCCAGCCCCGCACCGCGGGCCGTGTATTTCGTGAGCCTGGGTATCCCGGAGGAGGGGCTGCTGCCGATGCTTGCGGACGCCCGCCGCTTCGGCATACCGGCCACGCTGCGCGGCCTGCTGAACAACGACTTCCGTCAGACCGCTGAGACGATGTTTGAACTGTCTAAAAAAGATAAGCAGGCCGGGGTGCAGATCGACCCGACCCTGTATGAGAAATACAACATCAGGGCCGTGCCGGCGCTCGTCGTCACCTGTGGCAGTCAGTCGGACGTCATCTACGGCAGCCTGCCGGTCAGGCAGGCGCTCGAAGAGGTTAAGCAGCGCGGTGACTGTGGCAGTACGGCCGCGCAGCTGCTGCAGGATGCGGAGGGTACGAAATGAAGCGTGCCCTGCTGCTTTCTTTATGTCTGATGGCGTCCGGCGCATTCGCTGATGCGACGAGTGACGCTTACAACGCGGGTGCGGGATATGCCGGCTCAAATAAGGGGCAGGGCACCGCTGCGGCGAAGGGGACCGACCCGGCGTCAGTGATCCCGGGCTACACCGCCAGTCCTCCGCAGGGGGGGTATTACGGCGGCGTGCAGGGCGGGGACGGCGGGATAAAGGATAAGGGACAGACCCAGATTGGAAGTAACGAAGCGGGGCAGGCCGTTACGGACTCTTCAACGAAGAACCCGGCCGTGACCATTGATCCTAACGCCGACTTTATCCGGAACGGCAAGAATGCGGAGGCGAACAGCGGCTCCATCGTGGACGGTACCAACAGCCAGTGCACCGCGAAAGTCGTGTCGAAGTCAGTATTTGAAAACTTCACCTGCGACAGGGACGTGGCGCAGGTCCAGACCTGTGCCCGCACCGGCAGCGTCATCGTCACGGGCTCAAGCCACACGGAAACCCGGACGATGAATATGCTGCTCAAAAACGCACGGCGCTCGGGTAAACAGGTCATAGTAGATTTTACTTTTCCTGAAACGGCCACGCTCGTCAGCGGCACCACGCAGCTGGTTTATACCCCGGCCCCGTCCTACAACTCGGGGGCCAATTACGTCACCTCGATTCTGAACAATAACGTCACGCTCCGTTACGGTAAGAAGGCAGCGGACAGTCTGGGTATCGCGGGGCTGCAGGTTAACGCGGGGCAGGTTTACTCTGCCGTGATTACCCCTGATGGCTCACGTATTGATGCCACCATCAATACGCTTATTAAGTACATCAATGACGGCACCACCCTGTTCCACCTCGACGTAACGTTTAACGTGACCGTATCGGACAAAAAGGCCGACACGACGTGGTCCGAAAGCTGCAGCTTTGACAAATCACAGGCCACTGCCAGCACCGGCAGCGTCTGCACCGACCCGGGCGGCTCCCGCTCTGTTACCTCCGACGGCCAGACCTATACCCAGACGCAGGGCTGCTGGCAGTACCAGGACAGCTACATCGTGCCGGTGAACTCCACCGGTAACTGCGCTCAGCTGATGTCTGACCGCAACTGCACCATTGCCGGCCGCGGCTGTACCGAGGCGGAAGGCGGAACGTGCATGCATGAGCAGGATACCTACCAGTGCCAGACCACTTACAGCTCGCAGGGCCTGCTGTGCGGCGGACAGTATCTCTGTCAGAGCGGCGACTGTGACGGCACTGACGGTGCCGGCGACAGTGGCTTTGATACCGCCGTGGCCAAGCTTGCCGGTCTGGCCTCCGCCGGCGATGACGTCAAGAACGGCGATCAGATAGATATCAAGGCCTTTACCGGACAGGCGCTCTACTGCCGCAAGGCGATGGCCGGCTTCTCAAACTGCTGCGTTGATACCGGCTGGGGGAACAGTTCGGGGCTGGCCAACTGCAACAGTGACGAAATGGCCATCGGTAAAGCGAAGGCTAAAAAGGTCACCGTTCTGGTCGGCGAAGCCTGCAATAAGGCCGTGCTGGGAGTGTGCGTGCAGAAGAAGCAGGCCTATTGCGTGTTCGGCGGCAAGCTCGCCCGCATTATCCAGGAGCAGGGGCGCCGCGATCAGCTGCACGTCAGCTTTGGCAGCGGTGACTCACCGAACTGTCGCGGCATTACGGTTCCTGAACTGCAGGCCATTAACTTTGATCTGATTAACTTCCAGGACTTCTACAGCGACCTGATGGCCAATCAGAAAATCCCTGACTCAGCGACGATGATCCAACAGGCAAAGGACCGCATAGCTGCACAGGTTAACGCGCAGACAGGAGGTAAATAATGAAGCGGCTGCTGATTAGCCTGATGATGGTTATGTGCGCCGGACAGGCGGTGGCGGACGATGCGCCGGCTGCTGACGCGGTGGTGACGCCGGCCGACCCGTTTACCGGCTGGCACTGGTACAACGAGCCGAAGAAAAAGCCGGACCCGCCGGCACCAAAAGCGCAGCCCGCGCCGCAGGTGCCGGACTTCAGCAGGCTGTCACCGTCAGAGCAGGCGGACGTACTTAAGGAGTACACAAAGGAGGCGCTGAACAACGCCATCCTCCATCCGTCTGCAGAGCATACCGCCACGTTCCTTCGCTGGCAGAAGTTCTGGACCGACCGGGCCTCGATGTTCAGCCAGTCCTTTGCCGTGGCGCAGCTTGACCATCCGGATCTCGACTACAACCTTGACCATCCGCACTACAACAGCACAGCGCCGCTGCAGCAGGCACGGGACCAGCAGGAGCAGACGCAGGCCATCAGCCAGCTTGCCGGCCAGTACGGGCTCTTCTACTTCTACCGCGGCGGTGACCCGATTGATGCACAGATGGCCGGCGTGGTGGCGGACTTTGCCCGCCTGCGGCACATATCACTGATACCGGTCAGCGTGGACGGCACGGTGTCGCCGCAGGTGCCCGACAGCCGGCCGGACGCCGGCCAGAGCGCGCGCATGGGAATTACGCACTATCCGGCGCTGTTCCTGGTTGACCCGAAGTC
The DNA here is from genome assembly GCF_011800365.1 of Pantoea sp. EKM103V. NCBI lineage: Bacteria > Pseudomonadati > Pseudomonadota > Gammaproteobacteria > Enterobacterales > Erwiniaceae > Pantoea > Pantoea sp. EKM103V. The sequence goes on along the minus strand of NZ_JAALFQ010000018.1, from coordinate 19,710 downwards.
AAAAAGCTTCCGGCCGCTCGCCTACGGCTTTATGACGCAGGACGACCTGGCGAAGCGCTTTCTCAATGTGGCCACCGGCTTTAAACCTAACTTCTGAGGACATGATCATGCTGACTCTTTCTCCGGTCTGGCACGGGCGGCTGCGTGCTACGAATCGGGCAGGCAACTTTCTGCTGCAGACGCTGGTTATCCATCCGGCGCTGCTGTTTTTTCTGCTGTTCCTGCTCAGTGCACACGGTTCGGGAGGCGCCGGACAGTGGCTGCTGAATGAGGCCGAAGCTCTGGTGCGCGACGCCCCTGCGGGACAGTTGTGGGGCTGCGTATCGCAGGCCATGCCCGTGGAGACCTGGCCGCCGGTTTCTGACACATCACGGGATAAGGCCGTACCGGTCAGCAGTGATATCAGGCCTGCACCCCCGACAGCCATGTGCGTAAAGGCCGCGGTGAGCCGCGATGCGTGGGCTTCGCAGACTAATGACACGCTGCTGTTCCTCTATAAGGCTGGCGTGGTGCTTTCCGTCTTATCGGGCCTGGTGGTGAGACATTTCCGCCGCCGGGTAAATGGAGAAAACGTATGAACAGACTTCCTCTCATTATTACGCTGTTTATGACTGGCATCATTTTTAACTGCCTGCGCCAGCTGCTAACGTGGTCAGTCAGCTTCACGTACGACGTGCTTGCCGGCGTCTCGGTAGCCTGTCTGGTTCTGGTTGCGCTGGGCCTCATCGCGGAGCTGATTGCCTGGCGGAGGTCGCGCGGCGGCCGGGGAGGCCATCATGAGGCTTAACGTGCTGCTGACGGTACTGCTGACGCTGCCGGTATTCGCACAGGCGTCGGTGGCCTCGGACATTGCTGCGCTGGAGCAGGCGAAGGGGCAGCACGGTGCGCAGCTGCCGGATTTTGGCCTGCCCGGGACGCGCCCGGTGCGTGCGGTGCCAGCGAAGCCGCCCAGAATGATGACCCTGACCGACGGACGTCAGGTGAACCTGAACGATTATGCAGTGGTGGTTTTTATGCAGCGCGGCTGTCAGTACAGCGCAAAGTTCGACCCGCTATTGAAGTCCTGGGCTGATGAGGAAGGGATAAAGGTGTACCCCTACAGCCTTGATGGCTATGGAGATGCGGCTTTTCCGGTGGCGCTTATCCCGCGCAAGGCGGGACCGAATGAGCCGATAGCCGGTGAGATCCTGACCTTCTTCGGCAACGGGCTGCCCATCGCCACGCCGACCACCTTTATGGTCAACGTAAACACCAACGTGGCCTACCCGCTGTTTCAGGGGGAGACGGACATGGGCACCATGAGCCAGCGACTGGCGCAGATGATCGAAGCCGATATCGATAACCTCCCGCCGGACACGCTGGGTCCGGTCCCGAGCAGTGCCTCACTGACCCCGCAGTAATACGGGCGGCTGTGCCGCCGACGGAATACCCATGACTGAAAAAACGTTAACGCTCTCCCGGCTGGAGACAGCGCTGCTGCTTGTCTGCGCCTCGCTGCTGGCCGCCGCCGGCCTGTATGCCTGGCTCGCCTGCGAAATTGCCGGCCGTCTGGACGGCATGACTTACGGTTCTGACGCGCTGGTGCTCAGCGGTCTGCAGCTTTATCCGCTGCTGTTCCTGTTTTCCCTTGCCGGTGGCTTCGGCTGCGGCGTGCTGGTCAGCATCACCCTGCGCCGGCACGGATTTATGGCCGACCGTAACGCTTTCTGATACCCGCAGGAACACACCTTACTTACCCTGAACCAACGGAATGAAACATGACTTATATGACGAACGCCGGGCTATCGCCTGAAAAACTGCTGTGGCTGAACGCCGAAGAACACGTAAAAAAGCTGACCGGGTTGTATCAGGCACGTAAAGGGCATCTTTACGTGCAGGGATGGACAGGCACCGGTAAGTCGGTGGTCGGGCGCGAGCTTGCAGCGCGTCTTGACGGCGACTATTTCAGCTATGAACTGCTGACGTCAGACGAATATGAAGCGGGATTAAATGAAATTGTGGCGAGGCTACAGACCAGTGACAAAGCGGTCATCATCCTGGATGGCTTTTTCCCGGCCGTCGCTGCAGAGGCAATGAGTCACCAGCTGAGAGAGCTCACAAAGAAGGGCGTGAGCCTGTTTATCTTTTCCCAGGAGCCGCTGTTGAAGGACAGCCCGGACAGGCATCTGCTCACACGGGAAATAAACACGATCGCGGAGTTTCGTTACAGCAGGCCGGCCGGCAACTGCGTCACGTTCTGTCAGATTAAATAAAACTCTCCAGCCATAACTGACAGGTGAATGCGGTACGGAATACCCGTTCCCGTATTCTGGCTCAGCTGCTCATTAATTTTCTTCCAGCCAGTTCAGCTGATGCTGAATACCTGGCTGCTTCGGAGCGTCTTCACATGAAACTCAGGCAGTTCCTTCTCGGCGCCGCGACGGCGCTGGTCATCAGCACGCCTGCACTGGCCGACGTGCAGGGTGACCTGAACGGCTACTTTGGCAGCCTCGGCTTTGACGGCAACGTCTCAAAGGCGCAGGCATGGCAGGGTCAGGCCGCAGGCTACGTTACCGGCGGCTCCATCTATCTGCGTAACCCGGTTAAACAGGTGCAGCTCATCTCGATGCAGGTACCGTCACTCAACGCCGGCTGCGGCGGCATTGACTCCTATCTGGGCGCCTTTTCCTATATCAACGGGGCCGAACTGCAGCGCTTCGTTAAGCAGATAATGAGTAATGCGGCGGGCTACGCCTTTGACCTGGCGCTGCAGACGATGGTGCCGGAGCTTAAGCAGGCTAAAGACTTTCTGCAGAAGCTCGCATCCGACGTGAACTCCGCCAACATGAGCTCCTGTCAGGCCGCGCAGGGTATCATCGGCGGCCTGTGGCCGGTATCTCAGGTGTCGAACCAGAAAATCTGTCAGGACATTGCCGGCGAGAGCAACATTTTCTCCGACTGGGCTGCGTCACGTCAGGGCTGCACCGTGGGCGGTCAGGGTGACAGCGTCACCGGCCGGGCGTCCGATAAAATGAAGGACCAGGTGCTGAAAAACAAAAACCTCATCTGGGACGCGCTGGGCCGCAACCACCTGTTCGACGGTAACCGCCAGTTGAAGGAACTGGTGATGAGCGTGGTGGGCTCCATCATCTTCAATAAAGCCGGACAGGTCACCGTCCTGACGCCGCTGGTTGATAACCGCGACATCATTACCGTGCTGATGCGCGGCGGCACCGCGAAGATGTACGGCTGTGATGAGCAGGATCTGTGCCTCGGGCCGACGGTGGCCAGCGTCACGGTCAGCAGCGACGTGGCGCTGGTGACCCAGGTGCGCAACCTGATGATTTCCATCGACAGCAAACTCACGGCTGATACCGGCCTGTCGGACAGAGAGAAAGGCTTCATCAACACCACCTCGGTGCCGGTACTGAAATACCTGACCAACTCCCGCAGCATGGGCATGAGCCCGACCTACCTGATACAGGTCGCCGACTTTATCGCGCAGGACATGATGATCCAGTACCTGCAGGAACTCGTAAAGCAGGCGAGCCAGTCACTGGCCGGTAAAAACTTCCCCGAGCAGGCCGCCGGCGAGCTGCGTAACAACGTGCTGGCTGCAACCTCGCTACTGGCACAGATGAAGCTGCAGAGCACCGCGGATCAGAACGCGCTGGACGGCATCGATCGCAACATGCAGTACCTGCAGCAGCAGGTATCAACCATTATCTCGACGTCCTATCAGGGCAACTATCAATGGGGAACGGGCAATGACTGAAGTCTGGACCATTTACGGCGGTGACATGTGGCGTCAGGTGTTTAACGGCGTTGTCACCGTCATCGGTAGCGACACCTATGACACGTTAAAACGTATCGCCGGGCTTTTTGGCGTGCTGGGCGTGATCTTCAGCTTCATCAAATCGCGCAATCCGATGGTGTTTGCCAGCTGGCTGGCCATCTTTTTTGTCATTACGTCAGTACTGCTCGTTCCGAAGCGCAGCATACAGATTCTCGATGTCACAGATCCGGCGGCAGTTTATCAGGTCGATAACGTGCCGGCCGGCCTGGCCTTCATCGCCGGACTGGCCACGTCAGTGCAGTTCGGCGTGGCGCGGCTTTATGAGTACAGCTTCTCGCGCCCGGATTCGCTGACCTATACGAAGTCCGGCATGCTGTTCGGTTCGCAGATTGTGGCGCAGACCACGGACTTCCGGTCACAGAATCCGCAGCTGGCCGGCATGCTTACCGACTACGTGGAAAACTGCGTGGTGGGCGATATTCTGCTGAATAATAAGTACACCGTGTCACAGCTGCTGAACAGCAGCGATCCGCTGACGCTGATTACGAATAACCCGAGTCCGCTGCGTGGCCTGTACCAGGATACTGGCAGTGGCCGGCAGTTCATCACCTGCCAGCAGGCGGCTGCGGTCGTCAAAAACCTGATTGGAGCAGACGTGCGCATCGGTGGCACAACCTGGCACGTGCTGGCCACGCGCGTGTTTGGCAGCCGCGTCAGTGGGGACACACTGCTCGGCAACGCGATGGATGAGAGCTACAACTTCTTCTATGCGGGTGGCCTGAGCGCAGCGCAGATTATGCGTAATAACATCACCAATGCGGCCATTCGTGACGGCTGGAAAGGTTTTGCGGCGCGCTCTTCCGATACGGCCAACCTGCTGAATCTGGCCACCGAGTCCAGCATGACCAAGCAGCGCATCAGCTGGGGCGCGGGTGGCGTGATAGCGTCGCGTACGCTGCCGATGTTCCAGTCGCTGATGATGCTGGTGCTGATTGCGCTGTTCCCGCTGGTCATCGCGCTTGCGCTGGTAAATCACGACATCTTCGGGCTTAAAACGCTGAAGCTGTACGCTGGCGGTTTCGTTTATTTCACCATGTGGCCGGTGATGTTCGCCATCCTTAACTCGCTGGCCAACTTCTATCTGCAGACGAAGACCGGGGCCACGCCGCTGGTGCTGGCCAGTCAGGATCAGGTCGCGCTGCAGCACTCAGACGCGGCCAACATCGCGGGCTATCTGAGCATGTCGATACCGGTGCTCGCCTTTTTCCTGACCAAAGGCGCGGCGTCAGTGGCCTCACAGGCTGTTGGCGGAGTGATGAGTTCGGCGGCGTTTGCGACCGGCGGACAGGCTTCCACGACGGCGGACGGCAACTGGTCGTTTAACAACATGTCGATGGATAATGTCAGTGCCAACAAGTTTGACACCAATATGCTGCGCCGCTCGGGGTCTCAGGGCTTCCAGACCGGCAATAACGCGATGATGACACAGACGGCTGACGGACACACCGTAGTGGATACCAGTCAGGCGATATCAAACCTGCCTGTCAGCATGCGGCTCAGTTCTCTCGCCAGCAGCGGGTTCTCCGAGCAGGCACGGCAGGCGCAGCAGCAGGCGCAGAGTTCGCTTGATGGCTATAACCACAGCGTGACCAGCGGCTTCCAGCAGATGAACCAGCTGACGCAGCAGAGCGGTAACAGCGACAGCATGACGCAGGGCAGCGACAACAGTGTGGCAACGAATGTCTCTAAAGGCGCGAGCAAAATGCAGTCTGCCGTTGAGAACTATGCGAAGTCGCACAATGTTTCGGAACAGCAGGCCTACAACCAGCTGATGGATATCACCAATCAGGGCAGTGCGGGTGTACGTGGATATGTCAAATTTGACTCCGGTGACCAGCTGGCCGGCAAGGTTGGCAAGTGGGCAACCGGCCTCAGCGCAGGAGGGGAAGGAAGCGCTGACTGGCGACACACGTCCGGCAGCTCGCACGGTACGCAGGACAGCCACGCCGAGGGCCGTGACAACCGTCATGACCAGAGCAGTCAGGAGGCGCGTGATTTCCGCGAGGGCATGGATATGGTGACATCGACCCGTCTAAGCGAATCGGGAAGTCATACTGATAATCAGTCCAGTTCAAATGCTCAGCAATTCGCAGCAACTCTCAACGATGCGAAGAGTCAGTACCATCAGTACACCGAGAGCAGCACGCGCAGTCAGGAATTCAGCCGCATGGCCACGCTGTCACAGACCCAGAGCGCCAGCCTGGACGCCAACTACAATCAGGAGTTTGTGGACTGGACTACTGCTAAATATGGCAGTGACGCCCAGAACATCCTGACAAACGTCAGAAGCGCGCAGGGCGCGGCCACCGAATTTATGCATGAGCGGCTTGAGCCTGAAATCATGCGGAACTATGGCACACGGACTGACCAGGTTAACAGTGAGCCGCTGCAGCCGGCACAATCGCTGGATGCAGCAGGGACATCTGCCGGGAGTGGAAACACGCTTCCGGCCGGCGCGCCGACTTCCGGACAGGCCCTGTCGGGTAGCTCGCCGGTTTACGATCGTGGAACGTCTGAAGCTTCGTCGCAGAATGCTGTCGTCAGAAAAGGGCAGGCAGCTGAAGTCAGCTCGCGGCAGGGAGAGCGGAATCTCAGCGCTCCGGCCGGTGCACCTTCACAGGAAATGAGGGAAGATTTCCGTAGCGGGTCAAAACGTGTGAGCGAGCAGGCCGCAGGCGCCGGCATTCAGAATAATGTCGCTAATCAGGTCGCAGCACAAAGATCTGGCCTTATGGAAACTCTCAGGGAAAATGACGGTAAAATCGCCGAAAATAAAACCACTGTTCAGACGTCCAGTGATATACTCAGAAATGAGCATCAGGGTGCGGTCAGAAGTCAGCAGATAGGTCGAACTGAAGAAGATATCAGACAGACTAAGCCCAAAATCGATGATGCCGAAACTGAACAATTTAAGCTCAAGCTAGAGAAATTAAGAGCCGAGCAGAAAAAAGCTTCTTAATCAGACTATTTATGGTGAGGGATTATGAGTAATTTAACTATGGCTAAGATTGATGCTGATATTTCAATGCTCATGGAAAGTTTGAGTTCAAAACATCGCTTAATTCCCTCATCATTAAAGCTACTTAAATTAAGTTTATTTGTTCCGACCTTGGCATTAATTGCTGCATTCATGAGTGATGTTATCGGCTATGTGTCTTTGTTCGGTTCACAGTCGTCGCTGGAGGGATACTCCCTTTACTTTCTAAGTGATGGATGGGCTGTCGTCATTCCTACGCTGATTATTGGTGTTATCTTTGCCTTCATGACATATAACAATTTAATGCTCTACATGGCCGTTCCTAGTGAGGCTCGACGGAATTCCCTGATACTTAGTCATCTCCGTAGAATTTCTAAACGAACCGTGTGTGTTTTCTTACTTCTAATGTTGGTATCAACGATTTTATCCGTTTTTAAATCATGGGCCGCTCTTGCGGTGCCGGCTCTAGAATTTGCTCTACTCTTTGCAATTAATATGATTGTTGGTGCTGAAATTAATCGTCTCGGCGCAGGTCTTGCCCTCGAAAAAATCAGCACCCTCATTAAAAAGATTTAAGTTCCCTCCGGCTTCTGCCGATACCCCTTCCGGCACTCTGACGGAGGGGGTTATTTTCAAACTCCCATTTAAAACAGCGTGCCCCGGGGCGCGCCTGTCCCGTTTTTTCCGTTTAACAAGGATACGTCAATGAAAAACCGCAACGCCTTCGTGGCAGCAATCGCTGCTGCCTCTCTGATGCTTTCCGGATGCAGTGCTATGAGCACCGCCATCAAAAAACGCAATCTCGATGTCAAAACGCAGATGAGCCAGACCGTCTGGCTGGAGCCGTCCAGTCAGAAAACCGTTTACCTGCAGGTGCGTAATACCTCCGATAAAGACATGAGCGATCTGGAGCCGATGCTGGCGCAGGACCTGCGCGCAAAAGGCTATACCGTGACCTCCAGTCCTGATGCCGCCTACTACTGGATTCAGGCTAACGTGCTTAAGGCAGAAAAGATGGACTTGCGTCAGACACAGGGATTCCTGTCAACCGGATATGAAGGTGCCGCTACCGGTGCCGCGCTGGGTGCAGGTATTACCGCCTACAACAGCACGTCCGGCGGTGCCATTCTGGGCGTAGGCCTCGCCGCAGGCCTGGCGGGTATGGCAGCGGACGCAATGGTGGAAGACGTTAATTACACAATGGTGACCGATCTGCAGATTTCCGAACGCAGTAAGGCCGCCGTGACCACGGATAACGTGGCGGCGCTGCGCCAGGGTTCATCGGGCATCAAGCTGCAGACCAGCAGCGAAGAAGGCAACCGCATGAAATATCAGACCCGCGTCGTTTCAAATGCTAATAAAGTGAACCTGAAGTTTGAAGAGGCAAAGCCCGTGCTTGAAGCGCAGCTGGCCAAATCTGTCGCAGGTATTATGTAAAGCCAGACGCCTGTTCCGGGAGGCCTGAGTGCATAATTCTGGCGAGACATCAGCTACGTCATTGACTGTCATCATTACTGTCTCGTTCCTGGGGCTTTTGTGCTCGCTGACGCTCATCGCGCTGACAGACGACTGGCTGCTGGACAATCTGAGTGCGGCATTGCGGGTTTATGATGCTGTCCGCGGGGCGCCCGGGGCCGGGTCGCTTCGTCATTTTATGATCGGAGCCATGTTTCTATACGTGCTGACCGTAAGTGTCTGTGGCATAGCTTTCGCTGCGGGGCTACGGATAGCCGTTACAAAGATATGGCAGCTTGCAGGTCGCTGAAATTCCTGGTATTAAGTAACGACCGGTTGTAAAACCGGCGGCAAGCGCCTTCAGGAGAAATAAGAAACCTTTCCTGACAACGGGGCGCCTGCCGACCCCCGTCAGCGCCCCCCGGGCAGCGGACACCGGGGCAGCATCAACACCACGGGTGCTGCCCTCCTCCCTTATGGGACCTTATATTCAACGGATTTCCCGGATATTCGGGCCAGCGGAAGCGTGGCTTAGATTTCCCCAATTAATTGCCGCGCATGCTTCACTGGCAGGCTTCTGCGTGGCTGGCGCGCGTCCGTGCGTGTGCTTACCTCTACTGATCCTCCATTCTTAACTTTCTGAAGGAAATACCTATGCTCCCTCTCAACGGTGCGGCTCGCACATTTGTTATCTGGTTAACACTGTGTTTCGCCTGGAGCGCCATCGTGCTGTGGCAGTTCGGGCCGGATATCGTACAAACCATCATGTCACACAGCCATCTGTTTGCCTGGGACCTCGCCACCCGTATGGTGCAGGGCGACATGATGCCTTCGGGCATTATCACGCTGCTGCTGTTTCTGCTGGTGATGACTGCCGGTTGCGTGCTTTCCGCGCTCACGCTGGTCTGCTGGAATCTGTTTATTTTCACCTGTGCTATCCCCGTTATGGCCGGCGTCTGGCTGCTGCGCCGTGCGGGGCTTATCCGCACCCGCGCGTCCATCACGCTGAATTAATCTCCGGGGCCTGATCGGCCCTCTCTGCCACTTTTCTTTGTGCCGTCGGCCTGCCCGGTTTTTCCGGGCGGGCTGCGCCTGCGTGCTATCCGGAGTTCTTCATGAGTTTTACACCCAAATACCTGACGCAGGGCGGCCAGATGACGGCCTACCGGCTGCGCATGTTTGTGCAGGTCAGTAACTGGATTTTCCACTGGATGCTGCTGCTGTTCGTGTTAGCCACCGGCGTGCTGTTCTGGCTGACAACACCCGACGATGTGCTGCGTAACGGCTTCTGGTACTGGGCTGCATGGCCAAGCCACTCACTGCTGGGCCTGTCCCCGCGTGCGGCCGAAGCCACGTGGGACATTTTCTGGCACTGCGATGAAAGTGCGCAGCTGTGCACGATAAAGCTGACGCCGGCGCAGCTGCTGGCCAATCCGTGGATGCAGGACATGGGCCGCCAGTTCCTGACGAATCTGCGCTTCATCGCCAGCGCCTGTGGTATCACCGCCAGCCTGCTCTGGTGCCTCATCGCCTGGTATGTGGGGCGCATCGGTAAGAAGGAGAGTGAGGACGAGTTTATCTCCGGCATGACCCTTACCGATCAGCCTAAAGAGGTCAACCGGCTGCTGAAAAAGGCCGGTCAGAAGTCCGATCTGCAGATTGGCGGCCTGAACATGGTTAAGAACACCGAGGTTATGAACTATCTCATTCACGGCACCATCGGCGTCGGTAAGTCCACGCTCATCCGCTGGCTGCTGGACTACATCCGCCGGCGAGGCGACCGGGCGATTGTTTACGACTCCGGCGGTACGTTTATCGAGACCCACTATGACGAACGGGTGGACAAAATTCTGAACGCGCACGACAAGCGCTGTGAGTACTGGGTGCTGTGGCGCGAGGGGCAGGATGTGGTGGACTACGAGAACATGACGGCCGCGCTGATGCCGGTTGAGGGCGATTCCGACCCGTTCTGGGTGTCCTCATCGCGCACCATCTTCAGCGACACGGCCATGCAGTTCGCGTCCCGTCCTGACCGCAGCATCGAAACGTTTCTGAAGACCTGTCTCTCTATCGACCTGAAAAGCCTGCGTGAGTTTCTGAAGAACACCCCGTCGGCCAACCTGGTTGAGGAAAAAATCGAGAAGACCGCTATCTCTATCCGCTCGGTGCTGACCAACTACGCGAAGTCGCTGCGCTACCTGCAGGGGCTGGATAAGGAGGGTAAGCCGGAGTTCAGCATCCGCGAGTGGATGACCGATGCGCAGTACGACAGCAGCTGGCTGTTTATTTCCACCACCGCCCGCCATCGCAAGGCTGTGCGCCCCCTGATATCGATGTGGCTGTCGCTGGCCACGCTGCTGCTGCAGAGCATGGGCGAGAACAGCGACAGGCGCGTGTGGTTTATCGGCGATGAGATTGCCAGCCTGCAGAAAATACCGGAGTTCAACGAAACGCTGGCCGAGGCGCGCAAGTTCGGCGGCTGTTTCGTGCTGGGCATTCAGAACATGCCGCAGCTGATCCACATTTACGGCCGCGAGATGGCTAAAGCCATCTTTGACCTGCTGAACACCCGCGCCTATGGCCGCTCGCCGAGCGCTGAGGTGGCCAAAATCGTGGAGGAGGAGCTGGGTCATCAGCGCCGGCGCGAGGCGCGCGAGCAGAACAGCTACGGCCTTGACCAGGTGCGTGACGGTATCTCCATCAGTAAGGACAAGGTTAACGAGCCCATCGTGGACTACGACCAGATTATGAAGATGCCGAACCTGCAGTTCTATGTGCGCCTGCCGGGCGAGTACCCGGTGGTGAAGCTGAACCTGAAGTACCGTAAACAGAAAAAATATCACCCCGCGCTGATTGAGCGTGACTTCCGTGACCGGCTGAGTCCGGAGCTCGAACAAATCATCGAGAGCAACGAACGCAGTTCCCGCGCGGCGAACATTTCGTTTCCGACCGGCGAAGAAATACTGGAAAACGGTGACCGTACCACCGCCACATCCGGGCCGGAGACCGTGCCTGCTTCACCGGCTGCCGCACCGTTAAAAGCTGAGCCGCCCGTGAGTCGTCCGATTTCACCTGCTGAGCGGGAGGTTGTGACGCCAGTACCTGCTGCGACGCCGGCTCAGGCACGACCCGCATCAGAAGCTGTGAGTGATACGCCGCCGCCCTCAAACGTGCGCCCGTTCCCGCTACGTACTGTACCCGCGCCGGTCATCGCGGCTGAGGCTGAACCGCTGCCGGCAAAGCAGGCTTCGGCAGAGGCACCGCCTGAAACGAAAATGACGCCGCCGGCACCTGTCCGGCCGGTAATGCCGACAGACACCGGGGGAGACGCGTCGCAGTCGGAGACGCTGAAGCCGGTCGTGCGACCCCTTATGAAATCAAAGCCAGCCGGACCCAGTGCGCTGGACATGCTTGCGCGCCGCAAAAGCCGTGCGGCTGCAGCAGAAAACAGCGTAGACAACGCTGATGAGGCGTTACCTCAGGACGACGCTGCGCAGGGTGAGTCTCCGGAGCTCAGCATGCAGATGGAAAAAGACGACGGCGGCCGCCTCATCGTCCGGCACATCAGCCCGCGAAAAACCGACCAGGAAAAGCGCGAGGAGGCTGATGCCCGGCAGTACAGCGACGCCAACGCACGCATGGCCGATGACGAAAAGAACATCCTGCGACACCGCGACGACTACGACGCGTATCAGGAGATGAGTGACAGCCTTGACCCGGGAGGGTATGAACGATGATGACCGTTGCTCCGGTGGCCTCGGCCGCCGACGCTGCCGGCTACTACAGCAGCAAGGATAACTATTACTTTCTGGATGACATGCCCACGCAGTGGATGGGGGAGGGTGCGCGTGAACTCGGGCTTGAGGGACCGGTTGACCTGGATACGTTCACGGACATTCTGCATGGCAATCTGCCCAACGGCGTGGTGCTGGGCAAGGAGGTGCAGGGGGTACACGTGCACCGACCGGGGCACGACTTTACCTTTTCAGCACCCAAAAGCGTCTCGATGCTTATCCTTGCCGGCGGCTATAAACGCCTGCTGGAGGCACACCATGATGCAGTAAAAGAGACGCTGGCCATCATGGAGCAGACGGTAAGCGCCCGGGACACGAAGGAGGGCGTCACGCGCATCGTGACCAGCGGAAAAATGGTCGCCGCCCTGTTCACGCACGACACCTCCCGCAACCTCGATCCGCAGATCCACACGCACGCGGTGATGGCCAACGTCACGGAGCTGGACGGCAGGTGGAAGGCGCTGGCCACCGACACCATTCACGGTGCCGGCTTTATCGAAACGGCATACCGCAACCAGATAACGTACGGCAAAATCTACCGCAATGTCCTTAAAGGCAAGGCTGAGGCTATCGGCTATGAAACCGTGCCGACCGGCGGCCGTCATGATTTGTGGGAGATAAAGGGCTTTACGGAAGCGGTGCTGGATGAGTTTTCCTCACGCCACCGGGAAATCCACGCACGCGCCGGCGAGGATGCTTCACTGAAAAGCCGCGACGTGGCCGCACTTGATACTCGCCAGCGCAAGCAGGATATCAGCCGCTATGGTGAGGACAAGGGGGCACCGGGGCGCACCCGGCCCGAATCTTCCTCCATACCCGTGCAGGCTGAGCGTGCTGCGGCAGTAACAGAGAAAATCCCTGCAACAGCGGATAAAGAAACGTCAGCCCCGTCAGCAGAGGATAAAGATGTGCCGGCAGAGCCTGAACCGGCGCATGGGGTGTCAGCCGCAGAGAAAATCCCTGAAAAGGCGGATAAAGAGCCTTTAACCCCATCAGCACAGGAAAAAGACCTGTCGGCAGAGTCAGGTCCTGAGCGCGCGGTGTCAGCCACAGAAAAAGCGGCTGTTACAGCAGATAAAGGAACATCAGCGCCGTCCCCACAGATTCAGGATGACCCGATCGCTAAACCCGAAACGGCCGACGGCCGTGCCCGGCTGCAGGCGCGCTGGCAGCGCCAGATGGACGATACCGGCTTTGACATCCAGGGTGTGATAAATGAAGCGCGCGAACGTGAAATGTCCCGTCCTGACGCGGGTGAGGTGCAGGACGCCCCTGTTTCGGCGATGGAGGCGGTCCGCACCGCTATTTCCGTGCTGAGCGACAGTAAAACGCGGTTTACCTACGGGGATCTTCTGCTGACCGCTCATAACGCCGGTGAACTGCAGAACACCATTCCGGACCTGCGCAGGGCGCTTGACCAGGCTATTCATGACAACCTGCTTGTGCCTCTCGACGGTGATAAAGGCGTGTTTACCTCGCACATCCACCTGCTGGATGAGCTGTCGGTACAGTCGCTGGCGGCAGATATCCTGAAAGAGAACCGGGTAATTAATTTCAGCACTGTCGGCGATCTCTCCCCCGCGCACCCTGAGCACATTGCCCGGGAGCCTGCCGTTATCATCAGTGCGCCTGCATCAGTCGGCCGGCTGCGTGAGGTTACAGAGGAGCTGGTGACAATGTCACGTGAGCAGGGGCGCGAGGTCAGCGTGCTGACCAGTTCAGCCGAGCGCGCACTCAGCTTTGCAAAGTCGCCTGAGCTCAGGGACCGGCTGCTGCACCGCAGCCGGATGCTTGATGGCAGCTTCAGCCTGATGCCGCAGAGTACGGTCATCGTCGAGAGCGCGGAAAAACTCAGCCTGAAAGAAATGCTGGTGCTCACCGGTGAGGCGCATCAGCAGAATGCGCAGCTGCTCTTTCTGGATAGTGCCGGACGGCAGTCAAATGCGAATGCCCTGTCCGTGCTGACGGCAGCGGGCGTAAAGCGTCAGAGCCTGAACGCACCGTCTGACGGAATCGAGGTGCGCGTGACCAGTATTCAGGACAAGCGCGACCGCTATCAGGCGCTGGCAGATCGCTATGCCGGAATGGACCCTGCGGAGGGGCCCGTTACGGCCGTTGTGACAGGCCCGCGCGAGCAGAGCCATCTGACCGGTGTTATCAGGAGTGCGCTGCAGGATGCCGGCAGGCTGGGGCAGGAGTCGGTCAGCATCGTGGCGCGTACGCCGGTGTTTATGACGGCTAAAGAGCGCCGTCTCCCCCAGACCTACCGCGCCGGTATGGTGCTGGAGGACCGGTCAGAGAAAAACGAAACGCGGCACTACGTCATTGACCGCGTGCATGATGAGACCCGCATGCTCTCGCTGATTGACGGGGACGGGGTGCTGTCACGGGTAAAACTCAGCGTACTCTCCGGCGACTGGCGGCTGTTCACGCAGAATGATGCTGAAATTGCCGCCGGGGAACGCCTGTTTGCGCTTGCCGGTGATAAGCATGCGGGCCTGAAAGCGCGCGATCGCCTCACGGTCACGGCGATTGAAAACGGCACGCTCATCGTACAGCGCGAAGGGCAGCAAAAGCCGCTGCGTCTGGACGCGTCCCGGCCGCTTTACGTGACTTACGGATACGTCAGCGCGCCCGGCAGCCGTGACAACGACCGCGGCACGGTGCTGGCCAGCCTGGGCGCTCAGGATTTGTCGGTAAATATGATCAATGCGCTGGCACAGTCCGGCCATGAGGCGGAAATTTTTACCGGCGAAGCGCTGAGCCGGGCGGAAGAGAAGCTGGGGCGCCTGCGCTCCACGCGCTCGCCGCTGTCGCTGGTCCGGCAGGCCAGCGGAAAAGAGGATGCCAGTGAGGCGGTGGACACGCTCAGTAAACAGCTGCTCTCTGATTCACAGAAAGCCGTAACGCGCGGCGTGGCGCAGATGCGGGACGTCGCCTTCCCGTGGGCGAAACTGCTGGATGAGGCGCTGACATTCTGCGGTGACCTGAAGCTTATCGAGAGTGAAGTTGCCCGGCAGGTTAAGGAGGGTGACCTCATTGAGGTGCAGACCCGTGCCGGACCTCACTTCGTTGCGCGCGCCACGTGGGAGATGGAAAAAGCCATCGTGAGCGAAATTGAGCGGGGTAAAAACACGCAGGTGCCGCTGATGGCGCAGGTCGATCCGGCCCTCCTGTCCGGCCTGACTCAGGGCCAGAAAGAGGCCACCTCGCTTATTCTGCAGAGTCCGGACCGGTTTACGGCCGTGCAGGGGTATGCAGGCGTCGGTAAAACCACCCAGTTCAATGCGGTCAGGGCGGCTATCGACACCCTGCCGGCTGACGCGCGTCCGGTCATTGTAGGCCTGGGCCCGACTCACCGGGCGGTTAAGGAGATGGCGGGCACCGGCATCGATGCGCAGACGCTGAAGTCGTTTGTGCTGGACTGGCAGATGCGCAGCGCGGCCGGCGAGGACGTCCGCTATGACAACATGCTGTTCCTTATCGATGAGTCTTCCATGATTGGTAACCAGGATACCGCGGCGGCGTACCGCGCGATCGCCGCCGGAAACGGCCGCGCCGTGCCGGTAGGGGACGTAGCACAGCTGCAGTCGCCCGAGAGCGGAGCGCCATTCCAGCTGATGCAGGAGCGGAGCCCGATTGACGTGGCGGTCATGAAGGAAATCGTGCGCCAGCGCGACCCGGACCTGAAGTCTGCTGTGTACAGCATCATCAGCAATGATTTCGCGGCGGCCCTGAGAAACATTGAAAAGGTGTCGCCGGACGTTGTTCCCCGGCGCGCAGGCACGGTGCCGCCCGCCGGATCAATTGTCGAGTCAGCAGATCCTGTATCCACAATCGTGGCTGACTTTATGAGCCGCACCGATGAGGCACGGGAGCAGACCATGATCATGGTTCAGCTGCACGCAGACCGCAGAGCCATCAATGAGGGTATTCATAACGCGATGGTTGAATCAAAAGAGCTGGGCGAGGCGTATCGCACCGTCCCTGTCCTGGATCGCATCAACGGCGGCCGGCACGACTTTAACCGTATCGACGACTGGGAAACCGGGCAGGTGGTGATGGCCAGTCAGCGGTACCTGCACGTTACCGGCGTTGACCAGGCAAACGGCAACATCACCCTGAAGGATGAAGCGGGGCGCACGCAGTACTGGTCGCCGCAGGAGCTCAACGCCACTGAAATTGAGGTTTTTGAGACCCGCTCTATTGAGCTTCGCACGGGTGACAGCGTCCGCCTGAGTAAAACCCAGAAGCAGGCCGGTCACGCTGCACACGAACAGTATCGCGTTGAAGAGCTGCGCGACAACGGTGAGATTGTGCTGCGCAATGCCGGCGGGCTGAAGGTTATCGATCCGGCAGCAACGTTCGCTGACCGGCACGTGGACTACAGCTGGGCGGTCACCGGCTACGGCGCTCAGGGCGCCAGTGCCCGTTACTCACTGGCGCTGGAGGGCGTTGAGGGCGCTCGTGAGCTGATGAGCGGCGCGCGGGCGTTTTATATCAACGTCTCGCGTGCGAAGGATCATGTCCAGATTTTTACCGATGATAAAGCAGGCTGGACAAAGACGCTCAGGAACGGAAAAGAAGGGCCGGCCACGGCGCATGATGCGCTCACGCCCGAGCCGGAGCGCGATCGGGCCAGGCGGATCTGGGCGATGGGTCAGCCCGCGTCTAAAACGGCAATGGGCCGCGCGTTTCTGCGGTCAAATGGCCTGCGCGGCAGCCCGGTTACGGCACGCATCATCCCGCCGACACGGAAGTACCCGGAGCCACATCTGGCCCTGCCGGTGTATGACGGTAACGGAAAAGCGGCGGGCCTGACGATGATGCCGCTGCTTCACGATAAGGGCGCACTGCTCGCCGGGCAGACCCGCCAGCTGGTCACAGCGGGTGCACAGGCCGCCATGCTGCAGAAAAGCCGCAGCGGCGAGGTCGTGCTCGTCAGCGATCTCACGCAGGGACTGGCCGCCGCGCGCGAAAAGCCGGAGGCGGGAGTATTGATAATGCACGGACGACAGATTCCATCCGCACAGCTTCTGAAGGTGGCGGGTGGCAACCTGGAAGAGCTGCGTCGTCCGGACGCCACGCTTCTGAGTCAGGTGAAAGCTGAGCTGCAGGAGATACTCGCCGTTCTGCCGCAAACGGAGAGAGAGCAGGATGAGCAGGCTACGCTGCGCAGTGCAATAAAGTCAGTCAGCAACGGCAATCAGATGGAAAAAACCAGCCTGCCGGCAGTGCCACCCGGCCAGGGCGGGATGGATAAGGTTACCCTGGCCGTGCAGCTTGCAGCACGTGTGGCAGAAGTTATTGAGCAGAAGCTGCCCCGACTTCCGGGCGAGTCGCAGCCGGACTACAGCGCACTTGTCCGGCAGGCTGCCCGGACGCTGGCGGATACGCCGGATGCCTCATCTGATGCTGCGGTGCGCGCCGTACTCGGTGCGCTGTCAGTGAGCGGGATACCGGACAGTGTCAGGCAGGCTGCCGCAGCAGGGAGCGACGGCGCGACCCCGGCTGCCGTGGTCCGCCAGGTTCAGGAAGAACTTAACCGTTCGCGGTCTGCAGTTAAAACGGCTCAGCCGGAAATTCCGTCAGCGGTGCTGGCCAGTGCCGTGCGCGAACTCGACCGGCAGGCGCAGGTCAGCCTGCCCCCTGAAGCGCGGGGTCGCGAGCCTGAGAGGGAGTTACCTGGTCCGGAAATCACCCGTCACATACAGAAAGAACGTTAATATCCTTTGCGGCCGTCCTCAGTGCGGCCGCGTCACCTTCGGCCTGCTCATCGCAGGCATATGAGATAAACCATGAAAAAGACCCTTAAGATGACCAGCATTGCTCTGGCCATGAGCACTGCTTTGTTTACAGTCCAGGCCGGTGCCGCCGGCGCTGACGCGTTTACCCCGGAGCAGCAGGCCCGCATCGGCGAAATTGCGGCGGACTATCTGGTCGCGCACCCGGACGTGCTCATTGAGGTGAGCAAAAAGCTGCAGGCGCGGCAGCAGGCCATGCAGCAGCAGGCTTACGTGCAGTCAGCGCTGAAAACACACCGGCTGCTGATGCAGCTGGATAGTGTACCCGTTAAGGGGCCGGCGGACTCAAAAGTCATCGTGACTGAATTTTTCGATTACGAATGCATCGCCTGCAGCATGATGGCGCCGGTGATGGAAAAGGTGATGGCTGCAAACGCCGGCGTGCGCTTTGCGTTCCGCGACTGGACCATTTTTTCCGCCCGCTATCCTGAATCAGAGCAGGCTTCACGCCGCGGGCTGGGTATTTACCGGAAGCAGGGGGCAGATGCGTACATGGCATTTCACAACGGTATTTACCGCACCGGGCATAACGAAGGAAAACTGACGGCAGAAGACATTGAGAAGGTCGCTGCCGCGGCCGGTGCAGGTGCGGCTTCAGACGGGGATAAGGTCGTGTCTGACCACGTTACGGAGAACAATGCTGCCCTGGCTGAGATGCTGGGGCTGACGGGGACGCCGGGCATTATCGTGATGCCGGCTGAAAATGCCACGCCGGACAACACTACGGTCATTCCGGGCGTGGTCAGCGAACAGGTGATGCAGCAGGCCATTGCCCGGGCAGAAAAGCGGTAAAAAAACCCGGCCCGCGTGGCAGAGGGCCGGGCAAACTATTCCATAACGGAATAACACCACCAAACAAGAGAAACCCGCCGGGAGCATGAGCCAGCATGCGACATGCTGTCAAACTATTTACCGCACAACGTAATAAAAAATCCCGGCACGGGGCCGGGACGATGAAGCATTTCAGTCTGCCTTATAGCGCCAGCCAGCGGGCATTGTCCGGGGTATCGGCTATTCCGCCAGAACCTTTACCCCATGACGGCCACGCCGCTCAGGCTGTTCGTTCCTCGCGGTGCTGCGGTACGCCTCAGCCTGACCGCCCTGCCCGTCGTAAGTTAAAAGCAATTGTCTGTGACCCCTCCCCAGCCGGCTGCCTGAATATCAGTGAATACCTCTTCCGGACATCACCGTCCCGCCAGACGCGTGGTCTGGATTAAGTCCGCCCGCAGATGTGAACCCGGTCACGGTAAAGTTTATCGGTGAACTTTTTTTATCCATACGATTCGTGCTATGTGCAAACTGTGCTGGATTTAAGCAGGTGAGATGGGTATTCTTTTCAGAATTCGCCGGGCGGCGATCCTTTTCAGATCCCTGTTGATTACTGTGGTGGTTAACGACGGGGTGTGCAGTAAACCTGTGGCCGGACATGCGCGGCGCGGGAAAGAACTAACCGGATGGGACGTATCCGTAAAACGTCCAGGGTATGGAGCCGACGTTTCACCGGGCTCTGAATGCAAAAACCCCCCGAATCTGATGTCAACTTGGCGGAAGAGTCAGAGTCAGGGGGTCCAAAAGCAGGCGCTGCGCCTGTGAAGGATTATAACGCATGCTTTTCATAAGACAACCCCTGCCCGCCATAAGTACGGGACAGGGTGAATGACCAGACTTTAATCGGGTTAAACCGCCCGAACCTCAAGAATGACGGACGCCACCGCGGCGATCACTCCGTCGCCTGCAAGTGCTCAAACCCTGAATGGTTTGCACCCGGTAACTTCCGGCGCCTGCCGGGACAGATGGGGCACGCCATGAGCCGGCTCGTTATGAAAGACAAACGCACCGGCAAAA
>NZ_JAALFQ010000017.1:0-40210 GCF_011800365.1 Pantoea sp. EKM103V | reverse complement strand
ACGCCGGGATTGTTAAGGGGCGGGCGTCCGCCCCTTGACGCGTCCGCCTGCACGGGCAGGCTGAAACTCCCTCACGCATGGCGGGCGAAACCTTCTCAGAGCCAGCCCACCGCCAGGTAATAACTCCCTCCCCCCGACAGGCGAAACCCTCTCAGAGCCAGCCCACCGCCAGGTAATAACTCTCCTATGCCCGACAGGCGAAACCCTCTCAGAGCCACCCCACCGCCAGGTGATAACTCTCCACCGCCGGGTGAAACCTCCCCCGCCGCCAGGCCACTATCAGGCGCTCAGCCAGCCCAGCTTAATCACAAACAGAATCGACAGGATAATCAGCGCGGCATTGACCTCTCTGGCGCGACCGCTCAGCAGCTTCACCAGCGTCCAGGTAATAAATCCAAAGGCGATGCCGTTGGCGATGGAATAGGTCAGCGGCATGGTCAGCGCGGTAACCGTCACCGGGGCAGCAGTGGTGATATCTTTCCAGTCAATATCCGCCAGACTGGATGTCATCAGCACGGCCACAAACAGCAGCGCGGGCGCGGTGGCATAGACCGGCACGCTGGAGGCCAGCGGCGAGAAGAAGAGCGCCAGCAGAAACAGCACGGCGACCACGATCGCCGTCAGGCCCGTGCGGCCACCCGCACTCACGCCCGCCGCCGACTCCACATAGCTGGTAGTGGTTGAGGTGCCCAGCAGCGAACCAAACAGCGCAGCCGCACTGTCAGCAATCAGCGCACGGCCCATCTTCGGCACGTTACCCTGCTCATCCGCCAGACCGGCGCGTTTGGTGACGCCCAGCAGGGTGCCGGTGTTATCAAACACATCCACAAACAGGAAGGCAAAAATCACGCTGACCAGGCCGACGTTAAACGCGCCAGCAATATCCAGCTGCATAAAGGTCGGTGCAATCGATGGTGGTGCAGAGAAGACTCCGGCAAACGGCGACAGGCCGATGCCCATAGAGATGAAGGTTACCAGCAGAATACCGATCAGCACGGCACCGGTTACGCGACGCGCTTCCAGCACCACAATCACCACGAAGCCAAGCATCGCCAGCAGCGGACCCGGTTTTGTCAGATCGCCAATGCCCACCAGCGTCGCCGGGTTATCGACCACAATGCCTGCGCCTTCCAGCGCAATGATCGCCAGAAACAGGCCAATACCGGCACCAATCCCCGCGCGCAGCGGCAGCGGAATACTGGCAATAATCCACTCACGGATTTTAAACAGCGACATCGCAAAGAAAATCACTGCCGAGAGAAACACCGCACCCAGCGCAATCTGCCAGGTGTAGCCCATGTGCAGTACGACGGTGTAGGTGAAGAAGGCGTTCAGCCCCATGCCCGGTGCCAGTGCAATCGGGTAGTTAGCGATCAGCCCCATCAGCGCACAGCCAATCGCCGCCGCCAGACAGGTCGCAACAAATACGGCGCCCTTATCCATGCCGGTCGCGCCCAGAATGCTCGGGTTAACAAACAGAATGTAGGCCATCGCCAGGAAGGTGGTGATCCCGGCGATAATCTCGGTACGAACCGTCGTGTTATGCGCTTTGAGTTTGAATAGTTTTTCTAACATCATCATCTCTCGATACAGGAGACCGCACCGGTGTGGGTCTCGCTTGCCAAAGGGGGTTGCATGCTGATTATTCTGTTTTCGGGACGCGGATACCGGCCGCTGCATACTGACCTGCCGGAATCGTCTGAAATCCCTGACTGACCCACTGCCCAAAGCAATTGCCATGCCACTTACCGACGCAATCGATTACCTGGCAGAGCCGGATGCGCCTCAGAGAATTCCGAACCAAAACGAGGCGCGATTATGGTGCAATGCACCGAGGATGCGCAATCGTTTTCCTGCCTCCCTGTGTCACCCCCGCAAAACTCTGCGCCAGCGCACGCTTCCGCATACTGACGGGCGAGGCGTGTCACGTTTCAGCACGCTGCCTCAGCGCACTTTTCTGGCCTGTGTAGACTCCTGAATTAACTCTTTCGTAACATTGAGGCCGCGCCATGAAGCCAGCGATTTTGGTGGTGGATGATGATCCTGCTGTCTGCGACGTCCTGCAGGATGCGTTAGGTGAACATCAGTTAAAGGTCTACTGCTGTCATCAGGGAAAAGAGGCGCTGCTGATGCTCAGCACGCACCCGGAGATCACGCTGGTGATGCTCGATATGATGCTGCCCGACACCAACGGACTGCTGGTGCTGCAGCAGTTGCAGCGTCAGCGCCCCGAGGTGCTGGTGATCATGCTGACCGGTATGGGTTCCGAAGCGGAGATGGTGGTCGGCCTGGAGATGGGTGCCGATGATTACATCGCCAAACCCTTTAATCCGCGCGTGGTGGTGGCACGAACCCGGGCGGCCCTGCGGCGCGGCGGACGCCCTGTCCAGAGCGAACCGGAACCGGCGGGCTGGCGATTCGGCGGCTGGCAGCTGGACGACAGTCGCTGCCAGCTGTTCAATCCGCAGCGCGAGCTGGTGCCGCTGACCCAGGGCGAGTTCAGCCTGCTGCGGGCGCTGGTGCGTCACGCCCGCAAGGTGCTGACCCGCGATCAGCTGCTGGAGCTGACCCACAGCGAAAGTCTGGATGTGTTTGACCGCACCATCGACGTGCTGATCATGCGCCTGCGCCGCAAAATCGAAATCAACCCGCATCAGCCCGATCTGATCCGCACCATTCGCGGGCTGGGCTATGTCTTTTCGGCTGATGTAATGAAACCTGAAACCGCCCCGCGCACCAGCCAGATCGCCTGAATCGCGCTGCAGTCCTGGCAATGTCGCCGCCGTGGCGGCGGATGTGGGCGATGAAAGTCTGACGCAGTTTACGCGCGAGTACGCTCGGCTGTCTGGTGAACCGCCCGCGCGCAGCATAAGAAAGATGAGGCAGTCCAATCCCGGAGAGCATGCGAAGGGATGATCAGCGTCCGGGAGGGTCAGGTAAAGCCGCGGGCGTAGTCATTACAGAGCAGCCAGCGCGGCGCCTCATCCTCCTCAAGCGGATTGAAGCGGGCCAGTGGCGTCAGGAACACGTTGTCGTTTTCGTCATCATTGGGCATCGACACCTCGCCCACCAGCACGTCGCCAAAACCCGGTTCGCCCCAGAAGCTGTGCCAGAGGCCCGCCTCAAGGGTCACGCTTTCACCCGGTGAGAGCCGCAGCTGCGAACCCGCAGCGTGAGTCTGGCGCAGACCATCCAGCGACACCGTGACCGGCGAGTCAGCCAGCGCCGCGCCGTCGCGGTTATGCAGTTCGACAATCAGATTCCCGCCACCGCGATTGATGATGTCTTCCATCTTGCGCGGATGATAGTGCATCGGCGTCAGCTGCCCGTCGCGCACGTGCAGGATCTTCTCCGCATAGGGTTTGTGCCACGGCTGTCCGCCGGGCGAACCGTTGCGCAGCGTAAACAGCGTCAGCCCGGTCTGCAGAAAGTCGTCCGCGCCAAAACTGGTGAGATCCCAGCCCAGCCGCAGTGCCAGGATCTCCGCCATCGCGTCAGGTGACTGCGCCCGCCACTGACGTAATCCGAAATCGGCCCACGGCGGCAGATGCACATCCTGCTGGCGGAAAAATTCGCGCGTCTGCTGCAGGTAGTGATTGACCTCTGAACGTTGCATGGTGGCCTCCTGAGGGTGCTGACAAAGTCTGCCCCGTTAGCTGCTGGACAGAGCCTGCGCAGGAAACACGGTCAGATCGGAAAGTCGTTTAAACCATCCCTGGCCACTCGGCCCGCGCCGTCTCTGGCGCGGGACGCTTTCCTCCTCTGCCCGTGTTCCCTGCGCGATGAAGCCATGCGTTGCTGCCAGATTCACGCTGTCAGCCGTCTGAAGCGGCACCCGGAGGCGCCGCCCTGCGCCTTATTTCACCGTCCAGCCCTGATAGCTGCCGATGTTGTCACGATCGATTAGCTTCACCGGGATCAGCACCGGCTTTTCGGGTGCCGGTTTGCCCTGCAGAATGTCGTAGCCAATCTCCACCGCCTTCGCCGCCATCACCTGCGGGTCCTGCGCCGGGGTCGCGACAAACAGGGAGTTTTTGCGCTTCAGCGCCTCTTCGCCATCCGGCGATCCATCGACGCCGACGATAAAGAACTCGCTGCGCTGCGCCTGTTTCGCGGCTAAATCCGCGCCGATGGCGGTGGGATCGTTAATGGCAAACACCGCATCGATTTTGGGGTTAGCGGAGAGCAGACCGGTCATCACCTCCAGTCCCCCTTCGCGACTGCCTTTGGCGTTCTGGTTGTAAGAGAGCAGCTTGATGTCGGGATGGGTTTTCAGTTCGTTCATGCAGCCTTCAACACGGTTCTGCACCGCAGACACCGGCGGGCCGTTGATGATCACCACGTTGCCTTTCGCTTTCAGGCGGTCAGAGATATATTTGCAGGCCATCGCGCCCGCCTGGGTGTTATCGGAAGTAATGGTCGCATTCGCCCCATCGGCCGCTACGTCGACCGCCACCACCACGATACCGGCATCACGCGCCCGCTTCACCGCCGGGGCAATGCCTTTCGAGTCGGCGGCATTGAGGATAATCATGTCCACTTTTGCCGCAATAAAATTATCGATCTGCCCTACCTGCTGGCCGAGATCGTAGCCGCTGGAGACCAGCGTCACGTTGACCTTGTCCCCCGCCAGCTCACGCGCCTTCATCTCCGCCCCTTTAGTGATCTGCACGAAGAAGGGGTTAGCCAGATCGCCGACCGTGACGCCGATGGATTTGAGTTCTTTTGCCTGAGCCAGCCCGGCGCTGAACAGCGTTGCCGCCAGCAGCCCGGTTACAATCGGATTAAAACGCATAGACCTTCTCCTGCTGTTATCAGAGTGCCAACCGCTTAATGGCGTTTTTACAGAGACGGCGGCGACATCGCGCCTCCGCCTTTCAGCCTTAACTCACATGATGACGGGTACGGTATTTGTCGATCAGGACGGCGATGATGATCACCGCGCCCTTGATCACCAGCTGCCAGAAGTAGGAGACGCCCATCAGCGTCATGCCGTTATTGAGCGTGGCGATAATCAGCGCGCCAATCAGGGTGCCGGTGATGGTGCCGATGCCCCCGACGAAACTGGTGCCGCCCAGGATCACCGCGGCAATCGCATCCAGCTCATAGCCGACGCCGAGGTTGCCGTTGGCGCTGTAGAGACGGGAGGCGCTCATCAGACCGCCCAGCCCCGAGAGCAGGCCGCTCATGCCGTAGACAAACAGCAGCACCCCGCCCACCTTGATGCCGGTGAGTCGGGCCGCCTGAATGTTGCCGCCGACCGCATAGATATGGACGCCCAGCGTGGTGCGCCGCAGGATAAACCAGCAGAGGGCGATCACCGCG
Source organism: Pantoea sp. EKM103V (assembly GCF_011800365.1). Taxonomy (NCBI): domain Bacteria; kingdom Pseudomonadati; phylum Pseudomonadota; class Gammaproteobacteria; order Enterobacterales; family Erwiniaceae; genus Pantoea; species Pantoea sp. EKM103V. The sequence continues at coordinate 34,885 of NZ_JAALFQ010000017.1, read as the reverse complement.
AAGGCAATCACAATCAGCCATGGCACCGGGCCGAGGTAGCCGTTGCCAATCCACTCAAAATTGATGTCGGAGTTGATGACCGTGGTGCCATCCGCCAGCAGGTAGGCCGCACCGCGCAGGGCGGTATAGGTGCCGAGGGTGACGATAAAGGGCGGCAGTCCGGCCCAGGCGACCAGCACGCCGTTGAACAGCCCCATCACCAGACCCGCGCCCAGCGCCATCGGAATGGTCATGGAGGCGAGCATCGGGTCGAGCGAGGCCACCAGCGCCACCACCGCCGTGGTGCCGAGCATCGACCCCACCGACAGGTCGATGCCGCCGGTGAGAATGACAAAGGTCATCCCCGCCGCCAGGACGATATTGATCGACGCCTGACGGGTAATGTTCAGCAGGTTCGCTTCGGTAAAGAAGTTGGGGGTAACGAAGCCAAAAACCGCCACGATGAGGATCAGAATCGGCAGGATCCCTACCGTCTGCAGCAGATCGCCCATCAGGGCGCGTTTCAGCGTGGGCGCGGGGGTGCGGGCCAGTTGTGTCATGGTGATCTCCTCAGATTCCGCCTGCTGCTGCGCTGTGCGCACCGGTTGCCAGCGTCATAATATTTTCCTGACTGATGTGGCTGCCCTCCAGCTCACCGACGATGGTGCCTTCGTGCATCACGTAAACGCGGTCGCTCATCCCGACCACTTCCGGCAGTTCGCTGGAGATCATCAGAATCGCCACGCCCTGCCGCGCCATCTCCTGCATCATGCGGTAGATCTCGCTTTTGGCTCCGACGTCGACGCCGCGCGTCGGTTCATCCAGGATCAGGATGCGCGGGCCAATCGCCACCCAGCGTGAGATCAGCAGCTTCTGCTGATTACCTCCGGAGAGGCCGCCCGCCCGGACCTGCGCATGCGGCACCCGGATATTCAGGGAGGCGATCGCCTCGCTGGCGATGGTCTGCCCTTTGCGGCGATTGAGCATGCCGTAACTGGCATCCCGCTCCAGCGTCGCCATCACGATGTTCTCCTGTGCCGCCATCTCCAGAAACAGCCCCTGCTCTTTGCGGTTCTCGGTGAGGAAACCGATGCCGCGCGCAATCGCATCGCGCGGTGAGAGGATGGTGACCTTCTCGCCATCGATCCAGATCTCGCCCTCCTTCGGCTTGTGCACGCCGAAGATCAGCTGCGCCAGCTCGCTGCGGCCTGCGCCGACCAGCCCCGCCAGCGCCACGATCTCACCGGCGCGCACCGCCAGGCTGCTGGGGTGCACTTTGCCGCCGTCGGTCAGGTGATTCACCGCCAGCCGGATATCACCCAGCGGAATCGACCGGTCTTTATTAAAGAGATCGCTGAGCGGCCGTCCGACCATCATCCGCACCAGTTCACTGGCGTTGAGTTGATCGCGCGTCAGGCTGCCGACATACTCGCCGTCGCGCAGCACGCTGACGCGATCCGACAGTTCATACACCTCCGCCATGCGGTGGCTGATGTAGATAATCGCCATCCCCTCGCTGCGCAGCCGTTTGATCAGCGCGAAGAGCTGTTCGGTTTCGCGGTTTGAGAGCGCGGCGGTCGGCTCATCCATCACGAGGATGCGGCTGTTGCGCTGCAGCGCCCGGGCGATCTCCACCTGCTGCTGCTCGGCAATGCTGAGGCGGCTGACCACATCCCAGGCACTGAACTGCGCGCCGAGCCGGTCAATCACCCGCTGCGCCTCCTCCGCCATCTGCCGCCGCTTCACCAGCCCGCCGGGGGCGATTTCGCTGCCGAGAAAAATGTTTTCCGCCACCGTCAGGTTGGGGGCCAGGTTAATCTCCTGGTAAATCAGGGTGATCCCGGCGGCCAGCGCCGCTTTCGGCCCTTTCAGCGCCCGCGGTTCGCCTTCGATCAGAATCTCTCCGCCGCTGGCGCTGTAGGCCCCGGCCAGAATCTTCATCAGGGTGCTTTTACCCGCGCCGTTCTCCCCCATCAGCGCATGGACCTCACCGGGCCAGACCGTAAGATCCACCCCCTTCAGGGCGTAAAAGTTGCCGAAGCGCCGGGTAATGCCGCGCATTTCCAGTATCGGTGTGGCTGTCATCGCCTCGCTCCTGCGGACTGTGGATAGCCGTCAGTTAAGCAACGCCAGATAAACGGAAAATGTCAGCGGCCATTCATATTTGTCATATTCACCCGGCTGCCCGCTCCTATACTCGGCCCATCGTTGCCGTGATAAAGAGGGGGTGGGATGCAGCACACCTATCCGTGGCAGGCTGGCGCACGGGGCCGCCTGCTGATGTTCAATCTGCTGGTGGTCGCCGTGACGCTGATGGTCAGCGTGGTGGCGATCGTCGGTTTTCGCCATGCCGGTACGATTCAGGAGCAGGCACAGGCGCAGACGCTGGCGGACATGAACGGCAGTCTGGCGCTGGCGCGTGACACCGCCAATGTGGCGACGGCAGCCGTGCGGCTGTCGCAGGTGGTGGGCGCGCTGGAGTATCAGAGCGAATCACAGCGGCTTCAGCAGAATCAGCATGCGCTGCAACAGTCGCTGAGCCTGCTCGCCAGCGCCCCGCTGGCCGCGCGTCAGCCGGAGCGCATCGCCCGTATCCGCGCCCGCAGCCTGGAGCTGGAGCAGACGATTAACCGCCTGCTGCTCACCGGTCATCAGCGCCACCTGCAGCGCAATAACATGCTGAGTGACCTGTGGCAGTCGCAGATTCTGCTCGGCCACATCAGTCAGCGGCTGCAGCAGGAACCGCAGCGCGCGCCGGATAGCGCCCTGCGTGAGCAGACTGAGCGGCTGCTCAGCATCGCCATCCGCACGCCCTCACCGATTGCGGTGATTGAGCAACTGCAGCAGGTGATGACGCAGTGGCGCAGCGTGCCGCTGACGGGCGTCACCGGCGAGAATATTGCGCGACTGCTGGCGACCCAGCAGCGCCTGCTGCCGCTGGCGGAGGCGCTGGAACAGAGCGATCTGGCGATCGCCTACGCCACCTACCGGATTAAGGCGCTGGTGGCGATGCTGAATGAGGATATCAGTGCCTCGGTGCAGCAGGTGGCGTTGCAGAGCGAAGCGCGAACCCTGGCGACCCACCGCGAGCTGGACTCCATCATCGGCTTTATCGCCCTTTTCGTGCTGCTGGCGCTGGCGATCACCGGCTATGCCGGGATCTACATCTACCGCAATCTCGGGTCGAGCCTGACGGCGATTGCCGCCGCCATGACGCGGCTGGCACAGGGTGAGCAGAACGTCGGCGTGCCGGGGTTGCAGCGCCGCGACGAACTGGGCGAACTGGCGCGGGCCTTCAACGTCTTTGCCCGCAATACCGCCTCGCTGGCACACACCTCACGCCTGCTGAAAGAGAAGAGCAGCCAGCTGGAGTCCACCTTTCTGGCGATGCGCGACGGCTTTGCCCTGTTTGACCATCAGGGTCAGCTGGTGGTGTGGAACGCGCAGTATGCCGAACTGCTCGGCATCGCGCCGCGCGAGCTTCATCGCGGCGTCCACTATCAGCAGCTACTGGCTCCGCTGGCGGGGGATCTGCACGATCCCGGCGAACCGCAGGAGATCCGGCTGGCCGATGGCCGGACGCTGGAGCTGCGCTTCAGCCCGATCCCCCGGCGCGGCATGGTGAACACCGTCCTTGACCGCACCTCGCGCAAAACGCTGGAGGAGGCCCTGCAGCACAGCCAGAAGATGAAGGCGGTGGGCCAGCTGACCGGCGGCCTGGCGCACGACTTCAACAATCTGCTGGCGGTGATTATCGGCAGCCTGGCGCTGACCGAAGGGCAGCTGATGCCCGGCCCGCTCGCCAGCCGGATTGAGCGGGCGCGCCAGGCTGCCGACCGCGCCGCCCAGCTGACCCAGCGGCTGCTGGCCTTTTCACGTAAGCAGGCGCTGTTTCCGCGCGCGGTGTCGGTGGTCACGCTGGTGGACAACCTGCAGGGATTATTACAGCACTCGCTGCTGCCCGGACAGCAGCTGATTATCGATGCGCAGCGTCCCGGCTGGCCCGCGTGGATCGATGCCGGTCAGCTGGAGAATGCGCTGATGAACCTGGTGGTCAACGCCCGCGATGCGATGCAGCAGCAAAGCGGCGAAATCCGGCTGCGCATCTGGAATCAGCGGCGGATCGAAGGGAGTGAAAAACGTGACCGGGTCACAATTGAGGTGATCGACACGGGCTGCGGCATGTCAGCGGAGGTGCGTGAACAGGTTTTCGAGCCCTTTTTTACCACTAAGGCCACCGGCAGCGGCAGCGGGCTGGGCCTGTCAATGGTCTACGGTTTTGTGCGGCAGTCGGGCGGTCAGATCGAGCTGGAAACCGCGCCGGGCCAGGGCACCACGGTGCGCCTTCTGCTGCCGCGCGCGCAGGAGGCGGTCGCCGCAGCGGTCGCGCCGCCTCCCCCGCCAGCCCTGCCAGCGGTGGCCAGCAACCGGCTGGTGCTGGTGCTGGATGATGAACCGGCGGTGCGGCAGACCCTGTGCGAACATCTGCACCAGCTGGGCTATCTGACGCTGGAGTGTGGCGACGGCGAAGCGGCGCTGGCACTGCTGCGCCAGACACCCGATATCGACCTGCTGATCAGCGACCTGATGCTGCCCGGCGAGATCAACGGGGCGGAGGTGGTGCGTCAGGCGCAGCAGAACTGGCCGCATCTCGCCACGCTGTTAATCAGCGGTCAGGATCTGCGCCACCAGCCGGTCACGCTGCCGCTGTGTGAGCGGCTGGGCAAGCCCTGGCAGCAGGCGCAGCTGGTGCAGGCGTTACAGCGCGCCTGGCAGCGCAGCGAACGGCTTAATCGCGCGCAGCAGGCTGCCACAGCGGCACCGGCTTCCCGGTGATATAGCGTTTGCGCAGGCGACTGGAGATCATATCCATGACCATCACCACCCCGACCAGTATCAGCGTCAGGAACATCACCACATCCCAGTTCCAGAGCCGCATATTCTCGGCGTAGACCAGGCCTACCCCGCCTGCGCCGACAAAGCCGAGCACCGCCGCAGAGCGGGTGTTGGACTCGATCTGATAGAGGCTCAGCGCCAGAAACTGCGGAAAGGACTGGGTGAAAATGCCGAAACGGTGTTTCTGCAGGCTGTTAGCGCCCACCGCCCCCAGCCCGCGGCCCGGTGAACGTTCGACCGCCTCATGCCCTTCGGCATAGAGTTTGCCGAGCAGGCCGACATCCTGCAGGATAATCGCCAGCACCCCGGCCAGCGGCCCCATGCCCACCGCACGAACGAAAATCAGCCCCCAGATCGCCATGTCGATGCCGCGCAGCAGGTCGAACAGTCGCCGCATCAGAAACGCCAGCGGCTTCGCGGCGCGATCGTGCATCACGTTGCGCGCCGCCAGGAACGACAGCGGCAGCGCAATCAGCGAGGCGGTCAGCGTACCGGCAAACACGATCCCCAGGGTGATCCCGACCTGCGACAGATAGTAGCTGAAGGGCCAGTTCATGAAGTCATGCCAGACAAACATCCGCAGAAAGTAGCGCCCCAGCTGCTGGCAGCCCGCCAGCAGGCGCGATCCCTCCAGCCCGAACACCGAAAAGAAATAGAGGTAGTAGAGCAGGAGCGCCAGCGCTATCAGCGCCAGACGACGCAGATAGCGCGGCTGCGCGGCAAACAGCTCGTGATGCTGCTGCTTCAGCTGCGCGATGGCGGGAACGGAACGGATCATGCGCGCTCTCCTGTGACACGACGACGCAGCTGACCGGACAGCGTATCCAGCAGCGACACCACAATCAGAATCAGCAGCAGGGTGATGCTGACCTGGTCGTAGCGGTCGAGTTTGATGTTGGTCATCAGCTCCTGGCCGATGCCGCCCGCCCCCACCAGCCCGAGGATGGTGGAGGAGCGGAAGTTAATCTCCAGCCGCATAAAGCTGTAGGAGAGAAAGGCGGGTTTCACCTGCGGCCAGAAGGCAAAGCGCATCCGCTGCAGTTTACTGGCTCCGCAGGCGGCCAGGCCGCGCACCGGCTTATCCGACGCGGACTCAATCGCCTCATAAAAGAGCTTGGTCAGGCTGCCCACCGTGTGCAGCGCCAGCGCCAGGAAGCCGGGTATCGCCCCGATACCAAACGCCATGACAAACATCACCGCCCAAGCCAGTTCCGGCATGGTGCGCAGAAACGCGACAAAGGCGCGAATCGCCATCCGCACGCTGACCGGCGTTTGCGTATTATCGGCGGCGAAAAAGGCGAGCACTGCCGCCAGCCCCACCGCCAGCAGCGTCGCCGCCAGAGCCAGCTGCAGGGTTTCCCAGATCAGCGGCAGCTGGATCGGCAGACGGTAGCCCCAGTAGGCCAGCGAGCCTTCTGTTTTGCCGTCGGCAAACAGCAGCGGCAGATGCAGCACCGGCAGGATCTCATGCAGGTAGTCAAAGAAGTGCGGCAGCGACTGCCAGACGGTGAGCAGATTAAATTCTGCCACCCTGCCCGCCGCCAGATAGAGCGTGACCAGCAGCAGTGACCAGATAAGCGTGTCGCGTTTTTGCTGACGGCGGATGCGCTGGTAATAGTGTTCGAAGTCAGTCAAGGGGGATCTCCGGCGTGAAAGCAGCGGGACGCTGGCCGCGTCCCGCTCTCCCCGCGAGGCGGGGAAGTCAGGAAGGTTCGTCAGCCGCGGCTGCCTTTCATCAGGTCGCGCTTCATATCGATAATGCTCTGATAGTCGGCAACGGTGGCCGGGCCGATATGCTGCTTACCGCCCACCGCTTTCACGAAGCAGTCGTGATCGTCTTTATCCAGCTTTTTAATCGCCGCCACCACTTTCGCTTTAAAGTCGGCAGGCAGTTTGTTGCTGACCAGCACCGGACCGTTGGGGATCAGCGGCGACTGCCAGATGATGCGGATCTGCTTCATCAGGTCGGGGTGATCCATGCGGATGAGGCGACCAAACGCGCCCGAGGTGTAGCCGCTGTTATAGTCCCCCACCAGCGAGGTCCAGGTGACCGCGCCGTCAAACTGGTTGTTCAGCACGCCCAGAATGTCCTGCTCATGGCCGCCGGAGAAGGTGACGCTGGAGAAGGTGTTGTTATATTTGTCATCCACCGAGCCGCCGAACATCTTCTTGAACGCCTGATTCGGCATCAGGAAGCCGGAGGTCGAGTCCGGATCGGCCATGCCGAACGATTTCCCCTTCAGGTCTTCCAGCTTTTTGTAGGGGCTGTCCGCTTTGACGATCACCACTGAGTGGTAGCCGCGTGAGTTGTCTTTGTCATCCACCACGATGCCGACCACCTCCACCGCTTTCGGGTCCTGCAGGTAGACCGAGGCGAAAGAGGCGGGTGACATGCTCAGCACCATATCGATTTTGCCGCCCAGCAGTCCCTGAATCACGCCCGAATAGTCAGAGGCGTTGCGCATCTGAGTATCCACACCCAGCTCTTTATCAAAGAAGGTCTTCACGCACTGATTATCACCAATCTGCTGGGTGGCGTTCTGACCGCCCAGAATCCCCAGATTCAGCTGTTTTGGCGCATCCGCTGCGCTGACACCCGACGCCATAACGCCGATCAGTAGTGCTAAAGAAGTCAGTTTCATTCGGAGTTGTTCTCTTGCTGTGGAAGTTAATGGATCTGGTTAAGTTCATCGCCGTACAGCTGTTGCAGCAGGCTGTCAGTCAGTCGGGAAGGATGGCCGTCAAACAGCACCACGCCGCGCTGGATGCCAATCACCCGGGTGCAGTAGCGTTTCACCAGCTCAATGGAGTGCAGGTTGACCATCACGCTGATGCCCTGCTCGCTGACCTGACGCAGCACATCCATGATGCGCGTCGTGTTTTTCGGATCGAGTGACGCGACCGGCTCATCGGCCAGCAGGATTCTGGGGTTCTGCATCAGCGCCCGGCAGATCGCCACCCGCTGCATCTGTCCGCCGGAGAGATTCTCTGCCCGCTGCAGCGCCTGCGGCAGCATGTTCATCCACTGCAGCAGTTCGATAGCGTACGCCCGATCGTGGTCGGAGAAGATTTTAAAAAAGGATTTCAGCGTGCTGGTCTGGCTCAGGCGGCCCAGCAGCACATTGGTCAGCACGTCGAGGCGCGGCACCAGGCAGAAATCCTGAAAGATCATGCCGCACTGGCTGCGCCATTCCCGCATCTGGCGGCTGTTGAGGGTGACCACGTTACGCTCGGCTTCCCCTTTATGCAGGCTGATAATCGCCCCCGCCGTCGCGCTGATGGTGCCGTTAAGCATATGCAGCAGCGTCGATTTCCCGGCACCGGAGCGGCCGATCACCGCCACCAGCTCACCGGCATGGAGATCGAAACTGACCCGATCCAGCACCGGCGTGTCACCGTAGGTTTTGCTCAATCCCTGCACCGACAACACTTTTTGTCCGCTGAAACTGACCGGGGGCCGATCGTGGTCGACCACCGTTTTCAGAAGTGCCTGTGCCATGCTGTTCTCCGTCATCTCTGATTGCGTTCTGCCGGTTATTAAGGCGTGGCACGATGAAAGCGGGATGACAGTCAGATGATCAAACTGTGACAGGCCAGGGCGCGCCACACAGCAGCGTCTGGCCGTCACGCGCAGCCTGCACCCCCTCCGGCAGCGGATTTTCCGCCAGCCAGTTATCCATCTCATGACTGAGATGGGTCAGCCAGCTCTGGCGCGGCCGCAGCAGCGCCACAATGGCCAGGGCCTGGGTGACATCGTTGTGGTTGCGCGGTCTGGCAGACGGCGGGTCGTTGCAGTCGATCACCAGCTGATCCAGCGGCTGACCACGCAGAAAGTCGGCGGTGTCGGGGGGCAGCCCGCAGGTGTCACACAGCCAGGCGAGCCGGTGACCGTGCCAGTCGAACAGATAGCCGTGCGTCAGCTTCGAGTGCTGAAGCGGCAGCGGCGTCACCTGCAGTTCACCAAAGGCGTGTGCCACAAACGGGGTTAAGGCGGGACGAAAGTCGAGCAGGCCGGGATGTTTATAGAGATCGTCACAGCCGCGCGGGTCGGGCGGCCCCCAGACCGGAATCGGTGCCCCCCGCCCCCAGCGCAGCGCAAACAGTCCCTGCACATGGTCCATGTGGTAGTGGGTGAGCAGAATACGCGTCAGCGATCCGGGCGGAAAGCGCGACGCCAGCAGTGGCAGGCCGGCATCCAGCAGGATGCGCTCGCGCCCGGTCTCAATCAGCGCACTGCAGGGCGCACGGGCGTAATCGCTATGGCGCTGCGCCCGCTGGCAGGCACGGCAGTCGCAGCCCGGCAGCGGCGCGGCGGTCACCCCACCGGTGCCGAGAAAAGTGAGTTTCATTGCGCCGCCTCCACTATCTGACGCAGCTGCCGGACGGTCTCTGCCAGCGCGCCATCGTTGTTAAGGATCAGGCAGCCATCGGGCTGCGGCTGGGCGACACGCGCCAGCCGCCGGGCGATTGCCGCCTCATCTTCCCGCCCGCGCTGACGCAGGCGCGCCGCCAGCACCGCAGGCGTGACCTGCAGGCAGACCGGCAGCAGCTGCGAACCAAAGCGGGCCTGCGCCTGCGCCAGATGCAGCCGCGAGCCGTTGACCACCACGTTCTGTCCGCGCAGCAGCCACTGCTCCGTCTCACAGCCAATGCCATAGCTGAAACCGTGCGCCTGCCAGCTCACCGCGAACAGCCCCAGCGCCGCGCGGCGGGCGAACTCCGCCTCGGTCAGCGCCACGTGGTTTTCACCGCCCGCATCCGCTGCGCGGGTGATATAGCGATGGGCGATCAGCAGGCGCGGCGGCGGTGCCGCCCGCAGCGCATCCAGCAGGCTATCCTTGCCTGAGCCGGAGGGACCGGTGAGCCAGATCAGCCGCGCCATCAGTAGACCTGCCGGCCTTTGCTCCAGACGTGGCGCACATGCGGGTAGCCATGTGCGGTGTGCGCCAGCACCAGATCGGCGCGACACCCTTCGGCTATCACCCCGCGATCCTCAAGCCCCAGCGCGCGGGCCGGATTGCAGGTGACCAGCGCAATCGCCTGCGCCGTGCCGAGCGTGTTGCGCTCATCCTCAGCCAGCCGGAACGCCGCATCCAGCAGGCTGGCCGGGTAGTAATCGGAGGAGAGAATGTTCAGCAGGCCGTGAGAGGCCAGCTCCCAGGCGGCGACGTTGCCGGAGTGCGAGCCGCCGCGCACAATGTTGGGCGCCCCCATCAGCACCTGCATGTTGCGATAGCGCGAGGCGCGCGCCGCCTCCAGGGTGGTGGGAAATTCGGCGATGCGGCTGCCCGCCGCATGGGACTCCTCCACATGCGCGGCGGTGGCATCATCGTGGCTGGCAATGGCGATGCCATGTTCGCGGCAGAGTCCGGCGATCGCCTGACGATTGGGCTGCGACCAGGCCGCCGCCAGCGTGAGCTGCTCGTGCTCAAACTGATCCATCTCCGCGTCATTCAGCTGGTATTTGCCCTGGTAATATTCGCGATATTTTGTCAGCGACGCATACTGCCGCTGCCCCGGCGAATGATCCATCAGCGAGACCAGCGCCAGTTCCGGCGTGCCCATCAGCGCCTCAAACAGCGGCGCGGTGGTCGGGTGCGGCAGTTCACAGCGCAGATGCAGCAGATGCTCGGCGCGGTTCAGCCCTTTGCGGTTGCTGTCGCGGATGGCGTCGATCATCCTGCTGAGATTCTCCAGCCGGTGACCGCCGTCGCGCACATCGCCGACGCCAATGGCGTCCAGCACGGTGGTAATGCCGCTGGAGACCATCAGCGCATCGTGGCTGCTCATCGCCGAATGCGCAGGCCAGTCCACTTTGGGTCGCGGGGTGAAAAACTTGTCGAGGTTATCGGTGTGCAGCTCCACCAGCCCCGGCAGCAGCCAGGCCCCCTCGCCGTCCAGCGCGCCCGGCTGCTGGCTGCGGGTTTCGCTGAAGCTGCTGATACGCTCATCGCGGAACTCCAGCGACCCGCTGATGACCTCATTTTCCAGCACCAGTCTGACATTGTTGATGATCATGCCTGCGCTCCTGTCTCAATGGGGTGCATCAGATGCAGCCGATCGGCCACCTGCTCGCGCACCGCCCGATCGTGAAAAATGCCAACAATGGCGGCACCCCGGGCGCGCGCCTCTTCAATCAGACTCACCACCGCCGCGCTGTTGACGCTGTCGAGGGAGGCGGTGGGTTCATCCAGCAGCAGCACCGGATAGTCAGCGATAAAGCCGCGCGCAATGTTCACCCGCTGCTGCTCTCCGCCGGAGAAGGTGGACGGTGCCAGCGACCAGAGGCGCTGCGGCACGTTGAGCCGGCTCAGCAGTTCGGCGGCGCGTGCTTCGCAGAACCGGCGGTCGACGCCGCGCTCCAGCAGTGGCTGCATCACAATCTCCAGCGTCGGCACGCGCGGGATAACCCGCAGAAACTGACTCACCCAGCCCAGCGTGTCGCGGCGCAGCGCGATAATCTGCCGCGCCGGGGCCTGCGCCATATCGACCCATTCTCCCTGGTGCGCGACCCGGATATAGCCGCTGTCGGGCTGATAGTTACCGTAGAGCGTGCGCAGCAGGGTCGATTTGCCGCTGCCCGAGTGACCGTGCAGCACCACGCATTCGCCCTCGCCCACCGTCAGGCTGACGTTGTGCAGCACCGGCAGCGCCGCGCCGTTCTGGTTGTGCAGCACAAAGGTTTTACACAGGTTTCCGATCTGCAGACGCGGATTGATAGTCGTCATTTAATTGAGCACCGAAGAGACCAGCAGTTGTGTGTAAGGATGATGGGGATCGTCAAGCACCCGGTCGGTCAGACCGCTCTCCACCACCCGCCCCTGTTTCATCACCAGCAGACGATGTGCCAGCAGGCGCGCCACGCCGAGATCGTGGGTGACGATCACCACCGCCAGGTTCAGCTCCCGCACCAGGGTGCGCAGCAGATCCAGCAGGCGTGCCTGCACCGAGACATCCAGCCCGCCGGTCGGCTCATCCATAAACAGCAGCTGTGGCTGCGTCACCAGGTTGCGGGCGATCTGCAGACGCTGCTGCATGCCGCCGGAAAAGGTGGTGGGCAGATCGTCGATGCGGCCGGGGTCAATCTCCACCGCCTGCAGCCAGCGGCTCGCCGTTGCGCGGATATCGCTATAGTGCCGCGCGCCGGTCGCCATCAGCCGTTCGCCGATGTTGCCGCCCGCGCTGACCTGCGGACGCAGTCCGTCCATCGGATGCTGATGCACCACGCCCCACTCGGTGCGCAGCAGGTGACGGCGCTCGCTTTCACTCATCTGCCAGAGGTTGCGCCCCTGATAGAGAAGCGTGCCCTGCTGCGGAGCGAGGCGTGCCGAGAGGCTGTGCAGGAGCGTGGTTTTACCGGAGCCGGATTCGCCGACGATGCCCAGCACCTCGCCGGGATAAAGATCAAAGCTGACCTGCTCAAACCCTTTGCCCGGCGCATAAAGATGGGTGAGCTGGCTGACCGCAAGCAGCGGCTGTTCACTGTGCATGTTGCTGTTCCTGCTGCTGGTGGCAAAAGTCGGTGTCGGAGCAGACAAACATCCGTGTGCCCTGATCGTCCATCACCACCTCATCGAGATAGCTGTGGCGCGAGCCGCACAGCGCGCAGGGTTCATCCCACTGCTGCACGGTAAACGGGTGATCGTCGAAGTCGAGGCTTTCGACGCGGGTGTAAGGCGGCAGCGCGTAGATGCGCTTTTCACGCCCGGCACCAAACAGCTGCAGCGCGGGCATCATGTCCATTTTCGGGTTGTCGAATTTGGGGATGGGTGACGGGTCCATCACGTAGCGGCCGTTGACCCTGACCGGGTACGCATAAGTCGTGGCGATATGGCCATAGCGGGCGATATCTTCATAGAGTTTCACCTGCATGATGCCGTACTCCTCCAGCGCATGCAGGAGGCGGGTTTCGGTTTCGCGCGGTTCGATAAAACGCAGCGGCTCCGGGATCGGCACCTGGAAAATCAGGATCTGATCCTCCTCCAGCGGCGTTTCCGGGATGCGGTGACGCGTCTGGATCAGCGTGGCATCGCGGGTGCGTTCGGTGGTGGCCGCACCGCTGACCCGCTGAAAGAAGTGGCGGATCGACACCGCATTGGTGGTGTCATCAGCCCCCTGGTCGATCACCTTAAGCACATCCTGATCGCCAATCACACTGGCGGTGATCTGGATGCCGCCGGTGCCCCAGCCGTAAGGCATCGGCATCTCGCGCCCGGCAAACGGCACCTGATAGCCGGGGATCGCCACCGCTTTCAGGATGGCGCGACGAATAGTACGTTTGGTCTGCTCATCGAGATAACCGTTGTTGTAACCCGTCAGTTCAGCCATGGTTGCGCTCCTGATAGTCATCCTGCAGCTGTTTGAGCAGTGCCAGCTCCGCCTGAAAATCGACGTAGTGCGGCAGCTTGAGATGGGAGACGAAGCCTGCCGCTTCCACGTTGTCGGCGTGCGACAGCACAAACTCCTCATCCTGCGCCGGGCTGGTGACGCGCTCCTGCTGTTCGCGGCTTTGCAGCGCCCGGTCCACCAGCGCCATCGCCATCGCCTTGCGTTCCGCCCGGCCAAACACCAGCCCGTAACCCCGGGTAAAGTGCGGCGCGGCGTCTTCGCGGTGGGCCACGCCGTTGACCATCTCACACTCGGTCAGCAGCACTTCCCCAATCTCCAGTTCAAAGCCCAGCTCTTCGGGACAGATGCTGACGCTGACATAGCCGGTGCGGATCTCCCCGGCGAACGGGTGGGTGCGCCCATAGCCCCGCTGCGTCGAGTAGCCGAGCGCCAGCAGAAAGCCTTCGTCGCCGCGCACCAGCTGTTGCAGCCGTGCCGCGCGCGAGGCGGGAAACGCCATCGGTTCGCGGGTGATATCGGTCGGCTCACTGCCGTCATCCTCCTCCGCGGCCGCCAGCCCTTCGCGGCTCATCATGCTGAACATGTGCGGGCAGCTTTCCGCGACCGGCCGATCATCCCGCGGCGCGGCAGGCGTTTCGCCATTGGCCAGCAGCGTGAAGTCGAGCAGACGGTGGCTGTAGTCAGAGGTAGGGCCGAGCACCTGGCCGCCCGGCAGATCTTTATAGACCGCCGAAATGCGGCGTTCGATACGCATTGTCCCGGTCGCCAGCGGGCGACTCTCCGCCAGCCGTGGCAGCGTGGTGCGATAGGCGCGCAGCAGAAAAATTGCCTCGACCAGATCGCCGCTGGCCTGCTTAATCGCCAGCGCCGCCAGTTCCGGATCGTAAATCCCCCCTTCGGTCATCACCCGATCCACCGCCAGACCCAGCTGCTGCGCCACCTGATCGCAGCCGAGTTCAGCCACGGCCCGATCGCCACGGCGCAGATCGGCCTGCAGCTGGTGGGCATGCGTAATCGCTTTTTCGCCCCCTTTTACCGCGACATACATCAGCACACCTCCACAACGGTGGTACGCGGCACGGCCATGATCGCTTCGCCGCAGGTGAAGATGAGATCCACGCCCTGCGGAAACGGATGCGGCCGGGTGCGCAGATAGTCCAGCACGCTCTCCGGCAGCTGCGGCGCAATGGCGCGGGTTTCGCGCAGGCCGGGGCCGGAGAGTCGCAGCGTCAGACCGCCATTCAGCGAGGGCACTTCGATAATCAGCGTGGTGCTTTTTTCCGGTGACAGGTTATCCCCCGCCGCAAACGCCGTCGGGTCGGGCTGCGCCGCCGCATGGCTCAGGGCAAAAGGCGCATCCTGCCGGGTGGTGATCGGCGCGCCGGTATGGAAGCGCAGATTGTTGCGCAGCTGTTCGTTGTCGATTTTCGCATCCAGCCAGACCGGACTCTCCTGATCGACCAGCGTCAGCAGCAGCGCCGTGGCCGCCGGAGAGAGCGCACCCCAGCCCTGCTGCAGCGGCAGCGAGACCATCACGCCCGGCTCACTCATCGCCTTCAGGATGCGGCGAAAGGCGCGCTGTGCGTCCGCAACAGGGTGGTTAAAACTTGCCAGTAAAGTCATCAGTTATCTCCGCGAACCAGCGTAAAGAAATCCACTTTGCTGCTGGCGATTTCGCGCGCGCGCAGCTGTCGCTGCTCTTCACGCCACGCCGCCAGCGGGGTAATAATCTTCTCTTCCAGCAGCGGTCGGGTTTCCGGCTGCTGCAACAGTGCATCCAGCAGGGCGCAGCGCTCGGCGTGCGCTTTGTCGCGTCCTAACAGGTAGCTGTATCCCAGGGTGCCGTCGCTCAGCTGCACCACGGCGCGGGTCACCGTGGCATCACCCATCACAAAGCGTTTCCCGGTGGCCCCCATTCGCGCCTGCAGCCGCGTCATGCCGATTTCGGCCGGGCGGATCAGGGTAAACTCGGGGTGAAGATTCAGCGCCTGCCAGTGCGCTTCAAGCCGCGCGGCGTTGCTGTGTGCCAGCACCGACAGCCAGCGCTGGCGATCCGTTTGCTGTTCCATCAGTGCTCCAGAGTCAGTTCGATCATGTCACCGCGGGTCAGGCTGACGGAGTATTCTGCCAGCGCACCATCTGCGGTTTTGTTCAGGGTCCGCACACAGAGCAGCGGCGCATGGAGTGCGATATCCAGCTGACGGCACTCCTTCGCCTGCGCCCGGCGGGTGCTGATGCGGGTCTGGGTGCGCACCAGCTGTTTGCCGGTGTGCTCCACCAGAAAGTCGTGCAGCGAGCCGCTGTTAAAGCGCTGAAGCTGCGGCCACCAGCTGAGGTCGGCGAGGAAGTGGTTAATCAGGCAGAGCGGCACGCCGTTGGCGCGGCGCAGGGTGCGCAGATGAATAACGTTGTCGCCCTCTTTCACGCCCAGCGCACTGGCCACGTCACTGCTGGCCGGACGCAGCACCGCCAGCAGCCGTTCGCTGGTCGGGTGACTTCCCTGCTCCAGCAGGTTCTGACTGAAGCGCGCCTGGGCATGCAGCGGATAGTCATACGGGCGCATCAGCACCAGGATGCCCACGCCGTGACGGCGTTGCAGCAGCCCTTTCTGCACCAGCTCATCGACGGCCCGGCGTAGCGTGTGGCGATTCACTTCGTAGTGGTCGGCCAGCTGTTGTTCGGAAGGCAGATAGTCGCCGCAGCGGTAACGCTCTTTCAGCGCCTGCTCCAGCTGCGCGGCAACCGCCTGGTAGACAGTGGTCGGATGTCTGGATAACTCCATCACGATGAAATCCTCACGGGTTACGGAGTGGGAACGCAGTGAAAAATCACTGCGGGATGGCGTTACCTTGACGGCTTCAGATGACAGCAGCGTGACGGCGGGGTGAAGGTGCGGTGAACGTGGGAATGGCGTGTCAGACGCTGCGGGTCAGTCCCCCATCGATCCGGATATTCTGGCCGGTGATGTAGGCGGCACCTTCGGACAGCAGAAAGGCGATCGTGGCGGCCACCTCTTCAGCCTTGCCGTAGCGTTTCATCGGCACGCTCTGGCGGCGTTCGTCGGTGGCGGGCAGCGAATCAATCCAGCCGGGCAGCACGTTGTTCATCCGGACGTTGTCTGCGGCATAGCGGTCGGCAAAGAGTCTGGTGAAGCTGGCGAGACCGGCGCGAAACACGGCGGAGGTCGGGAACATCTCTGTCGGCTCAAAGGTCCACGCCGAAGAGATATTGACGATGGCCCCGCCGCCCTGAGCTGCCATGATTGGTGCCACCAGACGCGCCATGCGCACGGCGCTGAGGAAATAGACCTCCATGCCTGTCTGCCACGCGTCATCCGTCAGATCGGGAATGTCGGCTCGCGGGCCATGACCCGCCGAGTTGACCAGGCCGTCAATCCGTCCCCAGCGCTGCATGACCTGCTCTACCAGCTGCTGCACATCCGCCTGTGACTGATTGGAACCCGTCACACCGATTCCCCCCAGCTGCCGCGCCAGCGCTTCGCCCTTACCGGAAGAGGATAAGATTGCGACGCGGTATCCCTCATCCGCCAGCCTGCACGCGGCGGCTGCGCCCATGCCCGATCCACCAGCCGTAATGATGGCGACTTTTTCTGCGGTCATCTTTTGCTCCTTTTGCTGTGAAAAACGCATCTTCGCAGGAAAGCGGTGTATTATCGCGCGATAAATAAACCTCTGAGCATGTAGAAAAACTACAGGATAACTATGCCACTCTCACGTCGCGGTCTGCCCTCACTGAATGCCCTGCGGGCGTTTGAAGCCGCTGGCCGGAAGCTGAGTTTCCGTGCGGCGGCGGAGGAGCTGGGCGTCACGCAGGGGGCGGTTGCGCAGCAGATTCGCGCACTGGAGGATCATCTGGGCATCCGCCTGTTCAACCGGCTTGCGCGCGGGCTTTCGCTGACGCCGCAGGGGGCGGCCTGGCTTGCTGACGTGACGCGCGCGTTTGATATGCTGGTCGAATCAACGGACCGATTGCTGGCGCGCCCGGATGTGGTGACGATCAGCGTGACGCCGACCGTCGCCGCCAGACTGCTGATCCCCCGGCTGGGCCAGCTTCAGGCAGATCTTCCTGACATTGAGTTGCGCACCGTCGCCACCGAGGCCCTGTCCGATTTTTCCCGTGACCAGGTGGATATCGCGGTGCGGCTGTCACGAACCGCCCTGCCCGCGACTCTGGAGAGCGCGCTGCTGTTTCGTCAGCATCTGATCGCCGTTGCCAGCCCACATCTTCTGGAGGGGCTCAGCCTGCCGCTGACCGCCCGTCAGATCGCGTCGCTTCCGCTATTGCATGACGCGCATGACGGCTGGCCACGCTTCCTGCAGCAGGAGGGAAAGCTGCCCGGCGCCCGCTTTAACCAGACCACCCTTGCACTGGATGCCGCGATGGCCGGCCAGGGCGTGGCGCTGACGAGCCGGGCTTTTGTGCAGGCCGATATCAAAGCGGGTCGGCTGGTCGTGGTGGCTGACGCGGGCGATAGCGCAGGTGACTATTATCTGGTGCGCAAACGTACGGATCTGCCTGGCAGAGCTGCGCAGGCGGTGTGGGAATGGTGCTTAGATCATCTCGGCGAATGTCCCTGAACCGCACATCGCCGCTTAAACGCGTTAACCTTCTGATTATCCGTTGATCACAGATAATCACTGACTGAACAGATGAAATCTGCTTCCCTCTTCTGTCCGTTAAGCGTCAAGTTTTCTTATGAACACCCGATATTATTATCAGGCTTCTTTCACACAACATGGAGAGAGTAATGATTAGCTCAATCGATAACGGGTTTAAAGAGAGTGACGTTTTCAGCAAGCAGGAGAGTATGCCCAAAACTATTCCGCTTGCCCGGGAGACGGTCAACAGGCTGATTGCAGATGCCCCTTCTTCGACCACACAGCTCAGCAAGGAGGCAATAGATAAAAACCTGAAAGAAGTGATTCAGATACGCAACAGCACTATCGAAAAAAACAGCAGCACGACGAACGGCATTACCAACGATATCGATACCTGGTTTTCCGCTTTACAGTCCCACTCCTCTCTTTCTGAAACCGATATGTCCGGACTGATTTCCGATGCCCTGCACTCCTATACCGGCTCTGGTAACTCCACAACGCTTTCAATGGATCTGGCCGTCACCCAGGGCATGTTAAATAAACTGGTTGAGCGATTTGTTCCTGCGGATCAGCAGGCTGAGAGTTACCGTGAAGTGGAAAAGTTTGTGTCAGATAAGGCCTCTGCGCAGGATGCTATCCTGCAGGATCTGACCCAGCGCTCACTGGATATCGCCCGCCAGTACGGCGACACGGCAGGCGTCACGCAGTTTGAGCAACAGCTGGATAGCATCAGTCACGGTGAGCATGCCACGCAGAAAGAACGGGATGCCATGCTCAGCATCACAGACACCACCGCGAGCAGCGCCGGCTGGTTATCCGCCTTCACGCAGCTGGTGCACAACAGCGGTGATAATGACTTTTTCAAACGCATCAGCTATGACCATATTTCACAGCTGGCAACGCGGATCGAGCAGTTCAATAACAAGGCAAACCATTTTGACGCGGGCTTCTCGCTGACGCAGTAACGTGGCCTGAGCCGGGTAACGAGGGGTAAGCCTGACGGGCTTACCTTTTCCCGATGCCGCTGGTTTTCAGCCGACACATACTGTATCTTTGCGAACTATCGTACTAGTTCACAGGTGCAGAAATGATGTTCGCCACACTTGAAGAGGTCAGAAAAGAGATTGATCGGATCGATGTTCAGCTGGTGAGCATGATTGCTCAGCGTGCTGAATGTGTGAAAGCTGCGGCAACGTTTAAAGCCGATCACGCCGCAGTACGCGCGCCAGACCGGGTGCAGCAGGTCATTGATAAAGTCTGCCGACTCGCGGCGGAGAAAGGGCTTCCTGAGGTCATTATTGCGAAGGTGTACAGGAGCATGATTGAGGCGTTCATCGAGTATGAACTTGCGCACCATGCGCAGATCGGCGACAACCTACCTGACCCGGTGAATTAATCCCTGCGTGCGTTCGTTTCATTACCGGGACAGAGGCTGTCTGATGGGGCGAACATGGCGACAGCTATCAGCGATCATTTAATGAAAGGCGCAGAATGAGGCCGGCGAACCGGCCTCAGGCATGATCAGATGGCGCAATAAACGCGCGCTTCACGTGGCGTGTAGATACCAAACGTCACCACGCTCAGTAAGCCATTAACAAACGTCTGCTGCACTTCAACCCGACTGACTTTTTCCTGGCCGCCGCAGACCTGCGCCGCATCAATGCTCTTACGCTGACCGATACCTGAAACAAAGAACGGCTGGCTGGTGGTTTTCGTCGCCGCGCCAACCTGATTCTGTTTCATTACGAAAGTCTGCTGCGCACAGCCGGTTAAACTCAGAGCCAACAGCGCCGCAACACAAAGCTTGTTCATAAATATCCTTATCGTTTGAAATGTACAAATAAATGCTGAGTGAAATCATCACTCAGCCAGCCATCAGGTTATCGACAGCGAAAGCAGAAACATTAGAAATATTTTTCAATGCGGACTGTGCTTTTCGCTCGCTCCAGCACAAAAGCTCTGTTCCAGCTCACGCAGCAGTGACTCAGGCTTCCCGCTTATAGCGAATTCTGGTATCCCGTCGGTCTGCTTTGGGACAGAAGTGGACATTCTGATGACAGGCGGAGATAAGCAACAGAGAGCAGGTCAGTTAACCAGACTTTTTTACACAGGAATAAATGTCAGGCCTTGTGATACTCCATGCATAGTTTTCCCGATTAACAGGTTCATAGCCAAATTTTTCATAGAGCCAGGGAGCTGTGGTAGTAAACAACATGATTCTGCGAAGCCGCTCGAAAACAGGATGATGGTGTATGCATTGCATCATCCACCTACCCAGCCCTTCTCCCTGATATTCTTCAAGGATATAAACATCACAAAGGTAGGCGAACGTAGCGTAATCTGTGATTAAACGCGCGAAACCAATCTGAGCGTCATCGTGATAAACACCAAAATTAAGGCTGTTTTCGATTGATAGACTGACAATATTCCGATCAATCCCTTTAGCCCAGGTCGACCGCGTCAGATAACGATGGATGGCCTGCACATCCAGCCTTTTCCTGTCTGTACTTACCAGATAGTTATCCTTGTGACATTCATATTTCTCTAACGTGCTCACGTTCACTCCTGTTTATGAATTTCCGGGAAACCCGACCTTATCACCTGATGAAAAATCGCACTATGCGTGCCTATTCCAAAACGCATTCCTGAGCGCTTCTCCATGAGATACAGTATCTGTTTTCGCTCCTGACATACTTCCTCATTCATTTAATGAATCAACCCGAAATTCACCCTGAAGTTGCTCTATTTAACGTTCACTTTTCGCTCATAGCGGACATAAGCCTGCAGAATTCCGCGTTGTGCCAGAAGTGGACATGAGTATTTGTGTTCAAGGATTACGCCGAGTCACCCTGACGGAGTGCGGCAAGCAGTCTTATGATAAATAACGCTGTCTGGCTCGCAGAAGAGCTCTGGCTGTCAAGCGCCAGCCTGCCCGTTAACTTCTCTATGAAGGAATGGTAGCATTGCCCGGTTCAATGGCTTTCCTTATAAATTACATGGAGCGTTTAATGCAGTTAATGAGAATGAGCTACGACGATCTGACTAAGGGCGGTGGCGAGGCAAAGCTGCACGTTTACGGCGTAGGTACCTTTCCGGTCTTTTCCGGCCAAAAGCCATATACCAATGATCCAAATTGTACCTACAGGCCTAACAGTGCAATTCCGATCGGGCGCTACTGGATAGTTCCACGTCCTGAAGGCAGTATCGCTAACCGGATCAGAGGATGGGCCGTCGACACCTGGAACAGCTCAAATCATTCAGAGTGGTTTGCGCTGTTTAATTCGGAAACGATGAGTGATTCCATCTTCATCAATGGCGTTGCCCGCGGCGGTTTCCGCCTGCATCCTCTTCGTCCAGACGGCTCCGGAGAAAGTGAAGGGTGTATCACCTTCGTACGGCGTACTGATTTCTATACGGTAAGACAGGCGCTGCTCCGGAGAAAAAAAATTCGCGTGCCGGGTTCGAGAAACAGCCTGATGGCATACGGCTATGTTGACGTTCAGGGAGAAAGTAACTTTGCAAACTGCAAAACTCGCTAGAAAAGCAGCGGTTTTTTTCGTCTGCTTTATTTTGGCCTTTATGGTTTCGCGTTACGGGATGCCACTCTATCCGCTGACGGCGTGGCTCGTTGAGCATTCTCACCAAATTTTCAGCAGTTATCAGGATGACGTATACGAAGCTGGTACGGATCCGGTTACGTTCTTTTCCCTTTTAATCGTTATCGCGTTTTACGCTTTAGCCATATATTGGTTAGTAAAAATGGCAATTAAAAAAGTTAAACGTGGATAGGCTGGTTGCAGTAAAAACGGAGGTTTTATACTGCCCTGCACTTCTGTCTGAAAAATCATCACCAAAAAGGGCTCGCGAGCGGGTTGTTATATTTATTATGTCAGAACGACCCTGCTGCTATCATTTGACGTCCGCTTTTCGCTCACAACAGCCCCTCACTGATTAATTATGCCAAATCAACAAAACCTATCAGCTAAAGTCTGAGCTGATACACCTCCATACGAGTGTCAACACGGTCAATATGCGACGCTTACTGATAAATAGCCTGTGGAAGCGAAAGCATTTTGACTGTTCAGGCGTGATGCGACTGCCCTGAGTAAATGCTGGAACCCGGTCTGCAGTGATACAATGCAACGTTATCTGTTGCGATCCCTATTAAGATCTTAACTGACAAGTATTACGTTATTCACGAGCTTTTTATCTCTGCACTTAAGCTGCATCGACGCGGAATTGCTGTGCCCGCTGCGCGAGGCGATCAGAGAGTTCACGCAATTGCGTAGCAGAATTGACCTGATGGGCGTTGAGCGCTTCGTTTTGCTGCAGCTGGTTACTCATCTCCACCACTTCTTGCGCAATTTTACTGACGCGATGACTTTGCGCGATGCTATTTTGCTGTAACTCATCCAATTGTGTTACTACCCCCGAAACCGCGCCGCTGATTTGCGTGAACAGCACTTCCAGCGCCTTAACTTTGTCAAAACCATCATTCACATGCTGCTGAGTATGCTGAATTAAACCATCAATCTGACGTGTTGATTCACCACTCTTTTGCGACAGCAGTCCCATCTCTTTGGCGACAACGGAGAAACTGCTGCCGTACGTTCCGGCGTGAGCGGATTCAATGGCGGCATTTAACGACAGTAATCGGGTTTGCATTGACAGACTATCCAGCATGGCGACAATCCCGGCGATATCGCCCGAGGCAGCAACGATCTGTTGCATTTTAAGTTCCATATTGTCGACTTCCGCGACGCAATTGCGCATCAGAGCATCAGCTGACTGCGCCTCCTGTGTGGCCTGCTGCGAGAGCTGTGCACCAATTTCGACTTCTTCAGACACGCGGTATAAACGCTGTGACAGATAGTGAAAGCTGGCATTCTGCGCCTGATGTTGCTGCATGAACTGTTCGTTATGCTGCTGCATATCTTCTGCACCGGCTGCCACGCTGACTGCAACATTATTAATGTCACTGACAATCTGCTGCAGACCGAAGCGCATCGATTCGATCGACTGAAACAGCTGGCGCGTCTCTAAACACTGGCGACCCGGCGTCTCATGGTTCGGTACCAGGTCGCCTGTTGCAATCTGTTCCAGCTGTTGGTTGGCTCGTCGAAGCGGCAATAGCACGCCGCGCATCAGCAGGCTGGAGGCCAGCACCAGTAGCGCCATCAAAATGGCACTGACGATCAGCGACATATTGCGGCTCTGCTTCAGTGTACTGAGGGTAAGTTGATTCACGCTGCTCAACTGATGGTTGGCCTGTTCAAGCTCGCTGAACCAGGCATCGTTAAACTGCTGCTGGAATGCCTGCATCGGCACAATAAAAAAGGCATTAATGTCATTGGCCGCTAACCCTTTCAACTGCTCTTGCAAACCTTCCGCTAACATCGAAAAGTCCTGAGCCAGGGGGCTGTCCGCTTTAGCATGGTAGGCGGTGAACAGCGACTGGGCTTTTGTTAACGAATCCCTGGAGGCGGCCGCCAGACTTTTCCAGCTATCGACCGAGCCGCTTTGCTGATCCTGCATTAAATAGATACCGGCGCGGTGGCTGTTATCACTGGCGGTGAGCAACTCGATACGTGCTTTATCCAGCAGGGCCAACCTTTCCCGCAGTTGATTGCCTTGCTCAAGTGAAATTTGCGTCTGATTAACGTGATTACTGAGCAGCAGTACGCCCGCGAACTGCAGTAAACAAAACAGCACGATAAACAGCAAAAACTGGCTGCGAAGGCTGGTGAGCCAAAGCGGCATACGCCAGGTAAGACGCGTGCGTAAACGTAGCGGTAACGAGATTACAGAAAGGAGTGACATCTAACGACCCCAAAAAAATAAAAAAGAGTATTGGGAGTGGGCATGACAATTTGGTGACAGGGGACGCGATTCAGCGCAAAACAGCATAATGCGCGGTCTTAAAAAAAATTATGGCCCTGTGGCGCTAAGTTTTTTGGCTAAGATGTTGTTCGATGAGCGGCAAAAGTAGCTGCTCCACAGCAGTAAAAACCGGAACCACCATGGAGTTTCCAAGCTGCCCGTACGCCTGAGTATCCGAGACCGGAATACGGAAATGGGCTTTGTTCCGGAGCCTCAAATCCCATCAGTCCGCTGGCTGAACATTCGGCCAGCGCGGCGGCTTCCCTTGAGGAACAAGCTTTCCTTCTGCGTCAGGCCGTTGCGATCTTTAAAGCCGGCAGGTCTGACGAAGAACTTACTGAAGTTGTAACGCCTGTAAAAGCTGTAAAAAAGACGAGCGTGATGACCACAAAAATCTCATAGCGGCCGTTGCGGCGCAACGGTCTGTCCACGACAGAAGCGGACGTTTCCAACATTGCATTTACTAATCCGCGTAGAACGGATCTTACCGCGTAGAAATGCAAACATGCCGGGATCATCAGGGACGTCTTTTTAAGATACGAACAGGGAAAGGTGCCGGAAGCGGCCGTCAGGCAGCAAACAGGCGCTGAGAAGTCTTAATGTAAATATCACTATTGACGTAAAGCAAGGATATTCAAAAGTTGTTTTCAGCATTTGAATATCCCGCCATCTGATTTATTCGTTAAGCGACATATCGAATTAGCCGGTTTTAAATGAATCAACCACGCGATTCAGATTCACCGTTTCACTCTCAACAAGCATTACTGCTGATGAGGTCTCTTCAGCCAGCGCGGAGTTTTTTTGGGTAACAGTGTCAAGTTCAGAAATAGCAATATTAATTTGCTCAAGCCCCTTGCTTTGCTCATCCGTAGCGGTTCTGATGTTGTGCATAACATCATGTATCTCCAGTATCGCATCATAAACGCCTGAAATTGAGTCCTGAGCGACATCAGATAGCTTTGCACCTTCTTCAATTTCCGTTACTGAATCACTAATAAGATCGCTGATTTCCTTCGCTGACGATGAGCTTTTTTGCGCAAGATTCCTGACCTCTCCGGCTACGACAGCGAATCCTTTTCCGTGCTCGCCCGCCCTGGCTGCCTCAACGGCCGCATTCAGTGCCAGGATATTGGTCTGAAAAGCGATGCTTTCAATAATGCCGGTAATATCGTTAATTTTTGACGATTTTTCCTGCATGGTTTTCAACCTGTCTGACAGTGACAGGACTACGGATTTACCCTGTTCAGACTTTGTTCTGGTGTCGTTAATCAGTTCAGATACATCAGCAGAGTTTTGCGCGTTATTTTTAACCGCCACAGTCATTTCCTCCATACTGGATGCTGTCTGAACAATAGACGCTGCCTGCTGTTCCGTGCGGGCTGAAAGTTCATTGTTGCCGGAACTCACCTCACTGATACCCTTGACAATATTCAGTGACCCCTCTTTTATCTCGGAAATTACCCTGATAAGACCTGACTGCATCTCACTGAGTTTAAAGAATAATCCCCCTATTTCAGTTTTGCGAGGGAATTCTGTTTTAACCTCACTGGTAAGGTCGCCTGACTGAATACGTTCCAGTTGCGCATAAACCTGTGACAGGGGTTGGATAAGCACGTTTTTAAACACCCTGATGATTCCGAACATAAATATGAGATTGAAAATTATCATTCCATAGAAAAACACAGTCACCTTAGAGTAAGTCTCGCTGCTCTTTTCGGAAATGTGGATGCTGATATCTGCCACCCTGCTTCGCCATGCATCATAATCGCTTTGCATTTTATCCTTATAGGGGCCGGCATTAATCGAGAACATAAGGTTTGCATCCTTCTTATAGCCATTATTTAACGACTGCTGCAAAATGGCCGAATATGCCTGAAAGCTTTTCTGGAGAGATTTTTGTATATCTTCTGGCACTCCCCTGATATCAGCCAGTTGCTGATAGCTGGAAAAATCTTTTCTTGACTGACTAAGAATCTTTTCTCCATGGGCAATAAAATAATTTACTTTTTCACTGCCCGGACCATCTTTTATCAACCACAGAGCAATCCGGTTAGTGTCTGCTCTCACCTCGTTTAACTGCGTCCAGATGTCGCTCAAAAGCCGTACTTTTTTACTCACAACGTCAGCGTTTCTGAAATTATCTCTGTCAGACTTTAAATAGTTGAGAAATACTAATCCTACGCAAAGCTGAATAACGATGATGAATATGCCACTGGTGAGCAGTACTCTTGAAAGTTTAAATTTGCTGATGACCGACATTTTAATCTCCCTCTAAAAGATAAAATTCCTATCGGCAGAGTTACCGGTAACATTAGCTTTTTCTGATGAGATGAATGCGCTATTAATTTGAGAAAATGCTGATAAAACAACCGAATTACTTTATTGTTATCTTTACATTAAATTTGTTGCATTCTTATTAAAAATAAATACAAAGGTATTTGCCGTGCAGGCAGGGTAAAATTTTGAAGATTTGTTTTTTTACAGTAATTAAGACTTTTAGTAATAAAAAAACATTAAAATGTAACGAAGATGTGTATTTGAATATCCATCTGTAAGCAGACATTTACTCTGGAGAATTTCTGGGAAATTGATAAGAATATATCCGCCTGCCTTCGTTCGAAGGACTCTGGAAAGTCTGCTTCTCGCTTATAGCGGACATTACCCTGCTTACAGTGCCTGGTATGTGGCTACGCTCTGTAACATCCGGACGAATATCCGATATGCGCATCCGCTTAGTGTGAATTTTCTGCACCAGGCACTCAGGTTACGGCACCCGAAGCAACCAGAAGCACAAATGAGCCTGTTACGGCTCATTTGTGTTCATTCAGGAGTGACCCTTCCCTGGCGCGCTCAAAACCACTTAATCCGCCACGCCTGAAACTTGCTCAGCCCCCCTCTCTCCCTTCTCACGCCCGCTATCCGTCAGCGATGCCCTTACCTGCTGCAGGCTTTCCGGATAGTTCTGCTGAATAAACTCGATCATCTTTTCCCGCACGTAGCAGCGTAAATCAAAGGCGATTGGCGAGTTCTGCGCGGTCATCAGCATCCTGATGGTCATGGTTTTCTCGGTGGTATCGGTCACCTGAAGCACCTGAGTTTCCCCATCCCAGAGTCGGGTTTCGCTCAGCACCTTTTTAAGTGCGTCCGCAGGGGCTTAAGCGGCATTGAGTAGTCAACATAGAGAAAGACTGAACCCAGAATCTGAGTGTTGTTGCGCGTCCAGTTCTGGGAAGGATTTTGGGTAAAGTCGGTAATCGGCAGCACAGATCCCAGATCCGTACCATCACATAGCTCAGGGTAATCTCCTCAATCGAAAAAATTGACCGGGTTAGTATCCGCTTCATCAATGTCAGCCTGATAGCCACTGAATCTGATAAGCATGATCGACAAGCCACGCCGTCTATTCTCTCACTGAACGTCAATATAGCCGTAAACGATATGATATCCGCTCATTTATTGCTGAAGGAGGGATTGGGCTGTCGGGACAGGGATTAAGCATTGCAGGATATATACAGCTGTTATCATCTGGGCCGGTCTTACCGCGTCATTTATCACTGGCGTTACTCATAAGGTCACCTCAAGATCTTCGCGTTCGCCTGAACTGCCGGTTGCCTGCAGAGGGGTTTCATTGGTGACGGAACATCTCATTGAGGTAATACCTAACATCCTGCGCAAAAAATTTAAACCAGCGCAGCTTATAAGTAATAAACCCTATGCGAATGAATCCTTCATTTTTTAAACTTAAATTGGCACAGGAAGTAGTGAGGCTGCATCCTGAAATGACTAAGTTCTTAGCCACAACTTCATAATATCGCGGATATTTTTCTTTTCCACCATTGATTTCTGGCTTAGAAAGCGCGAAATCATGACTTTCTCCCGACTCTGCGTTAGAAAACGTCATAAAAAAGAAGCAAAAAGACGCTACCAACGCTTTCATTAAAGTCTTTTTTATATTACGAATATTCAATCCTTATTTCCCCTCAGCCTCACCTTATGCATATCCATAGAGATACACAAAGAGATATATTTACATAATACTTCTGAAGAAAGCATCGCTTACTTTTCTATTTTACAACTATTATGATGAATGACTTTATCAAATTTTTCTAAAACCGAAATTTACCTAAAGGCAAAATATTGTCACCCGCAGATAAATAAAGCAACTCAGGCTAAGCGAACGTTGTTCCCTCTTGCTGGTATGATGATCTTTCCACACCAGTCCTGGCTAGCATCACTAAACTGGATATTCTAAAGCTTTACATGCTTGTAAAACAGGGCCATATAACCGGGTATTGATAAAATCAAATGGGCTTCCCTGCCTGTCTCAATACCAGACAATAGAAAAACTTAGCTTAACATCGACACCAGACCTTGATTGAATTAGCCCAGTCTTTTTTGTTTAATTTCGTTAATAATCACCTGCTGAATAGGTAGCGTTTTTCTTCCTAGCAGGATAGAGAGATCATTACTGTCACTAAATAACTCGCCCTCTTGCGATAGCTTATCTGCTTCAATAACAACATCTGCAATCATTTCAGGTATGTTAACTGATAAAAGCACTTGCTTAAGATCATGATAGGATAAATTGAGATAGTCGATTTTTTTTCCGATCAACTCGCTAACCTGATCAGCTAACTCAGACATGGTGTAAGCATCGCTACCCGCAAGCTCATATACTTTTCCAGAGTGCCCAGCCTGAGTTAAAACCACAGCGGCAGCTTCAGCATAGTCCCCCCTGGTAGCAGAGGAAAAACGTCCTTTCCCTGATGAGCCTAACAGTGCACCATGCTGGAGAGCCTTATTAAGATTCTCAGTATGGTTCTCTATGTACCACCCATTACGCAGGATGGTGTACACCATTCCACTTTGTTTAATATAACTCTCCGTCTCTCTATGACTTTTTGCCAACGAGAACGCCGAAGTATCCGCACGTAATTGGCTGGTATAAGCAATTAAACTCACGCCAGCCTGGCGCGCAGCATCAATGACGCTTTTATGCTGTCTGAACCTTTCACTGGGAATCACAGCCGAAATCAGTAACAGTTTTTTAATGCCAAATAACGCAGCTGATACTGTTTCAGGTTTATCATAGTCGGCTTGTTTAATCTGTACCCCCAACTTTATAAGATCTCCTGCGTCTTGAGGGTTCCGGGCAAGGCCAACAATTTTTTCAGCAGGATAAAAGGAAAGAAGCTTCATAATGACTTGCTTACCCAATTTACCGTTTGCACCTGTCACTGCAATCATATTTAACCCTTTAAATTTAACATCAACGTATAAGAGAAAAGTGATCTGACCTAAGAGGGTTTAGTTTCACTGGAATCAGATTCGATGATATACAGAATGCAGAACAGGTCAATCAGGCACTTTTTATCTACTAAGTAGCAATTAGGAAACCGGGTTTATGACAACGTCAAATAGAATTGCATCTTGTCCTAATAGGATTGTTTTAGACCAGATATCCGATAAATGGTCCGTGCTGGTAATATTGACCGTGAGCGAAAAGCCAATAAGATTCAATGAGATAAAGCGCAGAATCGGTGGAATCACTCAAAAGGCTTTGACACAATGTTTACGCAAACTTGAACGAAATGGGATTGTGGAAAGATGCGTAGTGGCCACTTCACCTATTGCCGTCGAATACCGCATAACACCCTTAGGTCACTCGCTAGACAAAATTTTTCACACTTTACTTGAATGGACAAATGAAAATCTCGGAGCAGTAATAGCGGCACAGCAAGAATATGATAGTCAGTTACCCCAGCCTGTAAGTTAAATTGCCTGAAATTAATAGCCTCATTATTTATTAATGAAATGTTAAAAAAATTGATATCAGGTGACGGTAAGGAGTTTTTCAGGCTTTGACATTTCTTTCAATACTTTAATGACACAAGTATAAATACTATAACGCCAGACAGGCATAAATGAGGTAATTTGTGTTATTTGGCGTTAACACATTTAACATTCACAGCGATTATTTCCGCAAACAGGCGGCTCAGTTAGCCTATGTCATCTCGCTCGGAGCATTGAATGCCATTGACGATTCTCGTCTGCTCCTCGCACATAGCAGACACTACCCTGCTTACAGTCCTGGTCTGTGGCTACGCTCTGTAACATCCGGACGAATGTCCGGTATGCGCATCCGCTTAGTGTGAATTTTCTGCACCGGGCACTCAGGTCACGGCCCCCGAAGCAACCAGAAGCACAAATGAGCCTGTTACGGCTCATTTGTGTCATTCAGGGGTGACGGTCACCCTCCCTGGAGCGCTCAAAACCACTCAGTCCGCCATGCCTGAAACCTGCTCAGCCACTCCTCTCTCTCCCTTCTCACGCCCGCTATCCGTCAGCGATGCCCTTACCTGCGGCAGGCTTTCCGGGTAGTTCTGCTGAATAAACTCGATCATCTTTTCCCGCACGTAGCAGCGTAAATCAAAGGCGATTGGCGAGTTCTGCGCGGTCATCAGCATCCTGATGGTCATGGTTTTCTCGGTGGTATCGGTCACCTGAAGCACCTGGGTTTCTCCATCCCAGAGTCGGGTTTCGCTCAGCACCTTTTCAAAGTGCGTCCGCAGAGGCTCAAGCGGCATTGAGTAGTCCACATAGAGAAAGACTGAACCGAGAATCTGAGCGTTGTTGCGTGTCCAGTTCTGGAAAGGATTCTCGGTAAAGTAGGTGATCGGCAGCACCAGGCGGCGCAGATCCCAGATCCGCACGACCACATAGGTCAGGTTAATCTCCTCAATCCAGCCCCACTCTTTCTCTACCACCACCGCATCATCAATTTTAATCGGCTGGGTAAAGGCGATCTGGATACCGGCGAACAGATTGACCAGCGACTTCTGTAGCGCAAAACCTATGATAATCCCCGCCACACCGGCCCCTGCCAGGATGGTGGTGCCAAATTTACGCACGCTCGGGAAACTCAGCAGAATCAGCGACAGGCAGAATAACACCAGGATGACAATAACCACTTTTTTGACGTAGATAATCTGTGTGCGGATTTTACGCGCGCGCAGATTATTTGAGATATTGATGTCGTAGCGGATATAAAGCATATCCTGCGCCACATTGGTCAGTCGTATTAATACTGAGCAAAACGACATAATAATAAAGACATTGATAATATTGGTAATTAAATCCAGCGAGTCAGGATGGAAGTTAATGTAATTAAGACCCACATTGATCATTAATAACGGGATGAAAAAGAACATCGACCCACTGAGGTGCTTCTCCAGCGATTTGAACAGCTTCCTGTCGCGACTCTGCCAGTAGCGGATAAACGCGAGCAGGATAAGACGGCCCAGAAAACCCAGTACAAATGAAAGCGAGACGAGTAATACAACAGGAACCCACGACGGGAAACCAGATAACTCACCGAATAACAATGGCATTATTTTCCCTTTTAGTAAGCTGACAACACCGGGTTGTCAGATAAGTGACACATGCAGTAACCGTTGTCTTCACGGTCATCCGTCTGTCATACAATCAATGGGTTCAAGTATGAACCATACCTGCAAAGTTGACAGGAAAGCCTCGCCAGCCCGCGCCCCCGATGCGCCTCTTTTGCCTTTCAGCCAGGGCGGACAGTGACAGAAGTTGCCTGCGGCCCTGGCCGATATCATTAACCCGCCTGATATAACCGTTTCGCTTTTCTGACCCTTTTCGTTCCCCTGCGACAGCAAAAATTGCTGCCGGACTCACTATAACCCCCGCTGAATGTAGACGACAGAGTCTTGTCTGCTAATTTTAAACTGTGCCCCGCCGTCGCTGAGAAAAACAACAATATGATTAATAGCATTAAACTTTCCGCTGATTTCCGCCGCAGTTTTCTGCGTGAAGTGCTGGTACCGCTGGTCGCCATCCTGCTGCTCACCTTTGCGGGTGCCGGCACGGCGCTGTTTATCGGCACCTCACTCACTAACGCCGAAGCCCGGCAGCAACAGCAGCGGATGATTGAAGCCTCGTTTTCGCAGAGCCTGAATGAACATCTGCGCCAGCTGCACAGCCTGTCGCGCTGGGCGCCGCTTGAGCAGCACCTCTCAGCGAGCAACAGCGACCGCTGGCTGGATGAGAACATCGGTGAATGGCTCTATGAAATGTTCGGTCATCAGCTGATTATGGTGCTGGATCAGCAGAACCAAATCGTCAGAGTCTGGCGCGAGGGCCAGCCGGTCGCTGCGCCGGATAGCGATCCGCTGGCGGGTGAGGTGTTGCAGAGTACGCTGGTCACCGATCCGGCGCGCCCGGACAGGGCCGACTATGCGCGGGTCACGAACCGTGCCGCCGCCCTGGCCGTCGGCAATATACAGCAGGAGAACCGCACCCTGCCCCGTTTCCGGCTGGTGAGCCTGAAATTTCTGGATGATGGCTATCTGGCGAGCCTGGCGGAACGCAATCAGCTTCAGGATCTGCACTTCACGGACGGCACGGCGCAGCCAGGCAGCGCGGCGCGCTATCTGCTGGTGGCGCAGGCGGGCGATCCGGTGGGGTATCTGGAGTGGGTTCCCTCCCGTCCCGGTGCGCAGATGCTGCGGACCATCGGCCCTTCAACCGGGCTGGCGGTGCTGGCGATCTCCCTGCTGTGTCTCTATATGGTGTGGCGACTCTGGCATTCGCTGGTCAGCCTGTCGCAGTCGATGCTGCGGCTCGGCGCCTCAGAGGCGCAGGCGCAGCATCTGGCGTTTCATGATGTGCTGACCGGTCTGCCCAATCGCGCGCTGGTTGAAGAGCGCATGACGCAGGCACTGGCGCTGGCGACGCGCCACGATCAGCGGGTGGCCCTGCTGCTGATCGACCTCGACCGCTTCAAAACCATCAACGACACCTATGGTCATCACGCCGGTGATGAGCTGATCATCGCCGTGGCGCAGCGCCTGAGCCGGATCGTGCGCGCCAGCGACACTGTGGGACGCATCGGGGGCGATGAATTTATTGTGGTGATGCCGGATGTCGAAAACCTGGGCCAGGCGCAGAGTCTGGCCCAGCGTATCGTCGACGAGCTGGCCCTGCCTGTGACGCTGTTTGGCAGCGAAGTATGGAGCGGTGCCAGTATCGGGCTCTCCCTCGCGCCCAGAGACGGTATCGACCGGCTGGAGCTGATGCGCAAAGCGGATATCGCGCTGTATGAAGCCAAAAGCGGCGGGCGTGGTAAATATCGTCAGTTTGAACGGGCGATGGATGAGTCGGTGCGCACCCGCCAGGCTATCGCGGCGGATCTGCGCTCCGCGCTGCAGAGCCGTCAGGGGCTGGAGGTGTGGTATCAGCCGCTGATGGACATCGGCGGTCAGCAGATGGTCGGCATTGAGGCGCTGCTGCGCTGGCACCACCCGACACGCGGCCTGATCGCACCCGGTGAGTTTATTGCGATTGCCGAAGAGACCGGCCTGATTATGCCATTGGGTGAGTGGGTGCTCGCTGAAGCCTGTGCCACGCAGCAGCGTTTCCCGACGCTGCTGGTGGCGGTCAACGTCTCGCCCGTGCAGTTCCGATCGGCGGGCTTTGTCGAGCGGATCATGGCGATTGTCAGCCAGCACGGCGGCGATCCGAGACGCCTGGAGCTGGAGATCACCGAAGGCGTGCTGATTGAGGATGAACGGGAGGCGCGCGCGATTATCGTGGCGCTGCGTGAAGCGGGTTTCCGCATTGCGCTGGATGATTTCGGCACCGGCTACTCCAGCCTTAACTATCTGAGTACCTTCCCGGTCGATAAAATCAAAATCGATCGCTCTTTCACCCAGTCGCTGGGCGTGGCGGAAAATTCCGTGGCGATTGTGGAGTCGGTGGTGAAACTGGGGCATGCCATGGGCCTGATGGTGACGGCGGAAGGTGTCGAGACGCCGGGACAGATGTCGGCGCTGGCGGATGCAGGCTGTAATCAGTTGCAGGGCTATCTCTTCAGTCAGGCGGTGCCCGCCGATCAGCTTGCGGCGCTGATGACCTCCGCCGCGCCAGAGACGACGCCGCAGGCGTAACGGCCGGAAGGATAGCCTGAACGCATCGGTGCGCCCGGGCTATCCGTATCAGCAGCAGACCGCTATGCGCCCAGGCTGTCCAGCAGCGCCGCAGACGAGGCGACCGCGCCGAAAATGCCGCCCTGCATATGGATCATGCTCAGCGCCGCCTCGTGGTGACGCCGTTCAGTTGCCGCGCAGCAGTCGGAGAGCACCAGACACTCAAAGCCGCGATCGTTGGCTTCGCGCAGCGTGGTGTGAACGCAGACATCCGTCGTGATGCCGGTCAGGATCAGATTGCGGATGCCGCGACTGCGCAGAATCAGCTCCAGATCGGTGGCGTAAAACGAGCCCTTGCCCGGCTTATCCACCACCACTTCGTCCGGCAGCGGCGCCAGCTCCGGGATAATCTCCCAGCCCGGTTCACCCCGCACCAGAATGCGGCCACACGGCCCCACATCGCCAATCCCGGCATTCATCCGCCGCGACCGCCAGCGCTTATTGGCTGGCAGGTCACTGAGGTCGGGCCGGTGCCCTTCGCGGGTATGAATAACCGGAAACTGCCGTGCACGCATCGCGGCGAGCACCTGCTGCAGCGGGGCGATGGGCGCACGGGTCAGGCTGACGTCATAGCCCATGCTATCGACATAGCCACCCACGCCGCAGAAGTCGGTCTGCATATCAATGACGATCAGGGCAGTGTCAGCCGGGGTAAAATGGCCATCGAACGGCCAGGCGTAGGGGGTGGAATTAACGCTGTAGTCGGGCATGACTGTTCTCCATTTCCGGGCGCGGCATGCGCAGTTTGCTAATCAGGCTGTAACTGAGGGCGGCCGTGACCAGGCCAATGACGGCTTCACCGAACTGCGGAAAGGCCACATGAGCGATCACCGCACAGAGGCTGCCAATCGCCCAGGCGGCGAACGCGGTACCGCGGAAACGCTGTGCCGGACGCTGTTCGCTGATGCGCGCCATAAAGATCAAATCCACGATCATCACCGCGCCAAACGGCGGCACCACAATGCCCAGCAGGCTGAGCCACTCCAGAAAGTAAGACCAGACTCCCGCCAGTGCCAGCACGCCGCCGATGCCCCCCAGAATCAGCGTCCAGAGCCGCATTTTGCTGCTGAAGAGATGACTGAATCCCACCGCGCCGTTGTAAAGACAGTGTGTGCAGACCGATCCGAGGTTTATAAAGACAAACAGACAGGC
>NZ_JAALFQ010000016.1:0-42430 GCF_011800365.1 Pantoea sp. EKM103V | reverse complement strand
CTGGAGCGGGAAACGAGACTCGAACTCGCGACCCCGACCTTGGCAAGGTCGTGCTCTACCAACTGAGCTATTCCCGCGCCTTGTACCGACACTAAATTCTTCACCGGTACGGGGTGCGCATTATACGAGAAATCGTTGCTGCTGCAAGCGTCTGAAAGCAGAATTTTTCGTTTTCAGCGCGTTTGCCGATTAAATGGGCAACCTGGCGATTTCATGCGCACCCTTCGCGGATTAAAGCTGCAAAAAGTGTTCGCGGTAGTAAGCGAGCTCCGCCACTGACTCGCGGATATCATCCAGCGCCTGGTGTGTGCCGCCTTTTTTGAAGCCTGGCAGGATAGAGGGTTTCCAGCGGCGGGCCAGCTCTTTCAGGGTGCTGACATCCAGATAGCGATAGTGGAAGTACGCCTCCAGCTCAGGCATGTACTTAAACAGGAAGCGCCGATCCTGCCCGATGCTGTTGCCGCAGATAGGTGAGGTGTTCGCCGGCACCCACTGCTTCAGAAATTCCAGGGTGGCCAGCTCCGCCGCGCGATCGTCAATCGTGCTCGCCTTCACCCGCTCAACCAGACCGCTGTTGGTATGGGTGCGGACATTCCACTCATCCATCAGCGCCAGCTGCGCGTCAGACTGATGAACCGCGATAACCGGCCCTTCTGCCAGAATATTCAGGTTGGCATCAGTCACCAGGGTCGCAATCTCAATAATACGGTCGTGAGCCGGATCAAGCCCGGTCATCTCAAGATCAATCCAGATCAGGTTCTGTTCATTTCCAGTAGCCATGCTGTTTCCTGCGGTTGCTATAGTCGTCATTCACAATGAATAAGGTGTATCATAGACGTTTTGCCCAGCCGGGCGAAATCTGGCTAATGCTGTGAGGGTGAGTGAGTAAAAATAAACTGTCGAAGGGCCAACAACGCCGCGTAAGCGCTAACCACGATCGCCGTCTCAATCAGCGTAAAGAGCGCCCGGAAGCGGACGACAACCTGTTTGGGGAAGCCGCAGATGGGGTTGTTGTCAGCCGTTTCGGCATGCACGCTGACGTTGAGGATAGCGCAGGCGTTGCCCACCGCTGCAATATCCGCCGCACGATCCGTTCGCTGGTGACCGGCGATCGGGTGCTGTGGCGTCCGGCAACCAGCGGCGGCAAAGGGATTGTGGAAGCGGTGCATGAACGCACCAGCGTGCTGACCCGTCCCGATTTTTATGACGGTGTGAAGCCGATGGCGGCCAACATCGATCAGATCATTATTGTCTCTGCGATCCTGCCGGAACTGTCGCTTAACATCATCGATCGCTATCTGGTGGCCAGCGAGACCCTGGAGATCGAGCCGCTACTGGTCCTCAACAAAACCGATCTGCTGGATGAGCGCGCGCGCGCCGTGGTCGATGAGCAGATGGATATCTACCGTGCGATTGGCTATCGCGTAGTGATGGTCTCCAGCCGGGCGAAAAATGGCCTGGACGATCTCGAAGCCGCCTTAACCGATCGCGTCAGTATCTTTGCCGGTCAGTCCGGCGTCGGCAAGTCGAGCCTGCTGAACGCCCTGCTCGGCTTCGACAAAGAAGAGCAGCTCGCGATTCTGACCAACGAGGTGTCAGACGGCTCCGGCTTAGGTCAGCACACCACCACCGCCTCACGGCTCTATCACTTCCCGCACGGCGGGGATGTTATCGACTCACCCGGCGTGCGCGAGTTCGGCTTATGGCACCTGGAGCCGGAACAGATTACCCGCGGATTTGTCGAATTTCGCGCCTTCCTGGGTGCATGCAAATTCCGCGACTGCAAACATGGCAGCGACCCGGGCTGTGCGATTCGTGAAGCGGTGGAAGCCGGTAAAATTCATCGCTCCCGTTTCGACAACTACCACCGTATCCTGGAGAGCATGGCGCAGGTAAAAACGCGTAAAAATTTCCCTGACGGTGAGAGTTAACCGGTATAACCGCGTGATCCGGTCTGACCAGAAGATTTTGCGAGGTGCCTTCCGTTCGTCGATCCAGACCGTGCAGCATGCGCGGAATCAGGTATAGTCGCCATCAGAACGGGGCACTGCTACAATCCGCTTCCTTTTTTCAACGTCATAAAATAGCCAGGAGGCTAAGGTGTTTGATCGTTTAAAACTCGGCTTGAATCATATTCTCCCGAAGAAATGGCTGACTGAACTCGCCGGTTGGGGCGCCAGTCGCCGCGGTGGTTGGTTGACCAAACTGGTCATTGACATCTTTGTCTGGTTTTACAAAGTCGACATGGCGGAAGCACGAAAGCCCGACACCGCCAGCTATCGGACATTTAATGACTTTTTCGTGCGTCCGCTGAAAGAGGATGCGCGTCCGGTGGATGCTGACGCCAGCCTGATCGCCCTGCCCGCAGATGGCGCTATCAGCCAGCTCGGCCACATCGACGGTGACCAGATTTTCCAGGCCAAAGGTCATCACTACTCGCTTGAGGCACTGCTGGCAGGTGATGAGCGAATGGCGGCCCGGTTTGTGGAGGGCGAATTCGTCACGACCTATCTGGCCCCGCGTGATTATCACCGCGTTCATATGCCGTGCAACGGTATCCTGCGTGAGATGATCTATGTGCCTGGCGATCTCTACTCGGTCAATCCGCTGACCGCGCGTAACATCCCGAATCTGTTCGCCCGTAACGAACGCGTCATCTGCTACTTTGAAACCGATATCGGGCCGATGGTGCAGATCCTGGTGGGCGCCACCATTGTTGGCAGTATCGAAACCGTCTGGGCAGGCACGATTACGCCACCGCGTGAAGGCGTAATTAAGCGCTGGCACTATCCGGCAGCGGATGATGAAGGCGCCGTGGTCCTGCTGAAAGGTCAGGAGATGGGTCGCTTCAAACTCGGCTCTACCGTCATCAACCTGTTCGCACCGGGTCGCGTCAAACTGGCTGAAAGCCTGGAAGCGGAAAGTAAAACCCGTCTGGGACAACCGCTGGCCCTGGCGCTGCCGGTCGCGACAGACCTCTCCGACGTCATCGTCGACTAAATTGAGTGTCCTCCGTGCGTTCGATTCTCCTCCTGCTGCTGAGCCTCTGGCTCAGCAGCCCGGCCTTTGCGGCCAGCCTTCCTGACGCCAGCCAGCTCAAACAGCAGCTGGAAGAGATAAAATCGGCCAAAAGCTCGCCCGCGCAGGCAGAGCAGATCCAGTCGATTGAAGCCGCCCTGAATTTCCTCTCTGAACGTGATGACTCCCTGGAGCGCGCAGCGCAGTATCAGCAGGTCATTGATGATTTTCCGCGTCTGGCGCGGGAGCTGCGCCAGCAGATCGCCACGCTCAGCGACAGCGGAAAAACAGTACGCAGTAATATGAGCAGCGCCGAACTGGATCAGGAGATCCTGCAGGTCAGCAGTCAGCTTCTGGAAGAGGGGCGGCAGGCGCGCCAGGAGCAGGATCGGGCGCGGGAAATCAGTGATTCCCTGTCGCAACTGCCGCAGCAGCAGACGGATGCCCGCCGGGCGATGACGGAGAGTGAGCGTCGTCTGCAGAGTGCCAGCAACAGCAGCTCACCGCAGGGGCAGCTTCAGCTGGCGGCTCGCCAGGCGGAAAATGCGGCGAATAAAGCACTCGTCGATGAGCTTGACCTGGCACAACTCTCTGCCAATAACCGTCAGGAACTGGCGCGGATGCGGGCGGAAGCCCATCAGCGTAAAGCAACGCAGCTGGATAACTACCTGCAGGCGCTGCGCAATCAACTCAATGACCAGCGGCAACGCGAAGCCGAAGTTGCGCTGGCCCGCACCGAGCAGCTGGCAGAAAACAGCGGTGATTTGCCGCAGGACATCAGCGATCAGTTCCGGGTTAACCGTGAACTCTCTGTCGCCCTGAATCAGCAGGCGCAGCGGATGGATCTGGTTGCGTCGCAACAGCGTCTCGCCACTAACCAGATCATTCAGGTTCGTCAGGCTCTCTCGACGCTGCGTGAGCAGTCGCAGTGGCTGGGTGCCTCTAACCTGCTGGGTGAAGCGCTGCGGGCTCAGGTTGCGCGGCTGCCCGAGATGCCAAAGTCCCAGCAGATTGACAGCGAGATGGCGCAACTTCGCGTGCAGCGTCTCTACTACGAAGATCTGATGGCGCAGCAGGAAACCCTGCGCAAGGGGCATCAGGCCAATGGTCAGCCCTTTACCGCCGAGCAGAAGCGTATCCTCGATGCGCAGCTCCGTACCCAGCGTGAACTGCTCAATTCGCTGATCTCCGGCTGTGACACGCTGATTCTGGAGATCACCAAGCTGAAGGTCGGCAATACACAGCTTCAGGATGCGCTCAGTGAAGTCAAAGATGCGACGCACCGCTATCTCTTCTGGACCGCCGACGTCAGCCCGATTGGGCTGAGCTATCCGCTGGACCTGGCGAGAGATCTTTCCCGGCTGCTGTCGCTGGATACGCTGGGTCAGCTTGGGAAAGCGATAGCAATGATGTTTACCAGTCGCAACACGGTGCTGCCGATTATTGGTGCGCTGCTGCTGGTTGGCTTCAGTATCAGCTCGCGCCGCCACTTCAATGCTTTTCTGGATCGTTCTGCCAGCAAAGTCGGCAAAGTGACACAGGATCGCTTCCGTCTGACCATCCGCACCGTGTTCTGGTCGATTCTGGTGGCGCTGCCGCTGCCGGTGTTGTGGGGTACGCTGGGGTATGGCCTGCAGAACGCCTGGCCCTACCCTATCGCAGTGGCGATTGGTGATGGCATTACCGCCACGCTGCCGCTGCTGTGGGCATTCATGATCAGCGCCGCCTTTGCCCGCCCCAACGGACTGTTCATCGTCCATTTCCGCTGGCCGCAGAACCGGGTCGCGCGCGCCATGCGCTACTACTCGCTGAGTATCGGGCTGATTGTGCCGCTGATCATGTTGCTTATCGCCTTTGGTAATCTTGAAGACCGGAAGTTCTCAGCATCGCTGGGCCGCCTCTGTTTCATCCTGATCTGCGGGGCCATCAGCATCGTCACCGTCAGCCTGAAGCGTTCCGGCATCCCGCTCTATCTCGATAAAGAGGGAAACGGCGATAACATAGTGAACCGGATGCTCTGGAACATGATGATCGCCATGCCGCTGATGGCAGCCCTCGCCTCTGCCGTAGGGTATCTGGCGACTGCGCAGGCGCTGCTGGCCCGTCTGGAAACCTCAGTCGCTATCTGGTTCCTGCTGCTGGTCATCTATCACATCATCCGCCGCTGGATGCTGATTCAGCGGCGGCGTCTGGGCTTTGATCGCGCCCGTCAGCGCCGTGCCGATATGCTGGCGAACCGGGCGCGCAGTGAAGAAGAGAAAGAGCAAGGTAACCAGAACACCGACGCGATTGAAGTTGAGGAGCCGGTGATCGACCTGGATGCGATCAGTGCGCAGTCGCTGCGACTGGTGCGCTCCCTTCTGACATTGATCGCCCTGGTCTCGGTGATTGTCCTGTGGTCCGAAATTCACTCGGCCTTCGGCTTCCTGGAAAATATTCAGCTGTGGGATGTCAGTACCTCCGTGCAGGGCGTGGAGTCGATTCAGCCGATTACCCTGGGGTCGGTACTGATTGCCATACTGGTGTTTATCATCACGACTCAGCTGGTGCGCAACATGCCAGCCCTGCTTGAGCTGGCGCTGTTACAGCATCTTAATCTGACGCCGGGCACCGGCTACGCCATCACCACACTGACCAAATATCTGCTGCTGCTGATTGGCGGACTCATTGGTTTCTCCATGATCGGCATCGAGTGGTCGAAGCTGCAGTGGCTGGTTGCCGCATTAGGTGTGGGACTGGGGTTTGGTTTGCAGGAGATTTTTGCCAACTTTATCTCAGGCCTGATCATCCTGTTTGAAAAACCGATTCGTATTGGCGACACCGTGACGATTCGCGACCTGACCGGCAGCATTACGCGGATCAACACCCGTGCCACCACCATTACCGACTGGGACCGTAAAGAGATTATCGTGCCGAACAAGGCCTTTATCACCGAACAGTTTATTAACTGGTCGCTTTCCGATTCCGTTACGCGTGTGGTGCTTACCATCCCGGCCCCGGCCAAAGTGA
Source organism: Pantoea sp. EKM103V (assembly GCF_011800365.1). Lineage (NCBI taxonomy): Bacteria > Pseudomonadati > Pseudomonadota > Gammaproteobacteria > Enterobacterales > Erwiniaceae > Pantoea > Pantoea sp. EKM103V. The sequence goes on along the minus strand of NZ_JAALFQ010000016.1, from coordinate 36,403 downwards.
GCAGTGAACAGGTCACCACCATCCTGACGCAGGCGGCGGAACGCTGCAGTTATGTGCTGGATACACCGCAGCCGGAAGCCTTCCTCGTCGATTTGCAGCAGGGGATTCAGCTGTTTGAACTCCGGGTGCATGCCGCGGAGATGGGACATCGTATGCCCCTGCGTCACGAGCTGCATCAGCTCATCCTGCGCGGATTTGAGCAGCACGGTATTGAGATGCCGTTCCCGCCGTTCCAGATGCGCATGGAGACCCTGGGTAAGAAGCTGCCTGCCAGTAACGGGACACCGGCGGCCCGTGCCTATAAATCGGGTGGCCTGTAAGAGAGCATGCCTGGCAGAGTCGGGGACGTGAAGTACAGGGTGAGTCGCGGTAAGATCGAGCCTGCACAGGGAACACGGGCAGATCGGAAAGGCGCTAAAGCCAATCCCTGGCCGCTCGGCCCGCGCCGTCCATGGCGCGGGACGCTTTCCTCTTCTGCCCGTATTCCCTGTACTCTGAACGTCTCAGTGGCGGTCAGAGGCATCTGTTTTGATATTGTCATGAATGCAAAACGCCCGGCCAAAGCCGGGCGTTTTCAGTCAGTGACGTCTGCTACTGCTTAACGAACGCCTCTCCCTGTTCAATATCTTTCTTCAGCGTTTCCAGCATGCCTGACAGCGCCTGCTGCTCATACGCACTGAGTGTACCGATCGGCTTGCGTTCAGCAATCCCGTTTTTACCCAGCAGCAGCGGCTGTGAGAAGAAGCGCGCATGTTCGCCCTCGCCTTCCACATAGGCACACTCCACCACGTTCGCTTCGCCATTCAGCGCGCGAACCAGTGACAGCCCGAAACGCGCAGCTGCCTGCCCCATCGACAGCGTGGCCGAACCGCCACCGGCTTTGGCTTCCACGACCTCAGTGCCGGCGTTCTGAATACGTTTGGTCAGATCCGCCACCTCCTGATCGCTGAAGCTCACCCCTTTAACCTGAGAGAGCAGCGGCAGAATGGTCACGCCAGAGTGGCCGCCAATCACCGGCACTTCAACCTGGTCAGGCTGCTTGCCTTTCAGTGCCGCGACAAAAGTATTGGCGCGAATGATATCCAGCGTGGTGACGCCAAACAGACGGTTCTTATCGTAAACGCCATGCTTTTTCAGCACTTCCGCCGCGATAGCAACGGTGGTGTTGACGGGGTTAGTGATCACCCCGATCAGGGCTTTTGGCGCGGTTGCCGCCACCTGTTCTATCAGGTTACGGACGATACCGGCGTTAACATTAAACAGGTCCGCACGATCCATACCGGGTTTGCGTGCGACACCTGCTGAAATCAGTACCACGTCGGCACCTTTCAGGGCTGGCGTCGCGTCTTCTCCGCTGAACCCTTCAATAGTGACGGCGGTGGGAATATGGCTGAGATCAACGGCAACACCCGGTGTCACCGGGGCGATGTCATACAGTGAGAGTGCTGAACCTGCCGGAAGCTGGGTTTTGAGCAGAAGTGCGAGCGCCTGGCCTATGCCGCCAGCGGCACCGAGAACGGCAACTTTCATTCTTGACTCCTTATTAAGGTGGGGCAGAGATGGGCCGAAATTCTATCTGTGTCAGACCTTAATCAACTGCTCAGGCGATAATGATAATCCGCTGTTAATTCTACGTGTTTTCACACTTAATCGCCGGATTCAAAAGTTACTTATCATGTCGCCTGAATGACCGACAACCGTGCCGTCGTCAGACAGAGAACGGCTATGTTCGTTTTCTGTTACTACACCACCAATAGTATAACAACTTTGCAACCTTCGCCTTTCGGGGCTGTGACAGGGGTTTTGGTCTGAAGGGATTTATTTGCTATTATCGCCGCCCGCTAGCCGCCCGAACCCTGCTCATCAATCGACCGATTGCATAAAAATGCATTTAAATGCATAATCACCACTCTGCCGCGGGCGGATGCGCGGTTATTCTTTCTATTTATTGGTAACCTATGCGAAACCCATCGAAACAAGACGATCTGATCAAGGCTTTCAAGGCCTTATTAAAAGAAGAAAAATTCAGTTCCCAGGGCGAAATTGTTCAGGCGCTTCAGGATGAGGGCTTTGAAAATATCAACCAGTCCAAAGTCTCGCGGATGCTGACCAAGTTTGGCGCAGTGCGCACCCGTAATGCCAAAATGGAAATGGTCTATTGCCTGCCTGCCGAACTGGGTGTGCCGACGACCACCAGCCCGTTAAAAAACCTGGTGCTGGATATCGACTATAACGATGCGCTGGTGGTCATTCACACCAGTCCGGGCGCAGCACAGCTGATTGCACGCCTGCTGGATTCATTAGGAAAGTCGGAAGGAATTCTTGGCACCATTGCCGGGGATGACACCATCTTTATTACCCGTGCGCGTGACTTCACGGTCAAGCAACTGCATAGCGCGATCCTCAACCTGTTTGAACAGGAACTCTGATCGCTGACTGGCGGCCGGCCATCCTGCGCCTGGTCGTCAGTTCATCTCTCTGCCCGCGCTTTCTCTGCGGTTTGCGCTTCTCCTCTTCCCGTTACGCGCTCCTCTCGTGACTGCCGTTCTGCGAGGCTTGCCCCCGTTTTCAGGCAGCAGGCTGGTGGTCAGATAGCGTCGTCTGCTTCACCTTTTGCGCTATTTTACACTGCTTTACATCACTAATCCGGCCGCATTGCCCGGATCCAGATCAAACACCAGCCCGATATACCACCCTCTTTCGCACGAAACGTTAAAGTCATTTATCCCCTTGTTTCTGCTGTTAAAACACGCTCAAAGCTCATTTTTCACCCTGTTTTTATAACGTCCGGTTATTAAAAGTAGCCATAAGGATAAAGAATCACAAAAAAACATTATTAGCGCGGTATTAATTTCTGACGTTATTAGTCCTATACTTCTTTTCGTGATGCAAATCACACTAACTAAAAAGATAAAAACAGACGACGAGGAAAATTTCATGAACGTAAAAACTACCATCGCTGCTCTTAGCGTGCTCTCTGCCCTGTCATTCGGTGCTGTGGCAGCAGAATCTATCACCGCCTCTCAGGCACAGGATCTGCAGGCTGTCGGCACCATCAGTGTCAGCGGCGTAGCGGGCTCACCGATGGATATCCGACAGAAACTGAGCGACAAAGCCGATCAGCAGGGCGCAAAAGCCTATCGCGTCATTGAGGCTTACAACAACGGCAATTATCACGCGACCGCCGCGCTCTATAACTAAGGCGTCGCCTCACTCCGTCTGACGCGATAAGCCGCGTGCCGGAGAGCGTAAGCAGAATTTCAGGAGAGCAGAAAATGAAAACTAAACTTGCCATCGCTGCACTGAGCATCGCTCTGTTTTCAGCAGGTGCCAGTGCCGCCAGCCTGGTTTCCAATGAACAGGCGCAGGGTTTGCAGTCAATGAACCAGACCATCAGCATTGCGGGCCGTAACGGCGACCAGACGCATATTCGTCAGGTCCTGTCGGAGAAAGCGGATGCGCAGGGCGCAAGCCACTATCGCATCATCGAAAACAATCAGGACAATACCTGGCATGTGACCGCTGAGCTGTATAAATAATTTACTGTGATGACGCCTTGTGGCGTTGAAAATATCGACGACCCGCACCAATGATTAGCCGCAGGTTGTTGAATGTAATGAGGAGACGAACATGAACATCAAAACAACCATCGCTACAGTCAGTCTGCTTTCCGTTATGGCTTTCGGCGCTTCCGCCGCGCAGCTGGTAAGCGGCGATCAGACGCAGAACCTGCAGCCTGCGGGCACCGTAACCATCAGTGGTACCGCGGGTGCACCGATGGATTATCGCGCTGAACTGTCTCAGAAAGCCGATGAACAGGGTGCCAGCGCCTATAAAGTGATCGAGGCGCGCACCGGTGACAACTACCACATCACCGCACAGCTTTATAAGTAATTCCTCGTCACTATCATGACGAACCCTTTGGCCCCGCTCGCCGGGGCCTTTTTTCATCTGACGTTAAAGTGAAGCTGACCTTCCAGCTCCTCTTCAGCTTCATCAAAGAGTAAAATCAGGGCCCCATAACGCCGTCGCTGTCCTCTGCCCAGATTGATGAACTCAATCTCCAGCGGCATCGGGAGCAGATCCCCCGTCACCACATCCCATAACCCATCCAGATCGCAGATGCGACGCTCATCCAGCGCGAATCGCTCGCTGAACTGGCGGAAAAAATGGGCCTGGTCGACAATTTCATTAAAATCAAAACGCTCGGTTTTCATGCTGACGGCTCCCATGCTCCGTCTGCGGGCGACCTTCGCCGCCCGTGCCCTTCTGCTAGCCCAAACCGCCCAGATGCAGCGCTTTGACCTCCAGATACTCTTCCATGCCGAGTACCGAACCTTCACGGCCCAGACCCGACTCTTTGACGCCGCCAAAGGGTGCCAGCTCGGTTGAAACGGCACATTCGTTAATGCCGATCATGCCACTTTCCAGCGCCGCTGAAACGCGGAACACCCGCTGCAGATTCTGCGTGTAGAAGTAGGCGGCCAGGCCAAATGGCGTATCATTGGCGCGGCGGATCACCTCATCTTCATCATCGAAGCGGAAGCAGGCGGCAACCGGGCCAAAGGTCTCTTCCTGCGCGAGCTGCATCCCTTCGTGTGCTTCGGCGATCACGGTTGGCTGCCAGAAGTTGCCGCCCAGCGCATGGCGCTCGCCGCCTGCCAGCAGTTTGCCACCTTTTGCCAGCGCGTCATTGACGTGCTGCTCCACTTTCTCCACCGCCGACGCTTCAATCAATGGCCCGACAATCACGCCCTCGTCCAGGCCATTACCCACCTTAAGCCTGTTCACCTCTGCGGCCAGCTGCGTGGTGAAACGATCGTAAACACTGTTGTGGATGTAGAAACGGTTCACACTGACGCACACCTGACCCGCATTGCGGAATTTGTTCGCAATAGCACCTTGTACGGCGGCATCGATGTCGGCATCGTCAAAGACGATGTAAGGCGCGTTACCGCCCAGCTCCATAGAAACTTTCTTCATGGTTTCGGCGGCATTGCGCATCAGCAGCTTGCCCACCTGGGTTGAACCGGTGAACGAAATCTTCCGCACCGCTTTGCTGGCCATAATGGCGTCGCTGATGGCATGGGTGTCACCCGCTACGGCGTTCAGCACGCCATCCGGGACGCCAGCCTGTTTCGCCAGGGCCAGCAGGGCAAAGGCGGAGAGTGGCGTGTTATTAGCGGGTTTGATGATGCCGGTACAGCCCGCGGCCAGTGCGGGTCCCAGCTTGCGGGTCAGCATCGCCATCGGGAAGTTCCACGGTGTGATGGCCGCCACAACGCCAATCGGTTCACGGGTGGCCAGGATGCGGGAACCCGCTTTGGCGGGCGGAATGATCTCGCCATTGGCTCGCTTCGCCTGTTCGGCAAACCACTGGATAAAACTGGCGGCATACTCCACTTCGCCCTCCGCCTCTTTCAGCGGCTTGCCCTGTTCCGTCGTCATCAGTTCGGCCAGCCAGCGTTTGTTCTCGATGATGAGCTGGTACCAGCGAGTGAGAATCTCAGCACGCGCTTTTGCCGTCTGCGCACGCCAGGCGGGAAAGGCGCGTTCTGCTGCGGCGATCGCCTGTTCCGTTTCAGCCTTGCCCGCTTTGGCGACCTGCGCAATGACCTCGCCGGTTGCCGGATTGGTTACGTCAAAGGTGGATGTCGCCAGGTGCCACTGGCCGTCTGCCAGATAGCCGGTCTGAAACAGCTCGCTCTGTTGCAGTGATGTCATTGATTCGCTCCTGTCAGTTTTACGCTTCCGTCTGAAGAGTATAGTTGGCAAAAGCGACAGGTTTTGTGACGGGCGGGGATTGCGCAGGCCGCTGCCGATCGCAGCGGCCAGATTCAGATTTGGATGAGCGTGTTCTGGTACTTATCCAGCATCAAGGCCAGGCGTTTTACCGGTTCCGTTACGCTGACTGGTGCCTCGTAATGGACCAGTTTCTCCTGATAGAGGTCCAGTTCTTTCAGCAGGCGTTCAAAATAGTAGCGCCGCTTGTCATCGCTGCTGGCAGAGATGACCCGGTCAGCGGTATAGCGCAGCTGCCGGTGATAAGCAGAGAGATCCGCGTTGATCGGGATGTCTGCGTCACGCAGCCGCTGATGACCGATGATCAGCGTCAGGGCAATACGGTATTTATTGATATCGCCCGGAAACAGGTTCAGCAGCAGAAACAGTTGCTGATAGAGGGCCGGCAGATGGTTTTCACGCCGACGCGCCTGATTAGTCGTCATGGCTGAAACCGCCGCATACATAAAGCGGTTCAGCAGCTTACGGCCGGTGCGGGCCTTCGATTTGTCTCGAATCAGCAGAATAACCATCATCGCCACAAAGCAGCCGATGACCTGGCCGAGCACATTGTCGAGAAAGACGTTGATGTGGAACTGCATCGGATTATCGAGAACCAGCACGTTAAGCGTGCCGATCAGCGCCCCCAGCGTGCCGAGCTGACGCCGCTGAATGAAGATGCCACCGATAAAGCCCAGCAGGCCGATGGCGATGCAGAGCAGCAGTGCGCTCTGCTGGGTCGAGGGGAGCACATACATAAAGTAGAGCGCGCCCAGCGGCACCGCAACCGTCATGCCGTAGAGAAAATCTTTTGCCATCATCAGTGGATTAGGCATCCGCATCGCCAGCGCAGTGATAACCGCCAGCATGACCATACAGCCGCTGCCCGACGTCCAGCCGGTGTAGAGCCAGAACAGGGAACCCAGCGCGGTCGCCACAAAGGTGCGGATACCGTTGATCATCGCATGGTGTGTTTCGGCGGAGCGCGCCTGAATCACCACCTCGCGCTGCAGGATCTCCTCCTCCAGCGACGTGATCCGGCTGTTACTTCGGATGCCTTTCAGCAGCAGCAGATATTCCGTCGCGGCACCCACCCAGCTGCTCAGCGTCACCGGGGCCGTTTTGTCTCTGGCCCCCATCACCCGCCGCATCACCTTCATCCGCTTGTGCACCTCATCAACCGTCGTGGCGGGCTTTTCAATCATCAGGCGATACTGAGGGGGGATGTAGTCCGGACGCGAATTCTGGATCAGAAAGGTTTCGGCTGCCTGCGTAATCAGGGTCAGCGACAGGGTATTAAGCATCTGCAGCCGGCGGTTACTGTTCTTCCAGCGTGACGACTCCATCATCAGCTGGCTGCGCATGCTGTTAAGGGCGGTGGTGCGCCGGACCAGCGCGCTCCAGGCTTTATCGACCTCCTCTTTGTCACCGTGGGCAACGCAGAGCTGCAGCAGCTGATAGTGCGCCACCAGCAGCGAGTCGACCTCCGCATCGATCACTTTTTTGATCGAGCGTGGTGAGAAGATCATGTCGGCCAGAATGGCACACAGAATGCCGAGCACGATTTCACTGCAGCGCTCGACCGCATATTGCGGCACCAGGGTCAGACCGCCGCTGGCGTCAGCGGTCACCACGATAATCAGCGCGGTGTAGCCCGCCAGTCCCAGTGCGTAAGAGTTTTCAACTTTGATCAGCGAAGAGAGCCAGACGCAGAGCCCTGCCCAGATGCAGCACAGCAGCAGCATCACAACAGGCGCACGAACGGTGGCAATCATGATGGTCAGCGCGGCGATACAGCCGATAAAGGTCCCGATAATACGCAAAACGCCACGGTAGCGAAGCGCCCCCGAATAGGGATCGCCCCCCGCTGCAAACGCGGTGCCGCCCGCCACAATACCGGCAGTCATCACCGCCCAGCGCGGCGTTTCGAGGTTGAAGTGAAAGCCGACCATCAGCGCTAACACCAGCGCAAAGGTCAGCTTTACCGGGAACCGCAGGAACTCAATCATATCGCCCTCTTAACCAAACTCACGCAGGCGATTAAACAGGCGAACCATCGGTGAAACCTGCTCAGGCTGACGATCGGCCTGACCGGTAATGACCACGGTCGCCGTTGTCCCGGCCGGGAAGCGGTTGCCGGGCTGCTGATCCAGACGGATGCGCACCGGAACACGCTGCGCCAGGCGGACCCACTCCAGGTTGGAATCGACCGTTGCCATACCTTTACTGTCAACCGAGCTGCTGCTGTTGGTGACACCGGCCGCCACACTGTCTACGGTCCCCCGCAGCACAATGTTGCTGCCAAGTGGCGTCACTTCCGCACGGAAGCCCTTCTCTACGCCATGCAGCTTGGTCTCTTCCAGATAGGCCAGCACATAGTAGGAGTGCTGCTGCACCAGGGCGACCGCCACAGAGCCGCGGGTAATGAACTCGCCCTGATAGACATTCAGGTTGGTGACCCAGCCATCGGAGGGCGCTTTCACGGTGGTGCGCTCCAGATCGATCTTCGCCAGATCGCGTGTCGCCACCGATTTCGCCAGCTGATGCTCGCTGGTCTGCAGATCGTTGTTGGACTGCTCAATCGCCTCGCGCGACATCGCCGAAGTGCCGAGCTGGTTACGGCGGCCGGCTTCGCGCCGTTTCTCACTCACCAGCGCCTGGTAATATTCCACGTCTGCCTGAGCCTGCTCGAGCGCCTTTTGATAGCGTGGACGGTCAACCACAAACAGCGTGTCGCCCTTCTTCACCAGCTGGTTGTCGTGCACCGGAACGTCGGTAATCAGGCCGGTCACGTCAGGTGAGATCGCCACTACGTCTGCCGCGAAGCGCGCATCACGCGTCCAGGGGGATTCGGTATAGAACACCCAGGCACGGAAGATGATAACCACAGCAATAATGACCAGCAGGAGCGTAATCGCGTAACGCGCGATTTTTCTTATGAGTGCTTTCACTTAAACCTCAGACTAATAAACGGGAGACAAGGTAAAACACACAGCAGTAAAGCGCTGTATTGAAAAGTGCCGGATGCCAGACAAGATCGTAAATACCGCTCGGCGTCAGCACACGTTTCACTAACCAGAACAGCATCAGTGAGAGAATAAGTTCGATGAATACGGGCGGAAACGAGAGCCCAAACATGACAAATACCGGAAGCACACTCATCAGAAATCCTTAGTTCAACCTTGCCGGGAGTCTCCTTTGCCTTTTCAGCTGTCACAGCAAACCCAGCTGACAGCGCGATACAAACCGCAGCTGGCTTAATAATAGCGTATCATCACAGGGCATCAGGCAATGAAGAGTCACCGGGAGATACCCCGGCGCGCTTATAATAACGCGCCTGACTATAAGTTTTCTACAGAATGTGATCTAAATCACTTTTAAGCCAGAGTAAATAATGGAACGACTGAAGGGCATGTCTGTCTTCGCCAAAGTGGTCGAACTTGGTTCGTTTACCGCGGCGGCGCGTCAGCTTCATCTGAGTGTCTCCTCAATCAGCCAGATCGTCGCGAAGCTGGAAGATACGTTACAGGTTAAGCTGCTGAATCGCAGTACCCGCAGTATCGGGCTCACCGAAGCGGGCAAAATCTACTATCAGGGCTGCCGCCGTATGCTGGCGGAAGCGACGCAGGTGCATGAACAGCTTTATGCGTTTAACAACACGCCCATTGGGGTGCTACGTATCGGCAGCTCCTCGACCATGGCACAGAACGTGTTAGCGGGCATGACCAGCGATATGCTGCGCGACTATCCGGGGCTGAGCGTAAATCTGGTGACCGGCGTCCCCGCTCCGGACCTGATCGCGGACGGTCTGGACCTGGTGATTCGGGTCGGGGCCTTAAAAGATTCCAGCCTGTTTTCACGTCGCCTTGGCGCGATGCCGATGGTGGTGTGCGCCGCCAGGAGCTATCTGGCGCAGCATGGCACGCCGGAGAAACCGGGGGATATCGATAACTTTTCCTGGCTGGAATACAGCGTACGGCCCGACAACAACTTCGAGCTGATTGCGCCAGAAGGCATCGTCACCCGGCTGGCCCCGCAGGGACGGTTTGTCACCAATGATTCGCTGACACTGCTACGCTGGCTGAAGTCCGGTAACGGCATCGCCTATGTGCCGATGATGTGGGTGATTGATGAGATCACCGCAGGTGAGGTCGATATTCTCTTTCCGCAATATCAGTCCGATCCGCGACCGGTCTATGCGCTCTATACCGAGAAGGATAAGTTGCCGCTCAAGGTACAGGTCTGTATCGACTATCTGACCGGCTATTTTGAGCAGGTTGCGGAACAGTATCAGCTGCACCGCAAAAGCTGACAACCCGCCAGCGGGCGGGTTGTCGGGGTCACATCAGGCGGTGCCGCCGATGGTGAGTTTGTCCAGCTTCAGCGTTGGCTGACCCACACCGACCGGCAGGCTCTGCCCCTCTTTGCCGCAGACGCCCACGCCTTTATCCAGCGCCAGGTCATTGCCGACCATCGAGATCTGCTGCATCGCTTCAATACCGGAGCCGATCAGGGTTGCACCTTTAACTGGTTTGGTGATCTTACCCTTCTCAATCAGATAGGCCTCTGAGGTGGAGAAGACAAACTTGCCGGAGGTGATATCCACCTGGCCGCCACCAAAGTTGGGCGCATAGATGCCATATTCAACGCTTTCGATGATGTCCTGCGGCGTTGATTTGCCGGCCAGCATATAGGTATTAGTCATACGCGGCATAGGCAGATGCGCATAGGATTCGCGGCGACCGTTACCGGTCGGGCTGACGCCCATCAGTCGCGCATTCAGCTTGTCCTGCATGTAGCCTTTCAGCACGCCATTCTCAATCAGCATGTTGTACTGACCCGGCACGCCTTCGTCATCGACCGCCAGTGAACCCCGCAGCCCTTCAAGGGTGCCGTCATCCACCACGGTGCAGAGTTCTGACGCAACCTGCTGACCGATTTTACCGCTGAACACGGAGGTGCCACGGCGATTGAAGTCGCCTTCCAGACCGTGTCCCACCGCCTCATGCAGCAGCACGCCAGGCCAGCCCGCGCCCAGCACCACCGGCAATGCGCCCGCCGGGGCCGCCACGGCAGAGAGATTAACCAGCGCCATGCGAACGGCTTCACGCGCCCAGGCGTCCGCACGCACTTCGCCATTCTCATCGGCCAGGAAAAACGCATAACCGGTGCGTGCACCGCCGCCGCTGGCGCCGCGCTCACGTTTACCCTGATCTTCCACCTGGACGCTGACAGAGAGACGCACCAGCGGACGGACATCCGCCGCCAGCGTGCCATCCGTCGCAGCCACCAGCACCTGCTCGTAAACGCCGGTCAGACTGGCATTGACCTCCTGCACGCGCGGGTCCGCCGCACGGGCGACCTGGTCAACGCGATGCAGCAGCGCAATTTTCTCTTCACGCGTCAGGCTGTTTAGCGGATCGACCGCCGGGTAAAGCGAACGGTTCATGACGGCAGAAAGCGTATGTGCCTTGCCGTTGCCCTGTTCACGGACAATGCTGCGAGCGGCGTCAGAGGAGAGACGCAGCGCATTCAGCGTAATCTGGTCTGCATAGGCGAAGCCGGTTTTTTCACCGCTGACCGCGCGAACGCCCACGCCCTGGTCGATATGGTAAGAGCCATCTTTAATGATTTTGTCTTCCAGCACCCAGGATTCGTGGAAGCTGGACTGAAAAAAGAGATCGGCATAATCCAGACGACGTTCTGAAAGCTGCCCTAACAGGGAAAATAGGTCCTGCTGATTAATGCCGTTAGCAGTCAGTAACTGCTCACTTACCAGGTTCAGAGTCATCGTTTCTCACTCATTATGTGCTCAGATAATCATAGCCTGCGGTAATTCCGGTACGGCGTCAAATTCACTTGTTGTCTGTTTCACGCGGTTTACGCAGCACTTCATTGATTTCCGGTTTATCCAGCGGCCCGCTGATGTGATAACGCAGCAACGATATCCTGTTCCACAAGGGAGCCAGTACCTTACTGGCGGCGAAAACCGCCGCGCCCACCACCGGGTTAATCGCGAAGGCGGTCGCGACACCCACCGAGGCGGAAATCTCCGGCGCCACCACCGCTTCCATATCGATCTGACGCTTCACCAGGTCGAGATTGCCCTGCATAGCGATGTCAGCTTCCAGCCCGTCCACCAGCAGATTATCAGTGCGCATCACGCCGTTCTCGATCCAGGCCGTGCCATTAATCGAATCGAAGTAGAACGCGTTGGTAAAGGTGTCGCTGAAATCGAAGCGCAGCTTGCGCAGCAATGCATCAAAGCTCACCAGTCGCAGGATCTTGCCAGCCGTGCCGGTGTCCACATCCGCAATCTGGCCTTTACCAAAGTGTGTTTTCAGGGTGCCACTCAGCGTCTCTGCGGAGGGCTGCCACGGCGCCGACCGCCAGTGCAGGTCATAGGCAATGTCGAATGGCGCATCACGCAGCGGCGTATTCACACCAAACCAGTTGGTCGCATTATTGATATTAGGACCTTTCAGCGTGCCCTTCAGCGAGGTGCGTGGGTCGTTCGGGCGATTTACCCACTCCCCGCTGATTTTCAGCTGTGAACTGCCGGTATCCACCTTGCCGTTAGTAAGCGCCAACGTATCCCCTTTGGGTTGCAGCATCGCAGAGACCTGACCATATTTCTGCCCCAGTACCCAGCACTCCTTACAGCGCAGTTGCAGAGCCGGCCACTGACTGAAATTAATATTACTGGCCTGCTGAGTGCTCGCTTTGCTGCCTCTGGCCGTCTCGCTGTTCCACTGCGGATTGTAATACAGGTAATCCAGATTCACCTGCCACGGGGATTGTGGTGCCATTGACAGCTCACCACGCAGCTCCTCCGCCCTGACGCTGACGTTGCCACTCCCGGCTGAACGCTGTGCCAGCGTCGCCTCAACCTCATGCCACTGCTGCCCCGCCAGCGTGACCGCCGGACTGCGCAGCGTGATATTGCCGGGCAGCGTCACGCCGCCGGTCTGGAAATCGCTGCCGCCACCTGACGACCTGCCGCCCGTCGCGCCTCCGGCTGCCAGCATCCCGACCCAGGCTTCGCCATCCAGCGCAGGCAGATTCAGCACCATTCCGGCTTGGTCGGGCAGCCCGGGTTTCTTCTGGGCATCATTCAGCCAGATGCCGCGATCCACGCGCAGCGTCGGCTCCAGCAGCCAGCGGCTGTTAAAACGGTGGTTTGCGCTGACGCTGCCGCTGAGATCGAAGTGGTTCAGGTCGCCGCTGGCCTCAATGGTAACCGGCATCGTCTCACCGGCTTTCTTGTCGAGCGGTGCAGGTAAGCGACTACTCACTTCTTTTGCATTGCCGTTCAGGGCAACTTCATAGCGCGCTCCGCCATGATGGGGTAGCGTGATATCGACGTTCCCCTGCCAGGGCAGATGTCCGCCCAGCTGCTTACTGACGGCGGCCGGAATCGGGCTGATTCTGGCCGGTTGCCAGTCGCCCTGCAGTTTAACGTTAACGCCAAAATCATCCGGGTTCTCGGTGGTGCTGAACCGGACGCCCAGGGGCTGACCAAACCAGTTCGCCTGCAAATCTTCACTGGCCAGATTGCCGTTATCGTAACGGAAGCGGCCAGAGAGGTTAGCGATAGTCGTTTTTAACGGTTTGATAAACAGCGAGTTGTCATGCAGATCGACATTGCCGCGCGCGTGCACCTGCTTACCATCCAGCGGAATATCGAGATTCAGATGCCCCCCTACGCCGCCCGTGATTTGCAGCTGCTCCAGGGCGGCACCCAGCGACGACTTCAGCGGAGTCTGCTGAAAATAGTCCGCGACCTGCGGGCCTTCGCCATGGATATCCCCATCGATGATCAGCTTCTCTTTCAGATAGTCAGGGATGACCGCGCTGACGTTGCGCGCTTCAACGTCACCCAGCCGGGCGAGCGGGGCATGCATCCACAGTCCGTCATTCAGGAAGTTGAGGTCGATATCCAGATTGCTGATCGCCGGCCATTTGGGCTGAAACGCGTAGGTCGCCTGCCGCAGCGGCACCCAGACCTGGAACATGCCATCGTTGTGTTTAAACGGGAACAGCGCCGGATTACCGGCAAACAGCAGCGTGGCGTTGTCGACTTTGCCCCCCTTCACGGCCCCGCTCAGATAGTGCGTGAGTCCCCTGCCCATCAGCGGCACCGGGAAATAGCGCCAGGCATCGCCTGCATCAGTGACCCGGATACCGGCCAGAATATCGAGACGCGGCTCCGCGCCACGGTTCTGCTGATAACTGAAGTCGCCCCGCGCCCGGAGTGAGCGCGCCTGCAGATCCAGATCCTCACCCGCCAGCGTCAGGCCATGTTCATCGCGCAGCCAGCGCAGCGCCCCGGTGACCCGTTTAATCTCCAGCGGTGCCTGGAACATGTCACCATAGGGGACGGTGGCGGTTCCCATCGCCACACTAACCTGACCGTTGCTCAGACTGCCGCGAGCCTCCCCGCTCAACCGACTGATGCCCGGCAGCAGCTTCCACTGCTGCCAGCTGAAATCGTGCCATTTCACCTGCAGGCGGGTCTTTTCTGGCTGATCTAACGGGATATCCAGCGCCAGTCGCTCAACGGTGCCCTGTGGCTGTAACTTCTGCCAGTTTTCAAACAGCGCCGGAGAGAGCGGTGCAAAAAGGGGAATAACAGGGGCAAGATGACGCAGCACCAGCTGTGTGGCGCGCACCCGGACCTCAGGCTGGCCGTCAGTGCCCGACATCTGCTTATCCTCAGGACGCCAGAGCAGGGAGAAGTGACCGGCGGGCCAGGTCTGGCCGTCGGTGCTGAGGCGGGTCTGCGGCACATTGACCACCCAGCCATTCCGGAAGCGCGAGAGATGCGCGGTCAGCCCGTCAACCTCAATCCGGTGTGGTCCGCTCTCGCCCTGCCAGCTGGCACCGCCCTGACGCAACAGCAGATCGCCGGCATAGATGTCGCCATCGCGCAGGTTCACCCACGCCGCCAGACTGAAGCGGGCGCTGTCGAGCCGGGTATTGTCGCGCATCCAGCGACCCAGCCACGGACGCACATCGACATCGTCGGCCTGCATCCAGATACGCCCGTCATTCAGTAAACCGTTGCTGTCGTTGAGATCGAGCCGCACCTGAACCACACCGTGCTGGCCGGTAAAGCTCGACAGGCTCACTTCCCCTTCTGCCCGGTGGCGGGTTTTCTCATTCAGCCAAGTCAGGCGCGGAATGGCCAGCTCGGCATGCTGACCGGACGGCGTGCGGAAACCGATGGTGCTGTCGCGCAGGTCAAAGTGGTCAAACTGCCGCAGGAAAAGTTCGTTGATTTGCGCCGGACGGAAGCTGTTTTTCTCTTTATCGTTGTCGAGTAAGGGACGATTCGTGTCGAGATGCAGCTGCCAGAAAGTGAGGTCGCGGAACTGCCAGCGCCAGTGCAGCAGGGATTGCCAGACGTCGAGGGCAAGATTGATGCGTGAAATGGTGAGTTTGCCGTTCTCGTGGAGATCGACACTGAGATCGCGAACCTGCAGGGTGGGACCGAAATTTTCCCATTTGCCCTGCAGCTGACTGGCGCTGACCGGAACGCCGCTGCGATCGGAGATAAATTGCAGAAGGTTGCTGCGATAGCTGTCGAGATGCGGCATCACCAGACGCAATCCGCTGACCAGCAGCGCGACAATCACGATGATTGCCGCGACCAGCAGTAACAAAATCCTCGGCAACTGCCTCACTCACGCCTCTCCTTGTGTTCCGCAAACGACGGATAGTTGGCTCTCGTACCCGACCGTCTTCAGACAAAAGCGGTAAAACACGCATTTTATCCCAAACAAGGGCGTTTTTTCAGCCCGGCAGCCGGAGAAACCAGTGCGCGGGCCGGCGTTACATCATGACAACGTCGAACTGCTCCTGAGTGTAGAGCGCTTCGACATGCACTTTAACCTGCTTGCCGACAAAGATTTCGACCTCCGCCAGGGCATGAGACTCATCGCTTTTCAGCGCCTCCCCCACCGTTGGCGAAACATAGACCAGGAAGCGATCGGAATCGTAGGCGTGATGAACGCGGACAATCTCACGCATAATCTCATAGCAGACCGTCTCAACCGTTTTCAGCGTGCCGCGTCCCTTACAGACCGGGCAGTCCTGACAGAGGATATGCTCGATGCTTTCACGGGTTCGCTTGCGCGTCATCTCCACCAGCCCCAGCGCCGAGAAACCATTAATCCCGGTTTTCACCCGATCCTTGCTGAGTGCGCTCTCCAGCGAATGCAGCACCCGGCGCCGATGATCTTCATTATTCATATCAATGAAGTCGATGATGATGATGCCACCCAGATTACGCAGTCGCAGCTGGCGGGCAATCGCCTGCGTCGCTTCCACATTGGTGTTAAAGATCGTCTCATCCAGATTGCGGTGGCCGACGAAGGCACCGGTGTTGATGTCGATGGTGGTCATCGCTTCGGTCTGATCGATGATCAGATAGCCACCCGACTTCAGTTCAACCTTACGATCCAGCGAGCGCTGAATTTCATTTTCGACATCAAACAGGTCAAAGATAGGCTGTTTGCCATTGTAGAGCTCCAGCTTACCCGCCATCTCCGGAATATATTCCGCAGTAAATTCCACCAGCATTTCACAGGTCAGACGGGAGTCGACCCGGATGCGATCCAGGGCGGCCCCGGCAAAATCACGCAGAATACGCTGCGCCAGCGCCAGCTCACCGTAGAGCAGGCAGCGGGTCTGGTTACGCTTTTTGCGTTCGCTGACTTTGGTCCAGAGACGCTTGAGAAACGCGGCGTCCTGCGCCAGCTCCTCTTCTCCGATCCCCTCTGCGGCGGTACGGATAATAAAGCCGCCCAGGTCGTCACAGTAGTCTGCCACCACCGCTTTGAGCCGCTCGCGCTCTTTTTCACTCTCAATGCGCTGAGAGACACCCACATGCGATGCCCCCGGCATAAAGACCAGATAACGCGACGGCAGCGTGATGTCGGTGGTCAGCCGGGCTCCTTTGGTACCCAGCGGGTCTTTGACCACCTGCACCACCAGATCCTGCCCCTGGCGCACCAGCTCGGCGATGTCGCGAACGACAAAATTTTTCTTTTCGTCACCCGCGACACACTCGGTGTGCGGCATGATGTCTGAGGCGTGCAGAAAGGCGGCTTTTTCCAGGCCGATATCGACAAAGGCGGCCTGCATACCGGGCAGTACACGGCTTACCCGTCCCTTGTAAATATTGCCCACAATGCCGCGCCGCGCCTCACGTTCAATGTGAATCTCCTGAAGGATGCCGCCGTCGATATAGGCAACCCGCGTTTCAGAAGGCGTGACGTTAACCAGTAATTCAGCCGTCATGGTGACCCCTTACGGCACGCAGTGACTGGAAATGGCTGAGTAACTCCGCTGTCTCAACCAAAGGTAATCCGACCACCGCGTGGTAGCTTCCATTAATTTTGCGGACAAAATTTCCGCCCCTGCCCTGGATTCCGTAGGCTCCCGCTTTATCCATCGGTTCGCCGGTCGCAATATAATCGTCGATGTCGGTGGCGGTTAAGGTGCGGAAGGTCACATCCGTCGTCACCACGCAGTCCAGCGCCTGCTGACGATCGGCCAGCGCCACCGCCGTCATCACCTGGTGCGACTGTCCGGAAAGTTTGCGCAGCATCTCGCGGGCATCCTCAGCATCGCGCGGCTTCTCCAGCACGCTGCCATTCAGCACCACGATGGTATCGGCGCCCAGCACCGGCAGATCCTGCGCGGCCAGTCTGACGCCAGCCTGTGCTTTGTCATTGGCCAGACGGCGCACATAGGCCTCTGCCGCTTCATCCGGCTGACGCTGCTCTTCAACGTCCGTCACAAGGCGCTCGAAGGTCAGCCCAAGCTGAGTTAACAGCTCACGCCGACGCGGTGAACCGGAAGCAAGATAAAGGGTTACCATAAATTTCCTTATTGAACAGCGAACTGACGACGAATTTTTCTCATTAACAAGAATAGCCAGGGCCAGAGAATACCGTCGACAACACTGCTCCAGAAAATTTCAGGTCGGAATGAAACGTTGATTACCAGGAATTCAGCCCAGAAGACGATGACATCCATCGCCAGTGACAGCACCATAACCATTAACGCTTGCTGCCACAACGCTAAGTTGCGGAATAACTGGAACTTAAAGGCGATAAGGTAGGCGATGATGCTGAGCGCCAGGGCACGCACGCCGAGTGTGGACCCGGCGATCAGATCCATGATGGCACCGAGCATAAATCCGGTGCCAACATTGACCCGGTGCGGCAGTGCCAGCACCCAGTAGATCAGAATCAGCAGCAGCCATGAGGGGCGGAACATGTAGATCTCATCCGGCCACGGCATGATCTGCAGGATCAGCGCAACCAGGAAAGAGAGCCAGATGACCCAACGTCCCTGGCTGCGATATCGACTCAAGGCTGGCCCCCGCGTGAACGCGTGGTGCTGCTGCTCTGTCCGCTGCTGCTACCGGAAGGGGCCGGCGGGCCCATCTGTGCAGAAGGCGCAGGCGGACCCATCTCCCCGGCAGGCGGTAACACCTGCGGCATCATCTGCATCAGACGCTCGTTCGCGACGCGATGCACTTCATCCTGCGGTAACGGCATATCGCCATTGCGATCCGCTCCCCACAGCAACAGCAGGTAGCGCAGACGCTGCAGACCGGCTGTCGGATGCGCCTGAATCACCGTGTAAGCGCGCTGAGTATCCACTTTAACAGAGGAGACCACGCCCACCGGATAACCTTCAGGGAAACGTCCCCCGATGCCGGAGGTGACCAGCACATCACCGACGCGAATGTCTGTGTTGCCCGGCAGATGCTCAAGCTGAAGATCTTCAGTACAGCCGTTACCGGCGGCGATCACACGGATATCATTCCGCAGCACCTGAATCGGCAGCGCATGGGACGCATCACAGATCAGCAGAACGCGGCTGGTCAACTGCCCGACGGCGATAACCTGCCCCACCACGCCCTTATCACTGATGACCGGCTGACCTTCGTAGACACCGTTTACGCTGCCTTTATCGATCACTACCTGGTCGGTGTAAGGATCGGTGCCGGTAGAGATCACCTGCGTCACCATCTTTTGCTCATCCTGACGCAGCGGTGAACCCAGCAGTTCACGCAGGCGTGCGTTTTCCTGCTTATATTGCCCCAGCATTAGCAGGTTACTGTTTTTCAGGAAGAGCTCACGACGTAACGCTTTGTTTTCCTGCTCCAGTTGCTGACGGGATGCCAGCGACTCTGAGACGCCGTCCAGCAGCTGACGTGGCCCATTCGCCAGGAAGTAAAACGGACTGACCGACGTATCCAGATAGTTGCGTATTTGGGTAAAAGACCCCACACGACTGTCGGCGATAATGATGGCAATCGCCACGACAACCGCCAGGAAAAGACGCAACTGCAGGGAAGGCCCCCTGCTAAAAATCGGCTTCATATAATCTGCGTGATCCTCGACAACGGGTAAGGAAGCGGCGGCTGACCACCGCGCTTCCCTGGGCTGAACGCACTGTACCGGCCAGATTTCGCCGGTTCACATGCTACTCCCCTGCATGATCGTTGCGTTCTTAACCGGTTGAGGCAATTATTCTTCGCTGAACAAATCGCCGCCGTGCATGTCGATCATTTCCAGCGCCTTGCCGCCACCGCGTGCCACACAGGTCAGTGGATCTTCAGCAACCACAACCGGAATGCCCGTCTCTTCCATCAGCAGGCGATCCAGGTTGCGCAGTAACGCACCACCACCGGTCAGCACCATGCCGCGCTCGGAGATATCCGAGGCCAGCTCAGGCGGACACTGCTCAAGGGCAACCATCACCGCGCTAACGATACCGGTTAACGGCTCCTGCAGCGCTTCAAGAATTTCGTTGGAGTTCAGCGTGAAGCCACGCGGTACACCTTCTGCCAGGTTACGGCCACGCACTTCAATTTCGCGGACTTCATCGCCCGGATAAGCTGAACCGATCTCATGCTTAATACGTTCTGCCGTCGCTTCACCAATCAGTGAACCGTAGTTACGACGCACATAATTAATAATAGCTTCATCGAAGCGATCGCCACCAATACGGACAGAGGAGGAGTAAACCACGCCGTTCAGTGAGATCACCGCCACTTCCGTGGTACCGCCACCAATATCGACTACCATTGAACCGGTCGCTTCGGAAACAGGCAGGCCTGCACCGATTGCGGCAGCCATAGGCTCTTCAATCAGGAAGACTTCACGCGCGCCTGCGCCCTGAGCGGATTCACGAATCGCACGACGTTCTACCTGGGTGGCACCGACGGGAACGCAAACCAGCACCCGTGGGCTGGGACGCATAAAGCTGTTGCTGTGAACCTGCTTGATGAAGTGCTGCAGCATCTTTTCGGTAACGAAAAAGTCAGCGATAACGCCATCTTTCATCGGACGAATAGCGGCGATATTGCCTGGCGTACGGCCGAGCATCTGTTTGGCGTCATGACCTACGGCCGCGACACTTTTCGGCGAACCGGCACGATCCTGGCGAATAGCGACCACGGAAGGCTCGTTCAGCACGATGCCCTGTCCTTTTACGTAAATCAGGGTATTCGCGGTACCCAGGTCAATGGACAAGTCATTGGAAAACATGCCACGAAATTTTTTAAACATACTAAGGGATAATCCTGCAAGCTGGGGGCGGAAAATAAAATCCGCTTACTTTACCAACCACACGAAGCTGCCACAAGGCGCAAAAACGTTCTGCTTCGGTGAAAAAAGAGGCCTGATTGCGTTTAAGTCATCTGAACCCGTAACAGAAATCGGCAGAATGGCGACCAGACGCCATCACTCCTGCTTTTCTCCGCCTTTCGCCTTTCCATTCCCGACATAAAATTTAACATTTCCGGCAGTCGGGTTATGGGTGCAGACGAGACTTAACATGACAAAAAAGCGCTAATTGCTGTCATCAGGACGGCAATTCATCAAATACGGTAACGTTGGGAATACTTCTTCACGTTACTGTTAACCGGAAGCGAAGGGGCAAAAAAATCACCCTGCCCGCCTGCTATACCCAGCGACACTAATGTTTGCCACTCCGATCGGGTGCGAACACCGGTGGCAAACACCTGAATGCCGGTGGATTTACAGACTTCCAGCAGACTCTGCACAAACAGCTGATTTTCCGTGCGCCGCTCAATGTTGCGCACCAGGCCGGCATCGAGCTTGATCAGCTCCAGCGGCAGCTGCCGGATATAGGCGCTGCTCACCACGGTTAAACCGGCCTGATTCACCGCCACCCGACAACCAAACGCCTTAAGCGCACGGAATACTGGTGTTAAGCGGTTGATGTGTTGACAGACATCTGCCTCGGCAAGTTCAAATAAAAATCGTTTTCTTTGTCCTTTCGGGCACTGCAGCAGCATGTTCTGCAGCCAGAGCACAAAGGATCGTTGCAGGAGTGAGGACATCGTCAGCGGGATGACCAGGGTCTCTTCCGGCCAGAGTTCAGACAGGGCCGCAATGCGGGTCATCAGCTGGCGATCCCAGGCATCCGCCATACCCAGCTGCTGCACCAGCGGCATATATTCGGCGGCCAGCACCTCTTTGTCGCCGTCGAAGATGCGGGTCAGCATCACCCGGTGCTGCACCTTGCCTTCAATATTGACGGCAGGTTTGTGATAGAGCCGCGGACCACCCCGGCTGAGCGTATTCTCCAGCAGGGTACGCCAGCGTACACTCCCCCGCCCGGCGTCCTGCGGATTGCCTGCACCGTTGGTCCAGTTGTTGCCGCCCAGTAAAGCCGCGCGGCGGGTGGCCATTTCGGCATTCTCCATCACCTGCGGCACGGTCTGCCCGCTGTGCCACGCGCTGATGCCGATGTGAATCAAATCATCACGGTTCACCTGACGCATCGGCGGCAGTGAATCCACCGCATTGATCAGCTGGTCGGCAATGCTGTTCGCCTCTTTAAGGCTGCGATGCGGCAGCAGCACGGCAAAATCACTGCGGAAATAGCGCGCCAGCAGCGCCCCTGGGTAGCGCAGCACAAAGGTAGAGAGCATGTTGACGAAGTTAAAGAGGTACTCGTCGACCAGCGCGGGCTCCAGCGTCTCCTGCAGGGTATCCAGATCGGGCAGCCGCACCATCATCACCACGCCGTGGGTGCCCACATCTTCCTGATCTTCCAGCAGCGTCGCCAGCTGATTGTCGAAAAAGAGTCGGTTGTTGAGGCCGGTCCGGCCATCCTGGGCGGCAAAGGTGCGGATTAGCGTGTCGATACGCACGCGCTGTTCGGCGGCTTCCTGCACATCCACCAGCAACAGATCCAGCGCGCGGCTCGCCCTGGGCGGCCACTCATCCACGCCGCGCTTCGGCATGACGCCGCGTTCGCCGTTGATAATCGCCTCGGCCCGCACTTCGAGATGCTCCATGCCACGCCACTGACGGCTGAGCCAGCGATGCATCATCAGCAGCATCAGACTCATGACCAGTATGATGGTAAACAGAATGCCCAGCGTCGAGGTGCCGGTGATGGAGCGTAGCCAGGTTTTGGCAGGATCGAGGGTAACAACCCGCAGCTGTAAGCCGGTCTGATGCATCAGCGGCACCTCGAACTGGATAAAGCGGTTGGGTTCATCTTCCAGCATCGGGTTTTCATGACGGGAGAGCGTCAGGAGCGTCTGTCTGCCGTTGTGCAGTAAAATCTGCTCCGCATTCATGATGGGCATGATCGACGTGAGCCAGGTATGCAGCTGATCCGGGGTCTGGGTGAGCATCGCCTGATCCACCTGGACCGCCAGGATCTGTGCCCGATGTTCCACGCGCTGATGACTGAACCAGAAAAAACTGAATGCGCAGCCAGCCAGCATCAGTGACATGGCCAGCAGGCTAAGAAAGGTAATAAACGCAGATAATTTTGTGGTTAATCGCATCCCTGTGCCTGTATTACTGCGGTGATAACCGGATCACCCAACCTTGTACCGTCAGCCTGACGAAAACGCGAGCAAAATAGCATAATTTACCGCTGACGGCAGTGCCCGGACGCCAGAAGCCGAAGTATATCGTCGGGATTGTCTTGCTGACGTGAACCCCGGCACTTTTCAGTGCATTCTCATCGCCCTGCCCAGCCAGGAAATTTCACATTTTCGCAGCGAAAGTGGCCGACATCAGCGATAGTCATCATGCTGGTCGATAAGAATCTGTCTGGAGAAGGCCCATGAAACGTACACCCTGCCTGACTGAAGCCGACGTTACGCCGGAAAGCATCTTTAATATGAAGCGCCGCCAGGTGCTGAAAACGCTGGGGCTGAGCGCCGCGGCCATCGGCGTGCCTGGCGTGGCAAACGCCGACATTCTCAGCTGGTTCAAGGGAAACGATCGCCCGCCAGCGCCGGCAGGCCGCCCGCTGGACTTTACTAAACCGGCGCAGTATCAGGCCGATCTGACCCTGACCCCGGCGGATAAGGTCTCCGGCTATAACAACTTCTATGAGTTTGGCCTGGATAAGGCCGATCCGGCCGCCAATGCCGGCACGCTGAAAACCGAGCCCTGGAAGCTGACCATCGATGGGGAAGTGGCGAAGCCCGTGACCCTGGATATGGATGACATCTTTAAACGGTTCGCCATGGAGCAGCGGATCTATCGCATGCGCTGCGTGGAGGCCTGGTCGATGGTGGTGCCCTGGATTGGCTTCGAACTGAACAAACTGATTTCGCTGGCCGAACCCACCAGCAAAGCGCGTTTCGTCGCTTTTCAGACGCTTTACGATCCTGAGCAGATGCCAGGCCAGAAAGATCGCTTTATTGGCGGTGGTCTCAACTATCCCTATGTCGAAGGTTTGCGTCTGGATGAGGCGATGCATCCACTGACAATACTGACGACCGGCGTCTATGGCAAAGCGCTGCCCCCGCAGAATGGCGCACCGATTCGCCTGACGGTGCCGTGGAAATATGGCTTTAAAGGGATCAAATCGATCGTAAAAATCACGCTGACCAGCAATCAGCCGCCGACGACCTGGAACCAGATTGCGGCTGATGAGTATGGTTTTTACGCCAACGTGAATCCCCACGTTAATCATCCGCGCTGGTCGCAGGCCACCGAGCGTTTTATCGGCCCTGGCGGCAGCCTGAAGGTCGAGCGTCAGCCGACCCTGCTGTTTAATGGCTATGGCGAGCAGGTCGCCTCGCTCTATCGCGGTCTGGATTTACGGGAGAACTACTAGGTGGTGCGCCTGTCGTTAAAACAGATAACCGGTTTAAAGGTGATCCTGCATCTGGCGGCCCTGCTGCCGCTGGTTTATCTGATTTTTGCCGCGATGCAGGGGGGGCTGAGTGCCGATCCGGCGAAAGATATTCAGCATTTTACCGGACGAATGGCGCTGAAACTGCTGCTGGGAACGCTGCTGGTCTCACCGCTGGCGCGTTACGGCAGGCAGCCGCTGCTAATCCGCACCCGCCGCCTGCTGGGCGTCTGGACATTTGTCTGGGCCTCACTTCATCTGCTGAGCTATTACCTGCTGGAGCTGGGTGCGGACAATCTGCGTCTGCTGGGCAGCGAGCTGATCTCCCGTCCCTATCTCACGCTGGGCATCATCAGCTGGTTTATCCTGCTGGCCCTGGCGGTGACCTCGTTTCAGCGCGCGCAGCGCAGGCTGGGAAAACGCTGGCAAACCCTGCACAACGCGGTCTATCTTGTCGCGATCCTGGTGCCGGTTCACTATATCTGGTCGGTAAAAATCCTGTCACCCCAGCCACTTATCTACGCCCTGCTTGCTGCGATACTGTTAGCCTGGCGTTACAAAAAGTTTCTCAAATGGTGGCCCCGCTAGGCTCTCACCCGTTGTTTTCCGCTGCTGTTTTCTGATAAAAGATGTGGCCCGCAGGCCACATCCGATCATCTTCGCAGATAAGACCAGTATTTTGCTGCGAAATGACACGAAACGGATATAATGCCCGGCTTTATTGCTCGTCGGGTCTTCTTTTTCACCGTGAAAGGTGACAAATGGAGATTCGCAAGGTATTTTACGCGATGCCTCAATGATTGCGGGAGATGGCAGCAAGATGGCGCATAAATTACATATTCTGCTTTTAAACGGACCCAACCTGAACCTGTTGGGAACGCGTGAACCTGAGAAGTATGGTCATACCACGCTGCGTCAGATCGTTGACGATTTAACGCATCAGGCAGACCAGCTGAATGTGGAGTTGAGCCACCTGCAAACCAACGCTGAATTTCAGCTTATTGATCGCATTCATGAGGCCAAAGGCAATGTGGATTACATCATCATTAATCCTGCCGCGTTTACCCATACCAGTGTCGCACTGCGTGATGCCCTGTTAGCGGTAGAAATACCGTTTATCGAGGTTCATCTCTCCAATGTGCATGCACGCGAGCCCTTCCGTCATCACTCCTATCTTTCTGATGTCTCTGCTGGCGTGATTTGCGGGCTTGGCGCTGACGGCTACACATGGGCTTTACAAACGGCAGTAAAACGCCTGTCTCAAACTAATTAATCAAACTGAGTACGGAACCCCACTCATGGATATTCGTAAAATTAAAAAACTGATCGAACTGGTTGAAGAGTCTGGCATTTCTGAGCTGGAAATCTCTGAAGGTGAAGAGTCCGTTCGCATCAGCCGCGCACCTGCAAACGCAGGTTACCCGGTTATGCAGCAGGCTTACGCTGCACCGGTACAACAGCCTGCGCTGGCCACCGCTGTGGCCCCTGTTGCAGCCGTTGCCGAAGCCGCACCGGCTGAGATCAGCGGTCACATCGTGCGTTCACCGATGGTAGGCACCTTCTACCGCACTCCGAGCCCGGACGCGAAAGCCTTTGTGGAAGTCGGTCAGAAAGTGAACGCGGGCGATACGCTGTGCATCGTCGAAGCCATGAAAATGATGAACCAGATCGAAGCTGACAAATCCGGCGTGGTGAAAGCCATTCTGGTTGAAAGCGGTCAGCCGGTCGAATTTGACGAGCCACTGGTTATCATCGAGTAACGGGGCAGATCATGCTGGATAAAATTGTTATTGCTAACCGCGGTGAGATCGCGCTGCGCATTCTTCGTGCCTGTAAAGAACTGGGCATCAAGACTGTTGCGGTTCACTCAAGCGCGGACCGTGACCTGAAGCACGTGCTGCTGGCAGACGAAACCGTTTGCATCGGCCCGGCGCAGTCAGTCAAAAGTTACCTCAACATCCCGGCGCTGATCTCTGCTGCAGAGATCACCGGCGCAGTGGCGATTCACCCTGGCTACGGCTTCCTTTCTGAGAATGCCGATTTTGCCGAGCAGGTTGAACGCTCTGGCTTTATCTTTATCGGTCCGAAAGCGGACACCATTCGCCTGATGGGTGACAAGGTTTCTGCGATCAACGCGATGAAGAAAGCGGGCGTCCCGACCGTCCCAGGCTCTGACGGTTCGCTGACTGATGATATGGAAAAAAACCGTGCCTTTGCTCAGCGCATCGGTTATCCGGTCATCATCAAAGCGTCCGGCGGCGGCGGCGGTCGTGGTATGCGCGTTGTGCGCAGCGACAAAGATCTGGAGCAATCCATCAACATGACGAAAGCGGAAGCCAAAGCGGCTTTCAACAACGACATGGTTTACATGGAGAAGTATCTGGAGAATCCTCGCCACATCGAGATTCAGGTACTGGCCGATGGTCAGGGCAACGCCATCTATCTGGGCGAACGTGACTGCTCCATGCAGCGTCGTCACCAGAAAGTGGTCGAAGAGGCGCCAGCGCCAGGCATTACGCCGGAACTGCGCAGCTTTATCGGCAACCGCTGTGCCAAAGCCTGTATCGAAATTGGCTATCGCGGCGCAGGTACCTTCGAGTTCCTGTATGAAAACGGTGAATTTTACTTCATCGAGATGAACACCCGTATTCAGGTGGAACATCCGGTGACCGAGATGATCACCGGTGTCGATCTGATCAAAGAGCAGCTGCGCATTGCGGCTGGTCAGCCACTGTCGATCAAACAGGATGATGTGATCATTCGCGGACATGCGGTCGAGTGCCGTATCAACGCCGAAGATCCGGTAACCTTCCTGCCAAGCCCGGGTAAAATCACCCGCTTCCACGCGCCAGGCGGTTTTGGCGTGCGCTGGGAGTCGCACATTTACTCCGGTTACACCGTGCCGCCTTATTATGACTCCATGATTGGCAAGCTGATCACCTATGGCGAAACGCGTGACGTGGCGATTGCCCGCATGAAAAATGCCCTGGCGGAACTGATCATCGACGGTATCAAGACCAACGTCGACCTGCAGATGAAAATCATGTCCGACGAGAATTTCCAGCACGGTGGAACCAACATCCACTATCTGGAGAAAAAACTCGGCTTGCACGAGAAGTAATCGCAACGCTGAGTCAGTCAGAGGCCGGTTAATCCGGCCTTTTTCTTTTGCCGCTGGGCGTTAAGGTTGAATCATGGATGCTCGTTTTATACAGGCACATAAAGAGGCGCGCTGGTCGCTCTATCTCACCCTGCTCTGGCTCGCTGTCTGGGGACTTTCCGCCTGGCTGGGTGGCAATGACACCGGCATCACCGGTCTGCCGCGCTGGTTTGAACTCTCCTGCCTGTTTGCCCCCCTGTTCTTCATTTTTTTGTGCTGGCTGATGGTGCGGGTGATTTTTCGCGACATGCCGCTGGAGGAGAAAAATGAACAGTGAAATTATCCTGCCGCTGCTGATCTATCTGGTGCTGATCGCCGCACTGTCGGTATTTGCCGTTCGCAAACGGCGTGAAGGCAGTTTCCTGACGGAATATTTCCTCGGCAGCCGCTCCATGGGCGGTTTTGTGCTGGCAATGACCATCACCACGACCTATATCAGCGCCAGCTCATTTATAGGCGGGCCCGGTGCCGCCTATAAATATGGGCTGGGCTGGGTGCTGCTGGCGATGGTGCAGGTGCCCGCTGTCTGGCTTTCGCTGGGGGTGCTGGGGAAAAAGTTCGCCATCCTGGCGCGTCAGCATAATGCGGTCACGCTGAATGACATGCTCTATGCGCGCTATCGGAGCCCGCTGCTGATCTGGCTGGCGAGTCTGAGCCTGCTGATCGCGTTTATCGGCGCCATGACGGTACAGTTTATTGGCGGTGCGCGGCTGCTCGAAACCGCTGCCGGTATCCCGTATGACACCGGCCTGCTGATTTTTGGCGGCACTATCGCCCTCTACACCGCGTTTGGCGGCTTTCGCGCCAGCGTGCTTAATGACGCCATGCAGGGCGTTGTGATGCTGATTGGCACCTTCCTGCTGCTGTTTGCGGTGATTCATCAGGCGGGCGGCCTGAGCACGGCGGTTCAGAAACTGCATGACATCGATCCCGCACTGCTCTCACCGCAGGGGCCGGGAGAGGTTATCACCCCAACCTTCCTCAGCTCATTTATCGTGCTGGTCTGCTTTGGTGTTATCGGGTTGCCGCACACGGCGGTGCGCTGTATCTCCTACAAAGACAGTAAGGCTGTCCATCGGGCGATCATTCTGGGCACCATTGTGGTGGTGGTGCTGATGCTGGGCATGCATCTGGCCGGTGCACTTGGCCGGGCGGTACTGCCAAATCTGACCGTGCCGGACAGCGTCATTCCGACCCTGATGATTACCGTGCTGCCGCCGTTAGCGGCCGGACTGTTTCTGGCCGCGCCCATGGCTGCCATTATGTCGACGATTAATGCCCAACTGCTTCAGGCGTCGGCGACGCTGATCAAAGACCTCTATCTGCGGGTCGCCCCGCACCAGATGGAAAATGAGGCGCGGCTGCGACTGTTATCTGGCACCATTACTTTCGCCCTGGGTCTCCTGCTGCTGATCGCGGCATGGAATCCCCCCGATATGATTATCTGGCTTAACCTGCTGGCCTTTGGTGGTCTTGAAGCGGTCTTCCTCTGGCCGCTGGTTCTCGGTCTCTACTGGGAACGCGCCAATGCCGCAGGTGCCATCACCGGCATGGTGGTGGGTGGTGGCTGCTATGCGTTTCTGGCGAGCCTGAAACTGCAGATTCTGGGCTTTCACCCCATCGTGCCCTCCCTGCTTCTGAGCCTGCTGGCATTTTTAGTGGGCAACCTGTTTGGACGCGCGCCGCAACCGGTCGACGCGCCGCAACATTGACGGAAAGAGAAACGTTATGCCGTGGATTCAAATCAAAATTAACAGCTCAGGTGAACACGCGGAAACGCTGAGCGATGCCCTGATGGATATCGGTGCGGTCTCAGTGACCTTCCAGGATACACACGATACCCCAGTTTATGAGCCGCTGCCGGGTGAGACCCGCCTGTGGGGCGACACCGATGTTATCGGCCTGTTCGATGCTGAAACCGATATGAGCCTGATTACCGCCGAGCTGGCGCAGCATCCGCTGTTAGGCGCCGATTTTCGTCACCGGATCGAGCAGATCGAAGACAAAGACTGGGAGCGCGAATGGATGGAAAACTTCCATCCGATGCGCTTCGGTGAGCGCCTCTGGATCTGTCCGAGCTGGCGCGATGTGCCGGATCCGGACGCGGTCAACGTCATGCTCGATCCGGGCCTGGCGTTTGGCACAGGCACGCATCCGACAACCTCCCTCTGCCTTACCTGGCTTGACGGGCTGGATCTGACGGGCAAAACGGTGATCGATTTTGGCTGTGGTTCGGGGATCCTGGCGATCGCGGCGCTTAAGCTTGGCGCGGCTCAGGCAATCGGTATTGATATCGATCCGCAGGCGATTCAGGCCAGCCGCGATAACGCTGAGCGCAACGGCGTGTCCGATCGTCTGTCACTCTATCTCCCCCACCAGCAGCCTGAAAACCTGCAGGCGGATGTGGTGGTCGCCAACATCCTGGCCGGTCCGCTGCGTGAGCTGGCACCGCTGATCAGCGTGCTGCCTAAGTCTGGCGGTCACCTCGGCCTGTCAGGCGTGCTGGAGAGTCAGGCGGAAGGTGTCTGCGAAGCCTATGAAAGTCAGTTCACGCTTGACCCGGTTGCGGTGAAAGAGGAGTGGTGCCGGATTACCGGCATCAAATCCTGAAGTCAGCCTCCGCCGTAGCTCACGGCGATGCCGCTAGCCGGCACAACGCGGCTAAACAGCACAATCAGCCAGCCCGCAGCGTAAGTTGCGGGCTTTTCCAGACAGGCATGGAGAGTTGTACCGTTAATCACGGCATGTGACGTTTTTTATCTGGCGAATTGCCGTACTTTTCTGGAAAAACTTTTGTTCACAATTTCAGCATAAATCAGTAAATCATTGATATTAAAGTGTAATTAAAAACACACCCGATCATCACCCGGATTTCATTGATCTTTCTTGCTGATTGTTCAAAGTTTGGCCTTTCATCTTCCTGCAAAAATGCGTAATATACGCCGCCTTGCAGACACAGTATGGCCATTCTGACTTCATGCGTATTGGAAACCTCCAGCTGAGAAATCGACTGATTGCGGCACCTATGGCCGGTATTACCGACAGGCCATTCAGGACGCTGTGTCACGAAATGGGCGCAGGTATGGCAGTTTCTGAGATGTTGTCTTCGAACCCCGAAGTCTGGGCCAGTGACAAATCTCGTTTGCGCATGGTTCACAGTGATGAGCCAGGCATTCGCGCCGTGCAGATTGCCGGTTGCGATCCCAGCGAAATGGCGCAAGCTGCACGCATTAATGTCGAGGCTGGTGCACAGGTTATCGACATTAATATGGGATGCCCTGCCAAGAAGGTTAACCGCAAAATGGCGGGGTCAGCCTTACTGCAATATCCCGCCGTGGTGGAGTCCATTCTCTCCGCAGTGGTTAATGCAGTGAACGTGCCGGTTACGCTGAAAATTCGTACTGGCTGGGATCCTGAAAACAGGAACTGTGTCGCGATTGCCCAATTGGCTGAACGCTGCGGTATACAGGCTCTGACGATACATGGCCGCACTCGTGCCTGCCTGTTCAACGGGGAAGCTGAATATGACAGCATTCGGACAGTTAAGCAGAGTGTTTCCATTCCGATTATCGCGAATGGAGACATAACTGACCCGCATAAAGCCAGAGCGGTGCTCGACTATACAGGGGCCGATGCTCTGATGATAGGACGCGCTGCTCAGGGAAGACCGTGGATCTTCCGGGAAATCCAGCATTATCTGGACACTGGGGAGCTGCTTGCTCCGCTGCCACTGGCAGAGGTCAAGCGCTTGCTTGTTTCGCATATACGTGAGCTGCACGACTTTTACGGTTCAGGCAAGGGATACCGTATAGCGCGAAAGCACGTCTCCTGGTATCTGCAGGAGCACGCCCCGAATGACCAGTTTCGGCGCACATTCAACGCCATTGAGGATGCCAGCGAACAGCTGGAGGCGTTGGAGGCATACTTCGAAAATCTTGCGTAACGAAATAAAGAGCTGAAAGAACTATGTTCGAACAACGCGTAAATTCTGACGTACTGACCGTTTCTACCGTTAACTCACAGGATCAGGTAACTCAAAAACCTTTGCGTGATTCGGTTAAACAGGCACTGAAGAACTATTTTGCTCAACTGAATGGTCAGGATGTGAGCGACCTGTATGAGCTGGTTTTGGCTGAAGTCGAGCAGCCTCTGTTGGACATGGTGATGCAGTATACCCGTGGCAACCAGACCCGCGCTGCCCTGATGATGGGTATCAACCGCGGTACGCTGCGTAAGAAATTGAAAAAATACGGCATGAACTGATTCTGAGTTCTGTCTGTTAATCACGCCAGCCTTCGGGCTGGCGTTTTTATTTGTGCGGTATGGCACAAAGCGGTGACCTCAGGGATGAAACAGTTGCCTCTCATATGGTAACTATAGTTGCAATCGCAGACGTGATATTTCGCCCTCTCTTATTCCTCCTCTCAGCTTGGATTACAGGCTGACCTGAATGCTCTTCCCCCTGACAGCGCCCTTCCGCTCCGGGTGTGTGACTTTCCGCGCATTAAAAAAGTAACGTGTCTCCTTCATACATGCCTGCCTGCGCGAAGGCTCACATTGCTTCCATATAGTGAAACTATTTGCACTAAATGTGATCGGGTCGACTCGCTTTGCTTCCTTTTGGTGCGCCATATTAGCGGAACTTTCTAAGTGCTTCCGATTATTAACCGTTCTTTCATACAAATTCAGGCTCCTGCAAACCTGGCATCAGCTTTGCAGAGTCGTGAATGGCTGACCGCCACAGACAGGAAAACGCACACTAAAGTGCGCAAACATAACAATACGATCCCGCCACACAGGATGCTTTATGAAAAAGATGATGCTCTCTACGCTGATCGCTGCCGCCTCGCTGGTTGCCGTTACTCAGCAAGCACACGCCGGCGCCACACTGGATGCAATTAAGAAAAAAGGTTTTGTTCAATGTGGGATCAGTGACGGCTTGCCGGGCTTCTCCTATGCGGATGCCAGCGGCAAGTTCACCGGTATCGATGTGGATGTGTGTCGGGCAACGGCTGCTGCTGTGTTTGGCGATGCAACCAAAGTGAAATACACCCCACTGACCGCGAAAGAGCGTTTTACCGCGCTGCAGTCAGGCGAAGTGGATGTGCTTTCTCGTAATACCACCTGGACCTCCTCGCGTGATGGCGGCATGGGCTTCCTGTTTGCGGGCGTGAACTACTACGACGGCATCGGCTTCCTGACTCACCAGAAAGCGGGCCTGAAAAGTGCGAAAGAGCTGGATGGCGCGACCGTCTGTATTCAGGCAGGCACCGATACCGAGCTGAACGTCGCGGACTTCTTTAAAGCCAACAAAATGCAGTACACGCCGGTCACCTTCGACCGTTCAGATGAATCAGCCAAAGCGCTGGACAGCGGCCGCTGTGATACCCTGGCTTCTGACCAGTCTCAGCTTTACGCACTGCGTATTAAGCTGGGCAAACCGGACGAATTTATTGTGCTGCCAGAAGTAATCTCCAAAGAACCCCTGGGGCCGCTGGTGCGTCGTGGTGATGATGACTGGTTCACCATCGTGAAATGGTCGCTCTTCGCTATGCTGAATGCGGAAGAGATGGGTATCAACTCGAAGAATGTTGATCAGATGACAGCCAAGCCGACCACGCCAGATATGGCGCATCTGCTGGGTGCTGAGGGTGACTTTGGTAAAGATCTGAAGCTGGATAATAAGTGGGCCTACAACATCATCAAGCAGGTGGGCAACTATCAGGAAAGCTTTGATCGTAACGTCGGTAAAGACAGTGCTCTGAAGATCGCACGCGGTCAGAACGCGCTGTGGAACCAGGGCGGGATTCAGTACGCTCCGCCGGTACGTTAACAGACCTCGCCAATCGGGCACCGCCTTCTGCGGTGCCCTGCCACAGCTTTCGTTACTGAGGTTTCAACATGTCACAACGCCCAACCGTGAAAAGGGATTTTTCATTTGGTAATCCCACGGTTCGCGCCTGGATTTATCAGTTCATTGCCGTTATCGCAGTGCTTGGTGTGGTGGGTTATCTGGTGCATAACACCATTATCAACCTTGCCAATCGCGGCATTACATCAGGATTTGGCTTTCTCGAGCGCACTGCCGGTTTCGGTATCGTTCAGCATCTGATTGAGTACACCGAGGACGATACCTACGCGCGCGTGTTTCTGGTTGGCTTAACCAACACACTGCTGGTCTCGGCACTCTGTATCGTTTTCGCCTCCATTCTCGGATTCGCGGTGGGATTATCCCGCCTTTCTGACAACTGGCTGCTGCGGAAACTCTCGACCATCTATATCGAAACCTTCCGTAATATCCCGCCACTACTGCAGATATTCTTCTGGTACTTTGCGGTATTGCGCAATCTGCCTGGCCCACGACAGGCGCTGAATGCGTTTGACCTGGCCTATGTCAGTAATCGCGGGCTCTATGTGCCGTGGCCGACCTATGCTCCGGGGAGCTGGCCGTTTGTTATCGCGCTGCTTCTGGCCGTAGCCATCAGCTATGGTCTCTACCGCTTCAACCGTCAGCATCAGCTGAAAACCGGCGAGTTACGTCGCACCTGGCCTGCCGCCGTTGCGATGCTGATTCTTTTTCCGGTTCTGGCGCATCTTGGGTTTGGCGCCGCAACGCACTGGGATGTGCCGCAGCTGCGCGGATTCAATTTCCGTGGTGGCTCGGTAATGATCCCGGAGCTGGCGGCACTGACGCTGGCCCTGTCGATCTATACCTCGTCGTTTATTGCAGAAGTGATTCGCTCCGGCATCCAGTCGGTACCGCACGGCCAGCACGAAGCCGCACGTTCGCTGGGTCTGCCGAATCCGGTGACGCTGCGTCAGGTGATCATTCCTCAGGCCATGCGCGTGATTATTCCCCCGCTGACCAGTCAGTACCTGAACATCGTGAAGAATTCCTCACTGGCCGCGGCTATCGGATATCCCGATATGGTGTCGCTGTTTGCCGGCTCGGTCCTGAACCAGACCGGCCAGGCCATCGAAACGATTGCTATCACGATGGGCGTGTACCTTATCATCAGCCTGCTGATATCACTGCTTATGAATGTCTACAACCGCAAAATTGCGCTGGTTGAGCGTTAAGAGAACGGGATGACTATGTCTGTAACTACGCATGAAACGACCCCCGTCCCGACGACGCCGGTCAGTCGCGCCTGGCTTTGGGCGCGTAAAAATCTCTTTTCCAGCTGGTTTAACACGTTACTGACGCTGTTGTGCATCTGGATAATCTGGCATGTGATCCCGCCCGCGCTGAACTGGCTGGTCTTTCAGGCTAACTGGATCGGCTCCACCCGCGCCGATTGTACGAAAGAGGGCGCCTGCTGGGTCTTTATCCATGCCCGTTTCGGTCAGTTCATGTATGGCCTCTATCCGCATGAGTTGCGCTGGCGTATCAATCTGGCGCTGATCATTGGCCTGGTGTCGATTGTGCCGATGTTCCTGAAGAGCCTGCCCTTCCGCGGGCGCTATATTGCTGCCTGGGCCGTCATCTATCCGGTGATTGTCTGGTTTCTGCTGTATGGCGGCTATCTGGGACTGGAGCGCGTTGAGACACGTCAGTGGGGTGGATTAACACTGACGCTGATTATTGCATCGGTTGGGATTGCGGGCGCACTGCCGCTGGGGATTCTGCTGGCTCTTGGCCGTCGCTCTCGTATGCCGGTGGTGCGCACGCTGTCGGTTATCTTTATTGAGTTCTGGCGCGGCGTGCCGCTGATTACCGTGCTGTTTATGTCGTCGGTGATGCTGCCGCTGTTTATGTCTGAAGGCACCACCATCGATAAGCTGGTGCGCGCCCTGGTTGGCGTCATTCTGTTTCAGTCCGCCTATGTAGCGGAAGTGGTACGCGGGGGATTGCAGGCGTTGCCGAAAGGTCAGTATGAAGCGGCTGAGTCTCTGGCGCTGGGTTACTGGAAAACCCAGATGCTGGTGATCCTGCCACAGGCACTGAAACTCACCATCCCCGGGCTGGTAAATACCATCATCGCTCTGTTTAAAGATACCAGCCTGGTCATCATCATCGGTCTTTTCGATCTGTTCAGCAGCGTTCAGCAAGCCACGGTGGACCCCACCTGGCTGGGCATGTCGACCGAAGGCTACGTCTTCGCTGCACTGGTCTATTGGATCTTCTGTTTTAGCATGTCGCGCTACAGCCAGTATCTGGAAAAGCGCTTTCACACCGGGCGTACATCGCACTGAGGTTTTACATGACTGACTCTATGACACACTCTTCCGACGCGTTGATGATTTCGCTTGAGAACGTGAATAAATGGTACGGGCAATTCCATGTACTGAAAGACATTAACCTGCAGGTTAAGCCGCGTGAACGCATCGTGCTTTGCGGGCCTTCTGGTTCCGGCAAATCGACCACGATCCGCTGTATTAACCATCTGGAAGAGCATCAGCAGGGACGTATTGTTGTTGACGGTATTCACCTAAACGATGACATCCGTAACATTGAACGCGTGCGTACCGAAGTAGGAATGGTCTTTCAGCACTTTAATCTGTTTCCGCATCTGACGGTCCTGCAGAACTGCACACTGGCCCCGACGTGGGTGAGAAAGATACCTAAAAAAGAAGCCGATGAGCTGGCCATGCACTATCTGCAACGCGTGCGCATTGCGGAACATGCCCATAAATTCCCCGGTCAGCTTTCGGGTGGTCAGCAGCAGCGCGTTGCTATTGCCCGTTCACTCTGTATGAAGCCAAAAATTATGCTGTTTGATGAGCCAACCTCGGCGCTGGATCCGGAGATGGTAAAAGAGGTACTGGATACCATGATTGGTCTGGCAGAAGATGGGATGACCATGCTGTGCGTGACGCATGAGATGGGCTTTGCCCGCACCGTTGCAGACCGGGTGATCTTTATGGATCGCGGTGAGATCGTTGAAATGGCTCCGCCGCAGGAGTTCTTTGCGAATCCTAAATCGGAGCGGACCCGGGCGTTCCTGTCTCAGGTTATTCACTGACCGGTACTACTGCTCGTTGTTTCCAACCCGGCCTGGTGCCGGGTTTTTTATGGCCCGTATAAAGGTCAGTAAAGGGGGGCTGGGCTGGGTAGCACAGGAGCACAGGAGCACAGGCTGAGGCGGCTACGCTTTTTCTTCCTAATGATAACCGTAAAAGGCGCTGCTCCGTTTTCTGCAGCCACAACGAAAAAAGCCCTTCGCATACGCGAAGGGCTCTCTCTTATTTGATGCCTGGCAGTTCCCTACTCTCGCATGGGGAGACCCCACACTACCATCGGCGCTACGGCGTTTCACTTCTGAGTTCGGCATGGGGTCAGGTGGGACCACCGCGCTA
>NZ_JAALFQ010000015.1:0-67286 GCF_011800365.1 Pantoea sp. EKM103V | reverse complement strand
GGGCGCGGAGGCTGCCGGACGCCGGGATTGTTAAGGGGCGGGCGTCCGCCCCTTGACGCGTCCGCCTGCACGGGCAGACTGAAACTCCCTCACGCCTGGCGGGCGAAATCCTCTCAGAGCCAGCCCACCGCCGGGTAATTACTCCCTCCCCCCGACAGGCGAAACCCTCTCAGAGCCAGCCCACCGCCAGGTAATCACTCCCGCCGCCAAACGCTCCCCTTTTACTGTGAAACCGCATTCCGCTGCCGCTTAAGCAGCGTCGGAAACAGAAACAGCGACTGCCCCACCCCGCGGTTGGTCAGCGACCAGATCGCCACGGAACAGAGCGAGCAGAGCGCCACGATCACCACCGGATAGAAACAGGCCCAGAAAAATGAAAACCACGCCTGTTCAAACAGTTGATGCCGCTGCGCGAAGAGGATCGCAGACATACCAAAGAACTCGATAAAGATGCGGTGAATCACATAAATCTGCAGGGTATTGCGGCCCACCCAGTTGAGATAACGCATGCTGAAATGCTGATTCAGCCAGCGACAGGCCGCAATGCTGAACAACACCGCCAGCACACACAGGAACAGACTCTTATCCAGACCGAAGATCACATGGATACCCGCCACGGCGGCCAGTATCGCCCAGGGCATGACGTTCTCACGGCGCCATTCACTCAGACGCAGCATGGTCTGGCTCCAGAACGCGCCTAACAGGAAGAACAGGAAATACTGGGCCAGGCTCTGTGGTCCCCAGAACGGGATCACTTTCTCGACCGCCAGATAATTAAGCAGGATAGCCACCGCCACCAGGGCCAGCTTATATTCACGGAAAATTTTAGCGCAGAGGAAATAGAGTCCTAAGCCATAGAGATACCAGGAGGTACTCATCGCCATAAAGGTCAGCTTGAGAAACTCAAACAGCGAACCGGCATACGCAGCATTCAGGTTCTGTGAAATACGCTGCCCGGTAATTTCCGTGGAGATACCAATAATGGACCACCACTGAATAAAGCCCCACAGAATATAGAGATAAAAAAGATTGGTAATACGACTGGTAAATACCTGTTTCCAGGGCCGGTTCAGAATACCGTTGGCGGCCAGCAGTCCCGAAACAAAGAAAAAGGCTGGCATCCGTAAGGGTGACAGAACCGTATTAAACTGTATCCATATTTCGGCCGGGACCCATCCGGCGGAGAGGTATTTTATTGTCCCTTCAAAACCGGGTAACACGGTGTGGTACAGGACCACCAGCAATATGCAGGCACCCTTCAGGGTGTCTACCCACAATATCTGGTCTGATTTCGTCTGGTTCATTAATTGACTCCTGCTGCGTAGGTCAGAATGCGGAAAAGGAAAGCGAGGAAATCTCTGTGGCTTTTATGATTATCCAGCGATTATTCGCCATTGATGCCGCATTGAATGTAGCGAAACTCCTAAAACCCATTATCTGGCCCTGACGTTACCGTTATTTACTTAGCAGAACGTTTCCTTACACTTATTGATTTTCCCTGCTCTTCGCCCGATATCATCCGCGGTGATGAATTAAAGGAAAATAATCTTTAATAATGCTGACGGGGTAAATAAGAGAAAGCGGAAGAAATAAAAACCAGTCAGCCGTTGATGAAAAGAAAAGATTTGTCAGATGTGGCAAAAGGTTTAACCGCTTATCAGCGCATTATGGTACGGCGACCCGAAATAGCATGACAGCGCGCTATTCCGGATTAAACAGAGAGGAGTAAAAAGCAATGCGGCCTTCCGGAGAAGGCCACTGAATTACTGACTGAGGAACTTGTCGAGGAACTGGCGGGTACGCGGCTGCTGCGGGTTACTGAACAACGCTTTCGCGTCGCCCTGCTCCACAATGCGCCCCTGATCCATAAAGATGGCGCGATCTGCCACGTCGCGTGCAAAGCTCATCTCATGCGTGACGATCACCATGGTGCGTTTCTCTTCGGCCAGTGCGCGGATGGTGCTGAGCACCTCCCCCACCAGCTCCGGATCCAGCGCCGAGGTGGGTTCATCGAACAGGATCACCTCCGGTCGCATCGCCAGCGCACGCGCAATGGCCACACGCTGCTGCTGTCCACCCGACAGACGGCGCGGATAGCTTCCCTCTTTGCCGTGCAGGCCGACCTTCTCCAGCAGCGTGCGGGCGCGGGCGACGGCCTCCGCCTTCGCTTCGCCTTTTACGATCACCGGTCCTTCAATAATGTTCTCCAGCACCGAACGGTGGGGAAACAGATTGAAGTTCTGGAAGACAAAACCAACCTGCTGACGCAGACGACGCACCTGCTCTTTCTGTTTGCTCTGCGCCAGCGCGGCATCCACCGTAATCTCGCCGACCCGGATAGTGCCGCTGTCCGGCACTTCCAGCAGGTTAATACTGCGCAGCAGCGTGGTTTTACCTGAGCCGCTGGGGCCGATAATCGCCACCACTTCACCGGCGGCCACATCAAGATCGATGTCGTGCAGCACCGTCTGGCCATTAAATGATTTCACCAGCTTTCTGACTTCGATGGCACTCATTTCGACTCCGAATCCTGACGGTTAACATGCTGTTCCAGACGACTCTGCAACGCAGACAACACCGTGGCCATCACCCAGTAGATCAGCGAAGCCGCCAGATACATGGTAAAGACTTCCAGTGTCCGCGAGGTGATCAGCTGCGCCTGACGGAACAGCTCCGGCACCTGGATGGTCGCGGCCAGCGAGGTATCTTTTACCAGGCTGATAAAGCTGTTGCCCAGCGGTGGCAGTGCGGTGCGCGCCGCCTGCGGCAGGATAACCCGGCGCAGGGTTTGCCAGCGCGTCATGCCGATACTCGCCGCCGCCTCCCACTGTCCGCGCTCAATCGCAGCGATGGCGCCACGCAGGGACTCCGAGGCGTAAGCCGCGGTGTTGAGCGAGAGACCAATCATCGCCGAGGGGATCGGGTCCAGCTCAATGCCAAACTGTGGCAGGCCGTAGTAAATCATAAACAGCTGGGCGATCAGCGGGGTGCCGCGAAAAATCGAGACATAGATACGCGACAGCACGCGAAACGGCCAGAAGTGAGACAGCCGCATCAGCGCCAGCAGAAAGCCCAGCAGCAGGCCGAAGAACATCCCGCCGATGCTGAGCTGCAGCGTGAACAGCGCGCCCTTTAATAAAAAAGGTGCTGAATCCAGCACCAGTTGAAGGCTTTCCTGCATTATTTCGTCACGTCCGCGCCAAACCATTTCTGAGACAGCTTGCTCAGCGAGCCATCTTTCTGCATATCAGCAATGGCCTGGTCGATCGCCTTCAGCAGATCGTCGTTGCCTTTACGCACGGCAACGCCCGCTTCCTGACGGGAGAAAGCGTCACCCGCTACCGCCATGGTATCGCCGGTTTTCTTCACCAGATCCAGCGCCGCCAGACGGTCAACCAGAATGGCATTCAGACGACCTGAGCGCAGATCCTGATATTTAGTCGGGTCATCATCATAGGTACGCACGTCCACGCCCTTCACGTTCTCACGCAGCCACTGCTCGTAGTTAGTGCCGAGACCCACGCCAACCTTTTTACCCGCCAGATCAGCCGGTTTGCTGATGGTGCTGGCGTTCGCCTTCATGGTCAGCGCCTGAATACCGGAGATGGTGTAAGGCGTAGAGAAGTCATACTTCTTCTTACGCTCATCGGAAATGGTCACCTGGTTAATCACCACATCGATGCGCTTTGCGTCGAGGGAAGCCAGCATGCCATCCCATTTGGTCGGTTTCAGACTCGCTTTAACACCCATGTGCTGTGCCAGCTGCTGCGCAAATTCCACTTCAAAACCGGTCAGCTTGCCCTGCTCATCCTGGAAGCTGAACGGCGGATAGGTGCCTTCCAGACCCACCAACAGCGTGCCGCGCTCTTTAATCTTGTTCAGCAGATTTTCCGCTGCAAAGGTTTTAACGTTGACGCCCGCAATCAGCGCCACGGCCATAACGCCCATCACCATCTGACGACCTGCACGAGAAAAGGACATATTTACCCCATTTTTGACAGTATTGTGTGTGTGTTTTTATAAGGGCAGCACGGCGAGTCGCTGCCAGTCCAGAATGATAACGCCCGGAGTATAAACTGTTTTATTCGCTTGTCTCAGATCGAAGGATGATAAGCAAATAACGCGGGCGCGCCGCCAGTATGAATAAACAGCAACGGGCCTTCGCGACGGAAGCGGTTCTGACTGATGCCATCAATCAGGCCGGCCATCGCCTTACCGGTATAGACCGGGTCCAGCAAAATGCCTTCCAGCCTTGCCAGCAGTTTCACCGCCTCCATGCCCTCTTCATTTGGCTCACCATAGCGGGGCGCAAAATACTCATCCCACAGCGTGATCGGGGCCGTTGCCTGCACCTCCAGTGAGGCTGCCAGCGACTGACGCAGCCGCTCAACCAGCGGCAACTGCGCGTCGGTCTGACGTGAAACGGTGACGCCCACCAGCTCGGTTTCCGGCAGCAGCTGCTCCAGGCCGACCGCCAGCCCCGCATGGGTGCCCGCGCTGCCTGATGCCACCACGACGGCGGCAAAATCCACCACGCCTTCGCTCTGATGTGCAATCTCCTGGGCGCACTCCACATAGCCTAGCGCACCCAGCGCATTTGAGCCGCCGACCGGAACGATATAAGGACGGAATCCCTGCGCTTCCAGACGTGTAGCCTGTTCAGCCAGCTGTTCGGCGGGATTATGCAGCGCATCCACGGCGATCACCTCCGCATCCATCAGATCCAGCAGCAGGCGGTTGCCGTTGCTCAGGTAGTTTTCAGCGTGGGTACCAATCGGGTTTTCCAGCAGTGCCACGCACTTCAGGCCGAGGCGGGCTGCCACGGCCGCGGTCTGGCGCACATGGTTGGACTGGATCGCGCCCGCCGTCAGCAGCACATCCGCCCCTTCGCGCAGCGCATCGGCCGCCAGGAATTCGAGTTTACGCAGCTTGTTGCCGCCCATCGCCACTGGCGTGAAGTCATCACGTTTGATGAAAATATCGCGACCCAGATAGTCGGAGAGGCGTGGCAGGTGTTCTAACGGTGTCGGGGCGCCCAGCAGTTCAAGACGCGGGAATTGGTGTAACAGATGTAAAGACAATGCTGCCTCCGTTCGGGCATTCAAATTATCCTTACAGTGTTGCAGAAGATGCGCAAAGGATCACTCTGATTCAGGTGAC
This sequence comes from Pantoea sp. EKM103V, assembly GCF_011800365.1. Classification (NCBI taxonomy): domain Bacteria; kingdom Pseudomonadati; phylum Pseudomonadota; class Gammaproteobacteria; order Enterobacterales; family Erwiniaceae; genus Pantoea; species Pantoea sp. EKM103V. Next base: position 62,126 of record NZ_JAALFQ010000015.1, on the reverse strand, counting down.
CGTCGATGCGGTGAGGAAGCGGCGCCGTGCTCCCCCCTTCTCCGTTACCCGGCAGGCGGATAACAGAGTAACGTGCCGCAGGCACGCGGGGGAGCCCTCGGTGCAGACCAGGGTTACCCCTGCTGCCAGCCTAAGAATTGATCGTACTTGCGCAGCGCGATGCGGTAATTATTATTTCCGGCATCCGGCAGATCGCTTTCCAGACACTGATGCCAGCTCTCTCCCTTAAGCCTGTCGGCGGGGAAATTTTTGGCTTTGAGCATCTCATCCAGCCGACGCAGCCGCACCACATATTCACGAATCGTGCTGGGGCTCATTTCTGTCTGTTCAAACAGGTACTGTTTGAACGCCATAATGTCGAAATAATTCGGATGAGTATTGCAAAAAATATCGCTGCAGAAGCGACAGAGCGCGGTCAGCTCTGGCTGAAGTTTCAGCCACAGTTGTTCATCAATCATCTGGTCCATCCGAGCGATGGCCTCTTTATTGATGATCTGACCACGAAAAACGAGCGCCATTCGATCTAATACCTTGCCACAATGCGAACAGTTGCTCTGGCTGTGTTTATAGTCTTTAAGATAACGACTTAACGGTCTGGCCTTGGTCTTGGCTCCCATTACTGAGTCCCCGGTTTCTTATATTTTTGAATCGCCAGGAACTGATACTGCTAGCGCGCTCCCGTAAGCCGGGCCCGCAGGCGTTTGATCGCCTGACTGTGCAGCTGACTGACGCGGGATTCACCCACATCAAGCACCGCGCCAATCTCTTTCAGGTTCAGTTCTTCCTGGTAGTACAGTGTCAGCACCATCTTTTCACGATCGGGTAACGCTTCGATCGCTTCAATGACGCGCTCACGCAGACTCCCTTCAAGCAACTGATGAAGCGGATTAGCCTCCTCATGGCCTTCCGTCACCAGCTCCGCACTGTCGCCGTGCTCTTCCCGATACTCGTCGTAGGAGAAAAGTTGACTGTTGTTGGTGTCCAGCAGGATCTGCCGGTACTCCTCCATGGAAACGTTCAGCTGCTGCGCCACCTCCTGCTCGGAGGCGGAACGCCCCAGCGACTGTTCTACCTTGTGCATCGCTCCGGCCACCTCACGCGCGTTGCGGCGCACGCTGCGCGGTGCCCAGTCCCGACTGCGAAGCTCGTCGAGCATTGCGCCACGAATACGCTGCACGGCGTAGGTGGTAAAGGCTGTTCCCTGTAGCGCGTCATAACGCTCTACGGCATTCAACAGCCCTATCCCCCCGGCCTGCAGCAAATCGTCAAGTTCAACGCTGGCCGGCAGGCGAACCTGCAGACGCAGCGCTTCATGGCGCACCAGCGGCACGTAGCGCTGCCAGAGCGAATGCTTGTCCATCACGCCTTCGGCGGTATAGAAATCGTTCACGTTGACTACCCTGCGTTAATGATGTTATCGGCATGATTATCCAATTCTGTAGCGTTTTCGATTGGAGGAATAGGCGGGGTAAAACGAGGCTATTTCACTTTTGTTACCTCAGAATGCAGATCCCTCTGCACTCTTCAGCAGGGATTATCGACGGGCGCGCAGCCGTTGCCGTGTGGCGGGTGGCACCGCAGCCCACAGGCTGCAAATCCGGCCATCCAGCTCCTGATACCAGGGCGAAATATGTTGTTGTGCATCCTCGCCGGGATGCACGGTGATCTGTCCCGACTCACCATCAATGCTAATCAATCGGTTAATAAACAACCGCTGCAAATCACTGCGTAAAAACAGGCCGTTATCAATACTGTTGTCCGCCACCAGCCCGTCGTCGCTCTCCTGGGTGTCGATATGGCAGGCTTCGACCCAGGGCCAGCTATACCGTTCGGTCAGCTCTGTGCCGGTCATGACACAGGCACCGTAGCGGGCTTTTACACCGGCGATAAACTCCGCCTGGCTGGCCCGCTGCAGCACCCGCGCCTTGACGCGTCGTCCGACTTCCGTCCCCGGCATCACCGCCGCAGGCACCTTGTGCTCTGGCGTACTCAGCACCACGATAAACTGGATAGTCTGCGACTGCGGAAAACAGGGGTTCGCCTGTGGGTTAAAGAGCTGCCAGTAGGCCTCATTCTCATCCTGATGCATCATCACCAGTTTATAGCCGCGACTCTGTAGCAGATTCTCCGCCGTGGCAGATTGCGGATCGATCATGGCAAAAACCTGACTGCTGCCCATCACTTTCCACAGGTTGTCGCGCTTTTCGTTCTCGCTGCGGCGGAAATAGAGGAAAGAGAGATTCTGCTTCAGATAGTGCTCGAAGCGGCGCAGGTAATTCTTGCGCTCGTTATCACTGGAGATAAACAGCAGATCCTCCAGCGGGCTGTTGCTCTCTTCCTGGGCGAAGACCGCGCGTATCTTCAGGGTTCGCAACCCGGTTGAGGGACTCAGCAGTGCACGTGCCGTCAGCTCTTTTTCATCAGGGTATTGCTGGGCATAACGCCGGGCAATCTCTTCAAACGTCAGCCGCTCACCCGGCAGCAGGTCATAGTTGAAGCGCATAGACACTCCACAAAAGTTAACATCGAAAGTTATAGTGTTCTGTGAAGAGTTATCGGCAAGCGTGGCGGGAACTGTAACGGGCGGGGGAAGTTGTGGGGTAATAAAGTACCGGCAGAGGCGACTTCAGGCTCAGCGCATTCTTTGGCTTTCAGCCCGGCGCAGGAGAAAAAGATAAAAAAAAACCCTGCCGAAGCAGGGTTTTGAATTTTGACAGAAGCGATTAGCCCTGCAGCAGAGACAGAACCTGCTGTGGAACCTGGTTCGCTTTGCCCAGCACGGAGTTACCAGCCTGCTGAACGATCTGCGCTTTAGACATGTTTGACACTTCAGTCGCGTAGTCAGCATCCTGAATGCGAGACTGTGCTGCAGACAGGTTGGTGGTGGTGTTGTTCAGGTTAGTGACCGCTGAGTTCAGACGGTTCTGTACCGCACCCAGGCTTGAACGGAAGTTATCAACAGAAGCGATAGCTTTGTCCAGCATGGCAAGAGGATCATTTGTCGCTGCACCAGTAAATTCAGCAGTCTTGCTTGCGCCACTTAAAGCAATAGTAACTTTATTAGTGGTAGCTGCAGTAGTTTGGTTCGCAGCGCTATCATCCCCGGTATCTACTTTTGATGCTGCGTTAGCAGCGTAGTTTTTGCCCTGGAAGGTAACATAAGCTGTAGCATTGCCATCTTTGTCAGCTGAAACTTTAACGAGCTGACCAGCCTGGGTTGCAGCTGTAGTCAAACCATTGTCAGGATCAGTATATTCGACATCAGCTTTGTTCAGGATAACTTTACCGGAATCACGGTCAACGGAAGCCGCGTAAGTATCACTGCCTGATTTAACTACATAGTTAGCTGAAGCAGTACCATCTTTATTCAGCACGTTGCTCAGAGTCAGGGAGCCAGCGTCGACTTTCAAATCTGCTGCTGCACTGCTCAAGTCCACTTTAACCGGAGCAGCATTAGCAGCACCGTTAATTTGAGTAATCGGCTCACTGATGCTCAGTGAATTTTTCTCTACTGACAGACCTGACAGACCCAGAGTTGAAGAGTCGATTTTCTTCAGGTCGATGTCGATAGTCTGACCGTCGTTAGAACCAACCTGGATAGACATTTTGCCGTCTTTAGCCAGTACGTTCACGCCGTTGAACTGAGTCTGACCAGAAACGCGGTCAATCTCGTCCAGACGGGATTTGATTTCGTCCTGGATTGAAGAGAGGTCAGAATCAGAGTTAGTGCCGTTCTGAGCCTGTACGGTCAGTTCACGAACACGCTGTAAGTTGTTGTTGATTTCTGACAGCGCGCCTTCAGTAGTCTGCGCAGCAGAGATACCGTCGTTGGCGTTACGGGCAGCCTGAGTCAGACCTTTGATGTTAGAGGTGAAACGGTTGGCAATCGCCTGACCAGCAGCGTCATCTTTCGCGCTGTTGATACGTAAACCAGAAGACAGACGCTCCATTGAAGTAGACAGAGCTGACTGGTTCTTGTTGATGTTGTTCTGAGTGATCAGCGAGAGGCTGTTGGTGTTAATGACTTGGGCCATGATAAATTTTCCTGTTAATCAAGTCTTTCGGTTAAGGTGTGGGCTTCAACCCGCCGGCTTCAGCGCCGTCAAAGTTGTTATCGTCTGTCGTCAAACAACCTTTAGAATTTTTTTAGTACCAGGCGAAATTTTTTGCTTCTGCCTGTCACGTTTGAGGTTATCGCCACCCTTTCCGACTTCTTTAGGCCTGATTCATTAATTTTCTAGCCGCTGAATTACCCTTCTCTATAGTCCTTATTTAACTCATAACCCTAAGGCAAATACCTTTAAACTTTCCGCATTCAAGGCCGATAACCCAGCTATTCACTTTCCCTGTCGACCTTATAAAGGAAGAACCATGGCTAGTTTTAGCAATCTCGGTGTGGGTTCCGGCCTGCCACTCAGTACCATGCTTGATAACCTGCAGACCGCTGAAAAAGCGGCGCTTAAACCGATTTCAACACAGCAGTCTGCTTATACTGCCAAGCTCAGTGCCTACGCTACTATGAAGAGCGCATTGACGACCTTCCAGACTGCCAACACCAAGCTGAACAGTGCCGACCTGTTTACCGCGACCACCGCGACTAGCAGCTCAACGGCATTCAGCGCCACGACCTCTGGCAGCACCGTGGCGGGTAAATACTCCATCAGTGTTACCCAGCTGGCGCAAGCGCAGGTGCTGACATCAGCAGTGCAGAGCAGCAACACCGCTGCACTGGGCGACAGCTCCGCATCCAGCCGCAGCATTGCTATCACCTTAAAAGATGGCACCAGCAAAAGCGTGACGCTGAGCAGCGATCAGACTTCGCTGACCGGCATGCGTGACGCGATTAACGGCGCAGATGCCGGCGTCACCGCGACAATTATCAAGGTGTCAGATGGCAGTTTCCGCCTCTCTATGAGCGCCAACAAAACCGGTAGCGACAATGCGGTGACGAAGATTGCCGTGACCGGTGATGACACGCTACAGGGGATCGTGGGCTATGATGCTTCCGCCAGCAGCAATGCGATGACGCAAAGCGTCCCGGCGCAGAATGCCCAGCTGACCGTTAACAACGTTGCAATTGAGAACAGCAGCAACCAGATCAGCGATGCGCTGGAAGGGATTACCCTGAATCTTACCGCGCAGACCACTGGCGCCCAGACGCTGACTATCGCCAAGGATACGTCCAAAGCCTCCAGTGCCATCAGCAGCTGGGTTGATGCTTACAATACGTTACTGGATCAGTTCAATACCCTGACCAAATACACCCAGGTGGATACCAACACCGATTCGCAGGACTCCAGCAATGGCGCCCTGCTGGGTGACAGTACCCTGCGGACCATTGAGACTCAGCTGAAGAGCATGCTGACCAATGCGCAGAGCACATCTGCCTATAAATCTCTGGGGCAGATTGGCATTACCACCGATCCTCAAACCGGCTCTCTGGTCATTGATTCCACCAAGGTGAGTGCCGCACTGGATAAAGACGCTGCAGGCGTCAAAGAGATGATTGTGGGTGACGGTAAGACCACCGGCATTACCACCAAAATTGCGACTAGCGTTACCGGATGGCTCTCATCCACAGGAATCGTTCAGTCTGCTACAGATGGCGTGAGTAAGACGCTGAAAAACCTGACCGCCCTTTACAACACCACCAGCGACCGCATCGACGCGGATATCGCACGCTATAAAACGCAGTTTACTCAGCTGGATCTGGCTATCAGTAAACTTAACTCAACCAGTTCTTATCTGACGCAGCAGTTCGATACGTCAAGTTCTTCTGATAAATCATAGGAGTGACCATGTACACCGCTACAGGCACCAAAGCCTATGCAAAAATTGGCGTCGAAAGCGCCGTGATGAGCGCCAGCCAGCAGCAGCTGGTCGTGATGCTGTTCGACGGCGCACTGAGCGCGCTGATCCGCGCCCGTCTGTTTATGCAGGATGGCAATATTGAAGGTAAAGGCACCTCAATTTCTAAAGCTATCAATATTATCGAAGCTGGCCTGAAAGAGGGGCTTGCTGAAAACAGTGGTGACGAACTGGCAGATAACCTGCTGGATCTTTACAACTACATGACGCGTCGCCTGCTGCAGGCCAACCTGCACAACGATGTTGAAGCGGTCGGGGAGGTCGAAGGCCTGCTGCGCAACATCGCGGACGCGTGGAAAGAAGTGGTTCAATCTAACCTGATTCAGGACGCCGTTTAATGACTACTGCACCGCATCTGATTGCCGTTTACCAACAGTTACTCGATCTCAGCCAGGGTATGCTGCGTCACGCAGCACAGGGCGAATGGGATGAATTGATCAGCAGGGAGATGGAGTATGTCAGCGCGGTGCAGAATTTAGCCCAGTCGACAGATAAGGCCTCGCCGTCGGCGCAGACGCAGGAGCAGCTGCGCCCGGTGTTGCGGCATATCCTGGATAACGAAAGTGAAGTGAAACGTCTGCTGCAGGCGCGGATGGATGAGCTGGCCGCGCTGGTGGGTCAGAGCAGTCGCCAGAAATCTGTCATGTCCGCCTATGGTAACCAGGGCGGTGTGGTGATGGTGCCCCGCGAAACCCTCTCCTGATCCCCTGCTCTACCACGCCGCCAGATTTATTTTTCTGCGCGGCGTCTCTTTTCTGCCGCTTACTCCATACTTGATTTTCATCATCCCCCCTGGAGAGCGGTACATGCAAAACCCAACGTTATTACAGTTTTTCCATTGGTATTACCCGGATGGCAGCAAACTGTGGCCTGAAATCGCCGATCGCGCGGCCTGGCTCAGCGAAACTGGCATTACGATGGCATGGTTACCACCGTGTTACAAAGGGGGTTCGGGTGGTTATTCTGTCGGTTACGACAGCTATGATCTTTTTGACCTTGGGGAATTCGATCAGAAAGGCGGGGTTGCCACCAAATATGGCGACAAACAGCAATTACTGGCCGCTACAGAGGCGCTGCGCAGCCATAACATCGGGGTGCTGCTCGATGTGGTGGTGAACCACAAAATGGGCGCGGACGAGAAAGAGGCGATCAGCGTTAACCGCGTCAATCCGGATAACCGCGATGAAATTGACGATGAGGTCGTCGAGTGTGAAGCCTGGACCAAATTCACCTTTCCGGCGCGCGCCGGGGAGTATTCGAAATTCATCTGGGATCACAAATGTTTCAGCGGCGTAGACCACATCGAAAATCCGGACGAAAACGGTGTGTTTAAAATCATTAACGATTACACCGCGGAAGGCTGGAACGACCAGGTGGATAACGAGCTGGGTAATTTCGATTATCTGATGGGGGCCAACATCGATTTCCGAAACAATGCGGTCAGAGAGGAGCTGAAATACTGGGCGCGCTGGGTCATGGAACAGGTTCCCTGCACCGGTTTCCGACTGGATGCGGTAAAACATATCCCGGCGTGGTTCTACAAGGAGTGGATCGACCATATTCAGGAGGTGGCCGAAGAGCCGATGTTTATCGTCGCTGAATACTGGTCGTTTGAAACGGAGAAGCTGCAGGAGTATGTGCATCAGGTGGAGGGCAAGACCATGCTGTTTGATGCCCCGCTGCATATGAACTTCCATCAGGCGTCAACCGCAGGCAGTGCCTACGATATGAGCCAGATTTTTGCCAATTCTCTGGTGGTCGCTGACCCGTGGCACGCCGTGACTATCGTGGCGAACCACGATACTCAGCCGCTGCAGTCACTTGAGGCGCCGGTTGAAGCCTGGTTCAAACCGCTGGCCTATGCCCTGATCCTGCTGCGTGAACAGGGCGTGCCAACCGTTTTCTATCCTGACCTGTTCGGCGCGACGTACGAAGATGAGGGTGGCGACGGTGAAACGCACAAGATTGAGATGCCGGTGATCCCGGAACTCGAAGGCCTGATCCGGGCGCGGCAGCAGTATGGCTGGGGTGTTCAGACCGACTACTTTGATCATCCCAACTGTGTCGCCTTCAGCCGCAGCGGCACGGAAACCCAGCCGGGTTGCGTGGTGATTATGTCAAACGGTGATGCGGGTGAGAAAAGCGTGCCCATGGGTGAAGGCTTTGCCGGTAAGGTGTGGCGCGACTATCTGGGTAACCGTGAAGAGACAATCACCGCCGATGAGCACGGCACCGCAGTGTTTGCCTGCAACGGCGGCAGCGTCAGCGTCTGGGTAGTGGCGGACTGATTTTTTGCTGACCTCAGTATGAAGCCCCGGCAGTCAGAGCATCAGGATGGCTCTGCCCTGCCGGGGCTCTTTTACAGCTGGCGTTATGACTGAGCGTTGTGCTCGGTAATCGATGTACGCAGTAACTGGGGTTCGATATTCTGGATCACCGTGGCTTTAGGTTGCTTTGCCATCTCCTCCAGCGCCTGCTGACACTCAACCGTCGGACGGGCCACTTTTCGCAGCGTCAGGCCATCGTAGCTAAGCTCGCCATTGTCGACATCCAGCGGCATCACACGCAGCTGACGCGTCACGTTAACGTAGTCGCCATTCAGTCGGGTCAGCTTGCCGGGCTTGGCGATCACCCGCTGCCACTGACGGCAATCCAGCGTGCTGCCATCCGCATTAATAATGATGCTGCCTGTCGCCTGGCTGCTGATCAGACCGCTCTGCGGTCCGACGGTTTGCCAGTTGCCCTGCAAATCGGCAGGTGCCGGGGTCTGCACCGCATTTTCATAATCGTTGATTTGCGCACAGCCACCCAGTGCCAGCGCCGCAATCAGCATCCACTTTTTCATGTTTAATCCCTAAAATCGCGTTAATGGCGGCTACGTTATAATTTTTTCCCCGCGCTGCGCAAGATATCTGACGGTTCGGGCTGCTGCTTCCCCCGGATTGCAGCCCATTTCTCACCTTATCCGTTACCTGGCGTTCCCGGCGCGGCCGTCTGCGGGCGGCCCCCGCCGCGACATTCCGGCGCGACGGTGCCTGACAACCGTAAGACAACCCGTTACACTGGCGCGCTGCAACAGACTTTCAGGAACAGAATGATGAAAACCCCAGAAGCCTACTACGCGCAGGCACGCGAGATGTTTTTTACCGCCCACCCGGACTTTCAGGCTGCCCTTGATGAACTGACTGAGAGCGATGCCCGCGCGGCCAATCTCTCACTGCGAGAGCTGCGCGAATGGCATGCTGAACGTATCTATGCAGCCTTCCTGCGTCAGAAGAATCTGGATGGCATGATTTTTTCTATCCAGCTCGCTGAGCCGGATAAAGCGGTGGCGGCTGAAGCTATCGAGGCTTATCTCAAATCGCATGCTGCGTCACTGGGGATGAGCTGGGAAGAGTTCTGCATTAAAAACGAACTCTGATTGAGGCGACCTCTGAAGACGCGTGCCGGTTAATCTTCTTCAGAGGTCAGTTTCACCCTGCCCGCGCGTTCAGGGGGTCCTGCCCTTCACCTCAACATAACTGGCCACGGCCAGCAGACGATTAATGTGGGTCAGCAGCAAATCAACATCGGACTGCATAAATTCGGCTGAAGAGCGGGAGGCGGTGACAATCGCATCCTGTACGGTTTCGGTAATGGTCAGGGAGTTATCCTGTTTTGCCTGTACCAGCAGCGCCGCAACCAGCAGCGACTGGGCTTCAATCTGAGCGGTCAGCTCTTTCGCATCCACATCCATTTTCGCCAGCTTAAGCAGAATATCGATTACCAGTTGTCGCATCGCGCAGGCCTCCTGAAGAGTAAGCCGCCATTATGTCGCGATGCGCGCGCATTTTTCCAGCTGAAGATGGCGGCCCGGACGGCATAAAAATTTGCGTCAAAACCGGCGCGCAACCTTGCTACTGTTTTTATTTACAGTATTATAGATCAGCGATTTTGCCCTGAATGGATTGCCATCATGTTTGTTGAATTGATTTATGACAAGCGCAACGTTGCCGGTTTACCGGGTGCTCGCGAGATGATTCTTGAGGAGCTGGAAAAGCGGGTGCATCGGGTCTTTCCTGACATTGAAGTTAAGGTTAAGCCGATGGAGCGTAATGCGATTGACACAGATTTGAGTAAGAACGATAAAGCGACGGTTGCGCGTATCGTGGAAGAGATGTTTGACGAAGCGGAAATGTGGCTGGTGGCCGATTAATCCCTGATCGGCCACCACATCAGTTAGCGGGAGAGGAATCAGCTCTCCTGCTCACTGTGATTAATTTCAATCTCAATATCCTGAATGGCGGCATCCAGGTCGTCCAGCAGCTTACCCTGTTTGTTGAGCAACGCATCGATTCGGTCAGCGTTGGTCTTGTCTTTATATTCACCGGCATCAAAGGCTAACCAGTGGCTGGAGAGGGTTTCAGTGTTGGTCTGCGCATAGTGGCGCATCTCTTTCAGCTGCGACGCTACGTCACGCAGATAATCGTTTTTGGTCTTGGTTTCGGTCGAATCGCTCATGCTAATTTTCCTTCTGGTCAGTTTTCCAAAGTGATTAGGCTTTGCGGTTCATCAACCAGCCAATCAGCGGGCCTGCATTTAAGATAGAAAATGTCGCCCGGAGATTTAAACGTAGTCGATAATAGCGAAGCCGCCCTAGGAATAATCGGAAGTTACGGCTATTGCCCCGTTTCGGCCGAAGGTAAATCGCCCTCTTTCACCACCTCTTTGACTTTATTGACCGTTTTATCTGCTGTGCGATCGGGCAGCGCATCAAGCTTATGCTGCAACGCCGCAACCTGATCCGTGAGCAGATCGACTTTGTCCTCACGGCGGGCGGCGATCACCCGGTAATCCGCCCGGATCTCCTCCACCCGTTTATTTGCGGTGTTGCTGACATAGAGAAAAATGATGGTCATCAGAATGCAGATCATCGAACAGCTCAGCAGAATCCCGCCAAGAATCACTTTTCGCCGGTATGTCAGAACGGTCAAAGGACTATTTATCGGTGTCATCGCTGCGATCCTCCAGAGTTGAGATAAGCCGATCAATTTCATTACGAAACTTATCGTTCTGATCGGTTTCGGTCATTGCCAGTAAAATACCCACTGCGTTTTTGATTAACCGGAGATCGGTTTCAAGCGTGGCAATACGCCGCAGATTTCTGTCGTGCCGTTCGCGTAACTCATCATTCTCCTCCCGTATCAGCGCATTGCTCTCTTTCAGCAACACCACCTGCTCTTTGTAACTGGTAATAATTTCGCCGCCTGCCCGATTACTGGTCACGATTGAGGCGATACCCGCCAACAACGGTTTCCAGAAAAGTGCTGCGGCGCCCCCACCCAGAACTAACGCACCCATACTGGTAATCAGACTACTTTCCATGCCACACCCCTTTTTCCGGTAAGGTCTCTGGAACTCACGGCATGCTTAACAGCCACCTTTTTCCCCCACGAATTTAAGATTGCTTAAATACCAGGTTTAAGTATACTTAAGTCACTCTTAACCAAAAAGTCAAGCAGATGAAAAACGAAACCCTGGGTGATCGCATCCGACTCCAACGCAAGTCACTGCAGTTAACGCAGAAGCAGCTGGCGCAGCAGGTAAACGTGTCCCATGTGGCCGTTTCGCAATGGGAAAAAGAGGAGACTCTGCCGCGTGGCGAAAACCTGCTCCGGCTCTCTGAAGCACTGGGCTGCGCACCGGCCTTTCTGATAGAGGGTGATGGTCCTGTTTTCAGCGAAAGCGCCTGGGCCGGGCTGCACCAGATTCCTTTGCTGGCGCAGCGCGATGTGGCGCAATGGCTGAGTGATGCCGGTTCTGTCCGGCAGGATCGTCTGATGCATAACGATATGGCGCTGTCTCAGCAGAGTTTTGCCTTTCGGGTAGAGGATCAGTCGATGGCACCGGCGATTCTGCGCGATGATGTGGTGATTATCGATCCCATCCTGTCACCGCAGCCGGGCGACAGCGTGCTGGCGCTACAGCAACAGGTCGCCCTGCTGCGAACCTGGCGTCAGCGAGGCAGTGAAGAGGGTGTCACGCAGTTTGAACTCGCGCCGGTCAATATCAATTTCCCTGAGCTGCACTCCCGGCGCGATAACCTGAAGCTGATTGGCACGCTGGTCGAACTGCGCCGCTTTCGTCAGCCATAAAAAAACCCGCCGGGTGCGGGTTATCGGTTCTGCATTTAACCGAAGTGGCAATATGTCGGGAAATCAGAGTGCGTCGGTCAGCCGATCGACAACCACATTACCCTGCAGGTCGGTCTGCATAATCCGGTAGCTGACCGGCCATGAGCGGCGGGTTGTGAGTTTATCGAACAGCGTGACGCCGCCCTTTTTAACCCCTTCGCGGTTAACAATAATCCACTCCGTGACCTCTTCCTGACCCCGATTTCGCAGGCTCAGCGACCGCTGCTCGATTAACTGGTCTTCCGCTTCAATCTTTAAATGATCTCGTAACATAATCTCTATCTCCTGGTAACGCAGCTCACTATATTCCTTTTATTAATCAGTTCAATCGAATTTTTTAATCGAAGTCACTGGCAGCCTGGTGCTGGCGTTACCCGCAGTGAAGAGAGATCCTTTCACGTCGATGTCTCTGACAGGGCCGGAGGCGAGATCTCAGCGCTGGTCTAGACTTACAGCACTGGGAACCAAAAGGAGCGAATGATGTTTAAGCATAAAACGAACGAAGAACGTAAGCATGAAGGTGATGTGAGCAAGAGTCTGCCGGAAGCAGCGCCGCACGTGGGCAACGCTTATGAGGAAGATGATCACCCTGCGACGGATGCCCCAAAAGATCACGGGGAAGTGCCGCGCAAAAATGATGACAGCCAGGATGATAAAAAAGATCCTTTCAAAGCGCAGTAACTCCTGTGAGGCGCGTCCTCCGGGCGCGCTGGTCTGTCACGCTCTCTGTCGCCCTCCTCACTGTAATTGACCGCTGAAGATTGACGGGTCTGATGCGCTGCCCGCTTTCCCCTCTTCTCTTTTACGACGCCTTAACAGCACACGAACATCGTGATGCAGCCGAATTATCATTGTGTAATTCGCTATTATCTGTCCGGAATGACAGGGAGCCGTTTTCTTTGTCACGACGCAGAGCGTCAGCAACGATGAGAGTATATGGAATGAAAAAAAGCGTTATTGCCCTGAGCCTGATTCTGCTGAGCGGATGCGTGGACATGGGACGCGTCGGACTGCATCCTCAGGTAAAAATGGTTTATTTTGACGGGCATCCCTGGCAGCTTGAGTCCTGCCTGAGTGAGGCGGCACAGAATCAGCAGCTTTACTTGGCTCAGGATGATCCGCTGCCGGGAGGAACAAAAAGATTTAATCTTGAACAGGATGGCGAAACGATCGCGTGGGTCGAGATTGACAGATTTAGCCGCAATCAGACCAGTGCCACCTTCTACGCTGACCCGAAGGCGTATGACGTTCAGGCCGCGATTTCAGATATGGTCACAGCGTGCCGGACATCACGATAGTCTGATAGCCTGGCCATGACCACGGCGTTTGCACGCAGGCAGTGAATCATGGCCTCCCCTGGTCCGATGCTGATCACCGGAAGCGGCGACACGCTGACAGAGGCGGCCAGGGCAGCCTGGCTTACTCCGCCTGTACGCAATCGTACGAACCGCGTATCCGAATCTGATTCTGGCTGGTTCGGACGATTTCAGCCCTGAGCTCTGCTTTCCCCGCGCGCGTTGTCTGCTCTAAATCAACCATACCCGGCGCCCGGGCGTTTTTGGCCCGCAGCTTTACCGTTGCGTTTTCGTAATCCCCCTTCTCCTTACTGAACGTCACTTTCTGCGTTTTCGCACGTTCGCCATTGACGGAGAACCAGTGATTCTTATCCGCTTTCAGGTAGAACGGCCCGCACTGCGTGGCAGAGAAGGCGGGGGCTGACATGGCGAACAGACAGGCTATCAGGGTGACTCTTTTATTCATAATGCTGGCGTCCTGCTGGAGCGAAGGGAAAGAGAGCAGCGATACAGGAGAAAGCGCGTTTCCTCCCTCGCCGCCCGGGATGTGAAGGAGTATAGCGAAGGATGGCGCGATTGCTGATGCCACTGTTCTCAGCGCCACCCTTCTGTGCAGACTCGGGAGGGAGGTCCGTTACGCGACCTCAACCTTCACACGCTGTTTTTACCCGTCCAGCCGGTTCAGCTTTGCTACACCTGCATATTCATAATCTCGCTGTACGCCGAGACCAGCTTGTTCCTGACCTGAATCCCCATCTGCATGGAGATAGAGGATTTCTGGAGATCGACCATCACATCATTCAGCGCCACGCCGGGTTTCCCCATCTCAAAATCCTGCGCCTGGGTGCGGGCGGTCGTCTGCGTTTCGCTGATCTTATCCAGTGCGGCCTTCATGGTTGCACCAAAGTCGATCTGATTTGTGGCTTCACTGCTGCGGTTGCTGGCCTGCAGTGAGGTGACCTGAAGCTGCTGGAGTACGCCGTCAATAGCCTGAATAGACATGAACGATACCTTATAAAAGAGGGTGGGATTTTTTCTGTGGGCAAAAGTTAACACGTTGTCAATGAGACAAAGGCGCTAAATGACAGCAAAAAACCTACCTTATCCACGCATCGAATTTTGCTTATCACCTAATAATGCCTGGCATTGAAGTGGAAATTTTATCTACGCAGGTCAGGGAGTCTGTTTTGCCATCTCAACTTACCCGGTCAATTACGTCAGGCAGGAATCGGTCATGAATGCGAGTACAGCCGCCACACCAGATCAAGAAAAGAAAGGCTTCGGTGACCTGCTCGCTCGCCTGCGCGCCAATCCGCGTATTCCTCTTATCGTCGCCGCCGCCGCCGTTATCGCGATCGTCATCGCGATGGTGCTGTGGGCAAAACAGCCCAGCTACAGCGTGCTTTACAACAACCTCTCTGATGAAGATGGCGGGGCTATCGTCACGCAGCTGACGCAGATGAACATCCCCTATCGCTTCGCTGAAAACGGCGGCGCACTGATGGTGCCTGAGGCTAACGTGCACGAGCTGCGTCTGCGTCTGGCTCAGCAGGGTCTGCCGAAAGGCGGCTCGGTGGGATTTGAACTGCTCGATAAAGAGAAGTTCGGCATCAGCCAGTTCAGCGAGCAGGTTAACTATCAGCGCGCGCTGGAAGGCGAACTGGCCCGCACGATCGAATCACTCGGCCCGGTCAAAAGCGCCCGTGTCCATCTGGCGATGCCAAAACCGACCCTGTTCGTGCGTGAGCAGAAAGCCCCGTCTGCCTCTGTCACCTTAACGCTGCAGCCTGGCCGTGCGCTCGATGAAGGCCAGATTCAGGCCATCGTCCATATGGTCTCCAGCAGCGTCGCCGGTTTACCGCCGGGCAACGTGACGGTCGTTGATCAGACCGGTCGCCTGCTGACCCGCTCCGACTCAGTTGGGCGCGATCTGAATGATGCACAGCTGAAATATGCCTCTGAAGTGGAAGCGCGTTATCAGCAACGTATTGAAGCGATCCTGAACCCTATCGTGGGCCAGGGCAACGTGCATGCACAGGTCACCGCGCAGATTAACTTCGATACCAGCGAGCAGACTGACGAGAAATATCAGCCTAACGCGAATCCGTCGAATACGGCGATCCGCTCGCGTCAGACCAGCACCAGCGATCAGTCGGGCAGCCCGTATCCAGGTGGCGTGCCGGGCGCACTCTCTAACCAGCCTGCGCCAGCTAACTCTGCGCCGGTCACAACGCCAAATAACAATGCGGCCAATGGCCAGAACGCCAATGGTCAGAATGCTAACGGACAGAACAACGCCGGCCAGACCACCAGCACGGCCACAGCCAGCGCGACGCCGACCAACTCACGTCGTGACGACACGGTGAACTACGAGCTCGACCGCACCATTCGTCATACCAAACTCAACGTGGGTGACGTACAGCGGCTTTCCGTTGCGGTGGTGGTGAACTTCCGTACCGATGACAAAGGCAAAACGGTCGCGCTGAATGAAGCGCAGCTGAAGCAGATTGAAGATCTGACCCGTGAAGCGATGGGTTACTCCCAGACGCGTGGCGACAGCATCAACGTGGTGAACTCGCAGTTCAACTCGACTGAGCCGGTGAGCACCGACCTGCCCTTCTGGCAGCAGCAGTCCTTCTTTGATCAGCTGATGAGTGCGGGTAAATGGCTGTTGATTGCACTGGTGGCCTTCATTCTCTACCGCAAGATGGTGCGTCCGCATCTGGTGCGTAAGCAGGCTGCCGAGAAAGCCGCCGCCGAAGCCGTTGCCGCCCGCGCCACGCAGCAGGAAGAAGAGGAAGCCTTTAGTGTGCAGCTCAGCAAAGATGAGCTGGAGCAGGAACGTAAGTCTAACAACCGCATGAGCGCAGAAGTGATGAGTCAACGCATCCGCGACATGTCAGAAAACGATCCGCGCGTTGTTGCGCTGGTGATTCGCGAATGGATGAGTAAAGAGCTATGAGTCTGACCGGAACTGAAAAAAGCGCCATCCTGATGATGACCATTGGCGAAGAGCGCGCCGCGGAAGTGTTTAAACATCTGAACCAGCGCGAAGTGCAGCACCTCAGCGCCGCGATGGCCAGCATGCGTCAGGTGTCACACAAGCAGCTGACCGAAATACTGCGTGAGTTCGAAACCGATGCCGAGCAGTTTGCGGCGCTGAGCCTGAACTCCAACGAATACCTGCGCTCGGTGCTGACCCGTGCGCTGGGCGAGGAGCGTGCCGCCAGTCTGCTGGAAGATATTCTCGAAACGCGGGAAACCACCAGCGGGATGGAAACGCTCAACTTTATGGAGCCGCAGGCCGCTGCCGACCTTATCCGCGACGAGCATCCTCAGATCATCGCCACCATCCTGGTTCACCTCAAACGGGGTCAGGCGGCCGATATTCTGGCGCTGTTCGACGAGCGTCTGCGCCACGATGTGATGCTGCGTATCGCGACCTTTGGTGGGGTGCAGCCTGCCGCGCTGGCCGAACTGACCGAAGTGCTGAACGGCCTGCTGGATGGCACCAACCTCAAGCGCGCGAAGATGGGCGGCGTGAGAACCGCAGCCGAGATCATCAACCTGATGAAAACCCAGCAGGAAGAGGCGGTTATCGAAGCCGTTCGCGACTTCGATGGCGAGCTGGCGCAGAAAATTATCGACGAGATGTTCCTGTTCGAAAACCTGGTGGAAGTGGACGACCGCAGCATCCAGCGCCTGTTGCAGGAAGTGGAGTCCGAGCAGCTGCTGGTGGCATTGAAAGGGGCCGAACAGCCGCTGCGCGAGAAGTTCCTCAAAAACATGTCAGCCCGTGCGGCCGACATTCTGCGCGACGATCTGGCCAACCGCGGTCCGGTGCGGATGTCTGCTGTAGAGAACGAACAGAAAGCAATCCTGCTGATTGTTCGCCGCCTGGCCGAATCTGGCGAGATGGTGATTGGTGGTGGCGAGGAAACCTATGTCTGATGCATTTTCTGCCCGCCCGTGGCAGCTGTGGCAGCCTACCGATCTGGGTCGTTTTGATGAGCCTGAACCGGAGGCACTGCCGGAGATCGCTGAATCTGACGACGGCGTTGATGAGCAGCAGCAGCAGCTTGAACGTCTGCAGCAGCAGATGCGCAAAGAGGCGCAGGGCCAGGGTTACAACGAAGGCTTTCAGCAGGGCGTCACCGAAGGCCAGAAAGCGGGCTACGATGCCGGTTTTCAGCAGGGTCTGGCCGATGCTCAGCAGCAGCAGGCCCCTCTGCAGGCGCGGATGTCCCAGCTGGTCACCGAGTTTCAGAACACGCTGGAGTCGCTGGACAGCGTCATCGCTGCCCGCCTGATGCAGCTGGCGCTGGAAGCCGCGCGCTCGGTGATTGGCCAGGCCACCACGGTGGATGGCACCGCCCTGCTGCGTCAGATTCAGGGTTTACTGCAACAGGAACCAATGTTCAGCGGCAAACCTCAGCTGCGCGTCCACCCTGACGATCTGCAGCGCATTGAACAGACCCTGGGTCCGACGCTGGATCTGCACGGCTGGCGGCTGATCGCTGACAGCACCCTGCACCCTGGCGGCTGCAAACTCAGCGCGGAAGATGGCGATCTGGATGCCAGCGTCGCGACACGCTGGCAGGAACTCTGCCGCCTCGCCGCACCGGGAGAAATCTGATGACCACCCGTCTGAACCGCTGGCTGGGCTCGCTGGACGCCTTTGAAAAACGCATTTCCCAGGTGCAGCCGGTACGCCGTTATGGCCGTCTGACCCGCGCGACCGGCCTGGTGCTGGAAGCCACAGGCTTACAGCTGCCGCTGGGCGCAACCTGCATCATCGAACGCAACGATGGCAAAAACATCAGCGAAATCGAAAGCGAAGTGGTGGGATTCAACGGTCAGAAGCTGCTGATGATGCCACTGGAAGAGGTGGACGGCATTTTACCCGGTGCGCGGGTCTATGCGCGCCAGAGCGGCGACAATCCGCAGGCGGGCAAACAGCTGATGCTGGGCCCCGAACTGCTGGGCCGCGTCCTTGACGGCAGTGGCCGGCCGCTGGATGGTCTGCCATCACCGGATACCGGCTATCGCGCCCCGCTGATCACGCCGCCTTTTAACCCGCTGCAGCGTACGCCGATTACCGACGTACTGGATACTGGCGTGCGTGCCATTAATGCCCTGCTGACGGTGGGTCGCGGGCAGCGTATGGGCCTGTTTGCCGGTTCAGGCGTGGGTAAAAGCGTGCTGCTTGGCATGATGGCGCGCTACACCAAAGCGGACGTGATCGTGGTTGGCCTGATTGGCGAACGTGGTCGCGAAGTTAAAGATTTTATCGAGAACATTCTCGGGGCTGAAGGCCGCGCCCGTTCGGTGGTCATCGCCGCCCCGGCAGACGTTTCACCGCTGCTGCGTATGCAGGGTGCCGCCTACGCAACCCGTATCGCGGAAGATTTTCGCGACCGCGGCAAGCATGTGCTGCTGATTATGGACTCCCTGACCCGCTACGCCATGGCGCAGCGTGAAATTGCCCTGGCGATCGGTGAACCCCCGGCAACCAAAGGCTATCCGCCTTCCGTGTTCGCCAAACTGCCTGCGCTGGTTGAGCGTGCCGGTAACGGTATCGACGGCGGCGGTTCCATCACCGCGTTCTATACCGTCCTGACCGAAGGTGACGATCAGCAGGACCCGATTGCCGACTCCGCGCGTGCGATTCTCGACGGCCATATCGTGCTGTCGCGCCGGCTCGGTGAAGCGGGTCACTATCCGGCCATTGATATTGAAGCGTCGATCAGTCGTGCGATGACCTCGCTGATCGATGAGAACCACTATGCCCAGGTGCGCCAGTTCAAGCAGTTGCTCTCCAGCTTCCAGCGTAACCGCGATCTGGTCAGCGTGGGCGCCTATGCCGCCGGCAGCGACCCGATGCTGGATAAAGCCATCCGGCTCTATCCGCAGATGGAAGCTTTCCTGCAACAGGGCATCTTTGAGCGCAGCGATTATGACGACGCCAGCCTGCATCTCCATGCGCTGTTTGGCGCCTCAACCTGATTAACGCGAGGTAATGGCTATGAAAACGGCAAATGCTATCGATACGCTGCGCGACTTAGCGGAGCAGGATCTCGAACGGGCCGCCATCTATCTGGGCGATATGCGCCGCGGTCAGCATGCCGCCAACGAGCAACTGACGATGCTGCTCGACTATCAGGATGAATATCGCAACAAACTTAACGATGACATGTCGAGCGGCATTGCCAGTACCCGCTGGACTAACTATCACCAGTTTATTCAGACGCTGGAAAAAGCGATTGAGCAGCACCGTAATCAGCTTAATAACTGGAATCAGCGCCTGGAGCAGGCGCTGATCAACTGGCGTGACAAACAGCAGCGGCTGAACGCCTATCAGACCCTGATCACGCGGGCAGCGGAAAATGCATTACGACAGGAAAACCGTCTCGACCAGAAACGGATGGACGAATTTGCCCAACGGGCCGCATTGAGGAGAGGCGAATGATTACGCTGCCAAACATTGCCATGAAAGCGACGGCTAAAACCGACGCAGAACCATCAGTCGCAACCGACGCTGCGGCAGGGTCAGATACCCTGCCACAGGACTTTCTGACCGCGCTGGGAAACCAGCTGCTTGGACTGGCAAAACAGCAGGGAAAAGCGGCGCAATCCGCTGACGCCAAAGCAGAAATGGCCGATGAGCGTCGACCGGCTTCTCCGCTCAGTGCGCTGCTGGCAACACGGGATAATCCTGCTGCCCTGGCTGCCCTGCTGAAACCGGAAAATATTAAAGCTGGGTCAAAATCAGCCGATGATAAAGAGAGCCTGGACGCGGCATCCTTAAGCGCCAGCGAGCTGCAGAATGTGCAGGCGCTGTTCGCCATGTTGCCGGGTGCGGCCACGGCGACAGCCAGCGCGCCACCGCCGATCAGCAGTGAATCGGGTGAGATGATTAGCCAGAGCGATGGCGGCCGTAAAGCGCTGACCGCGCTGACACAGATGCTGAACACGACACCGGAGAGCAGCTCATCGCAGAGCACTGCACCGGCTAAAGATGAGAAGCACGAGATAAAAGGTGCGGCGCTGAACGCGCCTGCAGCGAGCAACGCGGCGAGCCAGAGCAGCAGCACCGCGCAGAGCAGCAACAGCAGCCTGAACCTGGCCTCAGACAGCCATTTCCAGCAGGCACTGAGTGCGATGATGAAGCAGGATGATCAGGCCCCGGCGCACAGCAGCGCCAGCGACAGTGGTCTGAACATCAGCGGCCCGATTACGAGCGCCAGCACCCTGCCCGCGCCGGTGACCGCGTCAGCGACCAGCAGCACCCCCTCAACGCCGATGCTGAATGCGCAGCTGGGCAGCGACGAGTGGCAGCAGGCGCTGAGTCAGCAGATTGTGATGTTCAGTCGCAACGGCCAGCAGAACGCGGAGTTGCGTTTACATCCGGAAGACCTCGGCGCTATCCAGATCAGCCTGAAACTGGATAACGACCAGGCACAGATTAGTCTGGTTTCCAGCCACAGCCACGTCAGATCGGCGCTGGAAGCCGCGATACCGCAGCTGCGCAGCGCGCTGGCAGAGAGCGGTATCAACCTGGGCGAGAGTCAGGTGAGCAGTGACAGTTCCGCGCAGAGCCAGAGCTTCCAGAATCAACAGGAGGCGCGCCGCGACGGACAGCATGGCCGCTTCTCCCTCCCCCAGGACAGTGACACCGACATTACGCCGATTGCCGTCCCCGCCGCCCTTCAGGCTCGCGTCAGCGATAACAGCGCCGTCGACACTTTTGCCTGACAGCGATAAACGCTGAAGGTAAGCGTAAAACCCGCGTCTATTCTGCCCATTGGTTTGACTTAAGACGCGGGATAATCTGTCCCGTGAGCCGAGAGGCTTGCCCATAATTCACAGGAAGTAACTGCAACCATGTCTGATAACGCGAAAGCTAAAGGCCGCAAACGTAAACTCTTAATACCGGTGTTGCTCATTGTGACGCTGGCCGCTTGCAGCGTGGCAGGCTATGCAGTCTGGCGAATGATGAACAAACACGAGGGCGATAAGCCTGAGGTGGCGAAAGTTGAACCGCCTCCCGCTCCGGTCTTTTTTGCACTTGATACATTTACGGTTAACCTGGTCAATCCCGACAACGATCCTGACCGCGTGCTGTACGTAGGCTTTACCCTGCGTCTGGCCGATGAGGATACCCGTCGTCGGATGAATGACTATCTGCCTGAGGTGCGCAGCCGTCTGCTGCTGCTGCTCTCGCGTCAGAGTGCTTCGGCCCTGGCGACAGAGCAGGGAAAACAGGCGCTTGTTGAACAAATCAAACAGGCGCTGACACCTCCGCTGGTGAAAGGTCAACCTCCGCAGGCTGTAAACGACGTGCTGTTTACCGCCTTCATTTTGAGGTGAATCAATGGGCGATAGCATTCTCTCCCAAGCTGAAATTGACGCCCTTTTAAACGGCGACAGTGGCAGCGCGGAAGAAGAAAAGAAACAAAGCGGGCCGGAAGGCGATATTCGTCCTTACGACCCGAACACCCAGCGCCGCGTGGTGCGCGAGCGTTTACAGGCGCTGGAGATCATTAACGAGCGTTTTGCCCGTAGTTTCCGTATGGCGCTGTTTAACCTGCTGCGCCGTAGCCCGGATGTCAGCGTCGGGGCGATCAAGATTCAGCCGTATCATGAGTTTGCCCGCAATCTGCCGGTGCCAACCAACCTGAACCTGATCCACCTGAAACCGCTGCGCGGCACCGCGCTGGTGGTGTTCTCACCCAGCCTGGTCTTTATCGCCGTTGATAACCTGTTTGGTGGCGACGGACGGTTCCCGACTAAGGTCGAGGGCCGTGAGTTCACCCATACCGAGCAGCGGGTTATTCGCCGCATGCTGAAGCTGGCGCTGGATGGTTACAGCGACGCCTGGAAGGCGATTTATCCCCTGGACGTCGAATATGTACGTTCAGAGATGCAGGTAAAGTTCACCAACATTACCACCTCACCGAACGATATCGTGGTTAACACGCCGTTCCAGGTGGAGATTGGTAACCTGGTGGGTGAGTTTAATATCTGCATCCCGTTTTCAATGATTGAACCGCTGCGCGAGCTGCTGGTGAACCCACCGCTCGAAAACTCCCGCCAGGAAGATAACCACTGGCGTGACAACCTGGTCAAACAGGTGCAGCACTCTGAGCTGGAACTGATCGCTCACTTTGCCGAAACCTCGCTGCGTCTGTCACGGATCCTGCAGCTGAAACCCGGCGATGTGCTGCCGATTGAGAAGCCGGAACGCATTATCGCCCATGTCGATAGCGTCCCGGTCTTAACCAGCCAATATGGCACGATGAACGGCCAGTATGCGCTCCGTGTCGAACACCTGATTAACCCGATTTTGAATTCGCTGAACGAGGAACAGCCCCATGACTGACAGTAATAAACCGTCTGACGATATCTCTGCGGACGATCTGTGGGCTGAAGCGATGAATGAGCAGGTCGGCAGCAGCAGCGCGCCGCAAACCGATGACGTCTTTAAGTCATTCGACAGCCCGAATGTGGCAGGCTCACTGCAGGACATCGATCTGATTATGGATATCCCGGTGAAACTCACCGTGGAACTGGGCCGCACCAAGATGACCATCAAAGAGCTGCTGCGTCTGACGCAGGGTTCCGTGGTGTCACTGGATGGCCTGGCGGGTGAACCGCTTGATATCCTGATTAATGGCTACCTGATCGCTCAGGGTGAAGTCGTGGTCGTGAACGACAAATATGGCGTTCGCATCACGGATATCATCACCCCGTCTGAACGTATGCGTCGTCTGAGTCGCTGAATATGACCAGCCAGAATCAAACGCTGCAACCGGCTGCACCTCAGGCCCAGGCGATCTCCACCGGCTCGATGCTGGCTCAGGTCAGCAGCGTATTAGCGTTAATTATTTTACTGATTCTGGCCTGCGCCTGGCTGGCACGCCGTGTCGGCTTCGCGCCGAAAAAGGTCAGCAGCCAGGAGCTTAAGCTCACAGCCAGCGTCTCCGTGGGCCAGCGTGAGCGGGTGGTGATTGTGGATACCGCCGATGCCCGTCTGGTGCTGGGCATTACCGCACAGCAGATTACTCACCTGCACACCCTGCCGCCGGGTGAACCGGCGTCAGTGACGCCGGTCAACAGTGCACCACAGGATTTTCGTCAGCTGTTACAGAACCTGGTTAAACGTCCCGGAAAAAACCCATGATGCGTCGACTGCTTCCTTTACTGCCACTCCTGTTACTGGCACCGGTTGCCCATGCCCAGCTGCCGGGCCTGGTGAGTCATTCGCTGCCTAATGGCGGTCAGAGCTGGTCGCTGCCGGTGCAGACGCTGGTCTTTATCACGGCGCTGACCTTTATTCCGGCGGTGCTGCTGATGATGACCAGCTTCACCCGTATCATCATTGTGTTTGGTCTGCTGCGTAACGCGCTGGGCACGCCCTCGGCCCCGCCGAATCAGGTGCTGCTTGGCCTGTCGCTGTTCCTGACCTTCTTTATCATGGCGCCGACCTTTGACCGGATTTATCAGGATGCCTATCTGCCCTTCAGTCAGGACAAGATCAGCATGGATGTGGCGATTGAGAAAGGCGCCCAGCCGCTGCGTGATTTTATGCTGCGCCAGACGCGTGAAGCGGACTTAGCCCTGTTTGCCCGGCTGGCAAACGTGGCACCGATTGCCGGTCCGGAAGCCGTGCCGATGCGCATTCTGCTGCCCGCTTACGTGACCAGCGAGCTGAAGACCGCGTTCCAGATTGGCTTTACCGTCTTTATCCCTTTTCTGATCATTGATCTGGTCGTCGCCAGCGTGCTGATGGCGCTGGGGATGATGATGGTGCCGCCCGCGACCATCTCACTGCCGTTTAAACTGATGCTGTTTGTTCTGGTCGATGGCTGGCAGCTGCTGGTCGGTTCACTGGCGCAAAGCTTCTACTCCTGATCCCCTTTTCTTCCCGGAGCAACACATGACACCCGAATCAGTAATGGTAATGGGACAGGAAGCGATGCGCGTCGCCCTGATGCTGGCCGCCCCGCTGCTGCTGGCTGCGCTGGTCAGCGGCCTGCTGATCAGCCTGATCCAGGCGGCAACCCAGGTCAACGAACAGACCTTATCCTTTATTCCCAAGATCCTGGCGGTGGCGACCACCGGGATTATTGCCGGCCCGTGGATGCTGAATCTGCTGCTGGACTATATCCGCACCGTCTTTACTAACCTGCCTTACATCATCGGCTGATGATTACTCTCGACAGCAGCCAGCTGGTTCAGTGGGTCAGCCAGTTCTTCTGGCCACTGGTGCGTATCATGGCGTTGTTCGCCACCGCACCGATCCTCAGTGAACGTTCCGTCAGTAAGCGTGTCAAAATCGGACTGGCGGTGATGATCACCTGGCTGCTTATGCCGCTGCTGCCTGCTGTTAATGTCACGCTCTTTTCGCCTGCCGGATTCTGGCTGCTGATCCAGCAGATGCTGATTGGCATCGCACTGGGCTTCACCATGCAGTTTGCCTTCGCTGCCGTGCGCTGCGCCGGGGAAGTGATTGGCCTGCAGATGGGTCTGTCGTTCGCCACCTTTTTCGACCCCGGCAGCCGTCTGAACATGCCGGTGCTGGCCCGCTTTCTCGACATGCTGGCGATGTTACTGTTCCTGACCTTTAACGGACACCTGTGGCTGATGTCGTTACTGGCGGACAGTTTTCATACCCTGCCGATTGGCGGTCACCCGCTGAATGCCAATGCTTTTATGGCGCTGGTGAAATCGGGCGGATTAATTTTCCTTAATGGCATGATGTTAGCGCTGCCCTTAATCGTTTTGTTACTCATGCTAAATCTGGTACTGGGTTTGTTAAACCGCGTTTCACCACAGTTATCGATCTTCGCAATCGGCTTCCCGATTACCTTATCAGTCGGAATTTTAACCATCAGCCTGCTGATGCCCCTTCTCGCCCCGTTCTGTGAGCATTTGTTCGGTGAAGTATTTGATTTACTCGCCCTGTTCCTGACAGAACTATCCCGAACCTGAACATTAACTTTCTAACTATCTTTCCATCACCACACTTAAGTATCGCAAAACCATCCGTGCATTTTCCGAACCATGTTTTCCAGAATGCAACTAAGGATATTCTGATAAATGTGCGGAGAGTCTGAAAATAATTCTTATTAAACCGGGCTTCGCGTATTTTAGTTGGGTGGTTCACAGAAGCTCTCAGACTGTGAATGTGCAGGCAAATCGGTCAAACCATTGAAATTACGAAGAAAAAAACTTTAACGAATTTTTCTTGTTAAAAAATGTTTTTTCCGGCATTGTCAACGCACGCTGAGACATCACACTTTCGTAAAACAAATGTTTTTGAGAATTGTCCTATCAGAAAACTCCGGGTTTTCAGGGATAGTGACAAGGCTCCCAAAAACTGAGTAATACTTAACCTCCGGCATTTCACTGGCACTCCCCGCCACAGTCGGAGAATGTGTGACGTCAGGGCAGCACAAATTTTTTGCAGAACGGGTCAGGGATGAAGACTTTTACGGGCGATTGCCTGTTACCACACTGCACGAGCAGAATAAAAAAGTACCTAAGAAATCTCTCTCGTATCGCAACGCGTATTCATCGTTGATTTAAACGGATAACAAATTGGTGAGGGTCGCTATTATGCCAACTATTATTATGGATTCCTGCAACTACACACGCCTGGGATTAACAGACTACATGTCTTTGAAAGGAGTTAAGAAGAAAAATATCTCTTCCGTCTCCGACATTGAGCAACTACAGCAGAAATGTGAGCAATTAAATCCTGGTGTCGTATTTATTAATGAAGATTGTTTCATTCATGAATCCGATTCCAGTGAGCGTATCCGCAGCATTATTACGCAGCATCCCGATACACTCTTCTTTATCTTTATGGCGATTAGCAATATCCATTTTGAGGAATATCTCTACGTTCGTAAGAACCTGATTATTACATCAAAATCGATGAAAACGTCGACCCTGGATTCCTTACTCAGTACCTATTTGCAGAAGAAACTCAACCAGTCTGCGCGCATCTCTTCGGGCATGGATGTTCACCCGCTGACGCTGAGCCAGACCGAGTCAAACATGCTGAAAATGTGGATGTCAGGTCATGACACCATTCAGATCTCAGATAAAATGCAAATTAAGGCCAAAACGGTATCGTCACACAAAGGTAATATTAAACGCAAAATCAAAACCCATAATAAACAGGTGATTTATCATGTGGTGCGTTTAACCGATAATGTGACTTCGGGTATTTACGTTAATATCCGCTGATCGTTAAACCAGAAAAACCGGCTCCGATGGGCCGGTTTTTTTTTGCTCAGAATTGGGAGCCACGTCTCACTCTTACCGCTAAGTCTTTACTCTCCTTTGCCGATGTTAAGCCTTATAACAACAGCCCTGAGAGAGCAAGGATATGAACACTGCATTAGATAATGAAGGACAAAGAAGCGCGGGCATCTGGCAGAATCTCCGCCTGGTACCGCTGTTTAGCCTCATCTTCGGCGGCATTCTGCTGCTGTTTGCACTCTGTATTGGCGTCGCCAGTTACTTTCTTACCTTAAGCAATCACTCCCTCGATGATGCCACCGACGAAATTCAGGTTCGTATGGGGCTCGCCAACAGTTCAAACCATCTGCGTACGGCACGTCTGACGATTATTCAGGCCGGTGCGGCCGCCCGCATTGGCGAAATGGATGAGTTTCGGGCGAACGTCGCGGCAGCCGAAAAACGTATCCAGCAGGCCAAAGAGGGCTTTGCAGTCTATGAAGCGCGTAAGGTAAAGTCGCCCTCTGATACCGAACTCGATGCCACGCTGCAGGCACGCTTCAATAACTACATTACTAAAGGCCTGCTGCCGATGATCAATGCCGGTAAGCAGGGCAGCTTTGAGGGGATCATTGCTCAGGAGACGGATGTCACCCGCAAGCTGGATGATGAATATAATCAGGTGCTGCTGAAGGCGATTAAAATCCGGACCGACCGGGCGAATGCCATTACCGCTGAAGCCGATACGCAGTCACGCATCGGTTTTATTGCGATGGGCGTCGCGTTTGTGGCTGCACTGGTACTGGTTCTGCTGACCTTTGTCTTCCTGCGGCGGATTGTGATCAATCCTTTACGGCAGTCAGTGGAACGCATCGAACGCATTGCGCAGGGCGATCTGACCTCCGCTCCCCTGCCCTGTGGGCGCAGTGAAATCGGTACGCTGATCCATAACCTGCAACTGATGCAGCAGGCACTGGTCACCACGGTCGGAACGGTGCGAGAAGGCGCTGTCGCCATTTATCAGGGGTCCAGCGAAATCTCCGCCGGTAACACCGACCTCTCTTCCCGCACCGAGCAGCAGGCCGCCGCGCTGGAACAGACCGCGGCCAGCATGGAAGAACTTACCGCCACCGTGAAGCAGAATGCGGAGAACGCGCATCACGCCAGTCAGCTGGCTGCCGATGCCTCCGGCAAGGCCCGCAGCGGCGGCGAGCTGGTCAGCGGTGTGGTGAAAACCATGACCAATATTTCCGGCAGCTCGAAGAAGATTGCGGAGATCACTAACGTCATCAACAGCATTGCGTTTCAGACTAACATCCTGGCGCTGAACGCGGCCGTCGAGGCGGCGCGTGCCGGTGAACAGGGGCGCGGCTTTGCGGTGGTCGCCAGCGAAGTGCGGAATCTGGCCCAGCGCAGTGCGCAGGCGGCAAAAGAGATTGAGTCCCTGATTGCCGAGTCGGTCGCACTGATTAATGACGGTTCACAGCAGGTGGGCGCAGCCGGGAATACGATGGGTGAGATTGTCGAGGCGGTGCGTCGGGTGACCGATATTATGTCAGAGATTGCGGCCGCCTCCGACGAGCAGAGCCGCGGGATTCAGCAGGTCAGCCAGGCGGTGACCGAGATGGATAACGTCACTCAGCAGAACGCCTCGCTGGTAGAAGAAGCGACAGCCGCCGCCGCGTCACTGGAGGATCAGGCGGGTAAACTGACCCAGGCCGTCGCCGCCTTCCGCCTGCAGGCTTCACCGGCGGCCACCGCGATGGCTTCCCGTCCGGCTGCGCCGGTTAAAACGGTGGCCGTCGCGCCCCGCCCGGCGCTGGCTGGCAGCAACGAAAACTGGTAAACCTTCTGAGTCATTAAGCAGGATCGCGGGCGACAGCGCTCAGGCCCCCTTTATGTGCAAAAAGCCGCCTCCGGGAGCCGGAAAGGCGGCTTTTTTATGCGCGTCAGGCTCAGGCGTCGTGGTAAGGCTCAACGAAGATCCCATCCGGCTGATGCGTCTCATTAAAAAACCAGATGCCCAGCGGATAATCTTCGAGCGCAACCAGAAACATTGTGCCCTCGTTGAACGGCTCCATCGCCAGAATGGTGCCCACGCGACGCGGGCCGCCATCCGTTCTGACGCTGACGCGGTCATTTACCTTCATGTCGGTTCTCCTGATGATTTACTGCGTACAGTCTAACCGAAGAACCTGAGGGATGCAGCGCGTTAGCGGCGGGCAATGACCCATACGGCATGGATAATGCCGGGGATGTAGCCACAGAGGGTCAGCAGGATATTCAGCCAGAACGCGCCGCCAAAACCGACCTGCATGAACACGCCCAGTGGGGGTAGCAGGATAGCGATAATAATTCTTAAGAGGTCCATAACCATTCCTTTAGGTATTGAAAAAATTCAGCTTTATTCTCAACTATAGCTGAATCTGCTCTGTTAACAGGAAAAGTCAGGTAAATCTGAGTAAGGATGCCCTTTTTCGATTCTTTAACAGTGCACGGCAGGATTTCTTACGCGCCTGACCGTTACACTCTCCCTGCTGCATCGCCCCCCCGGCAGCGCAGCATTCCTGCAATAACAAGGATTTTGCCCGCACTCTGCGGGCTTTTTTTGATCTGCGATTAACCCTTCCTCGCCTTTCTCTGCCGCCTTCTATACTTACAGTTCTGTTTGCTCTCAGGAGTCTGAAAATGACAGAGGAAAAGCACGACAGCGCGGCGCAGCCAGCCGAACTCAGAGTGGATATGGAAGGATTACTGGCGGCGATTCAGGCCAGAACGTCGGATGAGATACGGGACGCTATGGAAGCAGGACCGTCGCCACGACGCGAGATTGATGGTCAGGTTTTTCGTTCCGGCGCCGAACTGGGGGAGGCGTTTGAGATCGACATCAGTGACTGTCGCGCCTGTGAAGCTAACCGCTGAAATCGATTTCAAAAAAATACCCGGCATGGAAGCCGGGTAAAAATTCAATTCGTTACACCAGGGAATTCTTAACACCGTTGCAGAATACCTGATTGCCCGGACTGAACAAGTATCAGATATGCACGTTTCTGCAACCGCCCCACTCACGCTGACGCGATACAGGTTAAAAACACCGCGCTGCACAGTCACTTAGCCCTGCACAATTCCTGCATCCCCCACTTTCCTGCGGGCCTGTTTTTAAGAATAATCCTGGATTTCTGACCGGTGTGGCAGGAAAAAAAGTGTGCGCCATATTCAACTATAATATTGAAAAATCGCTGCTTTAGCGGCGAACGTGATGAAAGGAGCCTGTTCATGCCCGATCTTCAGCACCCCTTAATGGTAATTACCGATTTGGATGGTTCACTGCTCGACCATCACAGCTATCGCTGGGATGCGGCCACGGAATGGCTGACCACACTCCGGGAGCATGCGGTGCCGCTGGTCATCTGCTCCAGCAAGACCGCAGCTGAAATTGTCCCGCTGCAGAAAAAGCTCGGCATCGCCGGTTCCCCCTTTATTGCGGAAAACGGTGCCGTGGTGCAGACCCTGGATCAGCAACGGATTCGTCTGCCTGATAGCGCCCTCAGCTATGAGGCGCTCTGTGAGCGTCTGGCTGGACTGAAAAGCCACTTCCGCTTCACCGGGTTTCACGACTTCTCCGATCCGGAGGTGGCCGCCATGACCGGTCTGAGTGAAGCGGATGCGGCCCTCTCCCGTCAGCGGGATGCGTCAGAAGTAGTGGTCTGGCGCGACAGCGATGAGGCCTTTGACCGGTTTCATGAGGCACTGCATGCAGAAGGGCTGGCGCTCACTCAGGGCGGCCGTTTCTGGCATGTGATGCCGGCAGGCAGTGGCAAAGGCGAAGCCCTGCGCTGGCTGCTGGCACACTCTCCCGGCGAGCCACGCGTCACTATCGGGCTGGGGGATGGGCCAAACGACGCCCCGATGCTGGATGCGGTGGATTATGCGGTCGTCATCAAAGGCTACAGTAAAACGCCGGTGACCCTCAGACGCACCGATCAGCAGCAGGTTTATCACACCGCTCACCACGGCCCTGAAGGCTGGCGTGAAGGGCTCGACTATTTTTTGACTCAACCTCAATGAGCTGCCCATGGGCATGAAAAGGATGAAGCGATGAGTGACTTTTATCAGAATGGCGTAATCACCAACTTCCATAACCTCACCCACCGCAGCGTGGAGTCGCTGGAAAAAGAGATGGTTCGCTTTGCCCGCAAACGCAAAATGGGGCTGATCCTGCCGTCGCTGTTTTCCGAACTTGAAGGTCCGGCACTGACCAATATCGTCGATGAGCTGGCAAAAGTGCCCTACCTGGATGAAATTGTGATCGGGCTGGATCGGGCCGACCGCGACCAGTTCCTGTTTGCCCGCGACTTCTTCTCCCGGCTGCCGCAGCGCCACCGTATCCTGTGGAACGATGGCCCGCGCCTGAAGGCGATCGATGCGGAGCTGGATAAAGAGGGGCTCTCCCCCACCAATCCGGGTAAGGGGCGCAACGTCTGGTTCTGTACCGGCTACACGCTGGCCTCCGACCGCACCAGCTGTGTGGCCCTCCATGACTGCGATATCGTCACCTATGAGCGCGGCATGCTGGCACGTCTGCTCTATCCGCTGGCGAACCCGGCGTTTCAGTATGAGTTCTGTAAGGGCTTCTATGCCCGCGTGGCCGACGGCAAGCTGAATGGCCGCGTGGGCCGCCTGCTGGTCGGGCCGCTGCTGCGCTCGCTGCAGAAAGTCTATGGCCACTCAGAGTATCTCGATTACCTGTCGAGCTTCCGCTATCCGCTCTCCGGCGAGTTTGCCATGCGCACCCATGTACTCAACGGCATTAAAATTCCTGGCGACTGGGGACTGGAGATCGGCGTGCTGTCCGAGATTTACCGCAACTACACTACCCGCCAGTCGTGTCAGGTTGAGATCGCCGATAACTATGACCACAAACATCAGCCGCTGGCCGAGGATGATGGCACAGGCGGCCTGAAGCGAATGAGCAGCGACATTGTTCAGTCACTGCTGCGCAAGCTGGCCACCATGGGCGTTCCGCTCACCAGCGACTCATTCCGGGTGCTGAAAGCGACCTACTATCGTAATGCGCTGGATATGATGGAGACCTATAACCACGAAGCGGTCATGAATGGCCTGAAGTTCGATCAGCATGTGGAAGAGGCGGCGGTCGAGATGTTTACCCAGTCGATTCTGGAGGCGGGTCAGGCGTTTATCGAGCGTCCGAATGACAAGCCCTTTATTCCGAGCTGGAGCCGCGTCCAGTCAGCGTTTCCTGACGTGCTGCAGCGTATCTATCAGGCGGTAGAGGAGGATAACGATGGTAACGTCTGAGCAGGAGCGGCACAGGGAGTGTGTCCGCGTTCACAAGGAGGAGGCGCAGAGCCTCAGTAAAGCTTCAGGATAGAAGAAGAGGCCTGCAGAGTGGCAGGCCTTTCAGGGATAAAGCGCCGCAGCCTGACAGGCCCGTTTTTCGCGGCGCGCTGCCCGCCTGCGATTCAGCTCGCCAGCTGCTGCTCAGGATTCAGCGCGCAGAGTTCATCGCTGCGAAAGGCTTCACGGCGCACCGCATAGCCGTCATACCAGCGACACTCGACCATGCCACTGGCGTAGCCGGTCACCACCATGGTGTGCCCTTCTTCCTTGTGCTGAACCTCTTCACTGATTGCGAAAACCATGCTGCGCTCCTTTTTATTAACCTGAGTGATTATTTTCTTTATAGCAGGCGAATGCGGTTCCTGCCTGTTAAGGCACGCATAAAAAGGGCAAATTCGGAATTAAGCAGATGGATATAGTGAAAATAAAAAAAGCGGATAAAAAATATTATCCGCGTTGATGAGGAACCGACGCTGACGTCAGATTTTACAGCCTTCGCAATCGGCTTCATCACCGAGATCGTCCGGCACTTCGCTAGCTTTTTTCTCTGCTTTCGCTTCCGCCTGCTCAAGCTGTGCGTCAATATCAAATTCAAACATATCGTCGTTCATCGTCATTCTCCTGACCGTAAATCGCAGTGCGCTTTATACCGATTTTCCACGCACTCTGGCAATAAGGTTGACCACTAACAGCACGATCGACCCAATGATAAAACCGAGCACCAGGTTCGCGCCATTGCTGAGCAGCGTCGCAATCCAGCCGCTGAAGCCAGCACTGACCTCTTCAATCAGGTGATGCAGCGGCGTAATGCCATGCACCACAATGCCGCCGCCCACCAGGAACATGGCGATGGTGCCCACGACCGAAAGGATCTTCATCAGCCAGGGCGCCGCCGCCAGCAGCACGCTGCCGATGCCCTGCGCAACGCGCGACGATTTCTCCCGCAGCCAGAAGCCCAGATCATCAATTTTTACGATGGCCGCCACGATGCCGTAGACGCCAATGGTCACCAGAATGGCGATGCCCGCCAGGATAATCACCTGATTGAGCAGCGGCGATTCGGAAACGATGCCCAGGGTAATGGCAACGATTTCGGCCGACAGAATAAAATCGGTGCGCACTGCGCCTTTGATTTTCTTTTTCTCAAACTCTGCCGCGTTCTGCTTCGCCAGTGAATCAAGCCGCTGCTGGCGCGCCTCCGGCGATTTGCTCTGCTTGTCATGCTGCAGGCTGTGCATCACCTTCTCGACCCCTTCATAGCAGAGATAGGCCCCGCCCAGCATCAGCAGCGGCGTAATCAGCCAGGGCGCAAACGCAGAGATAACCAGCGCCAGCGGCACCAGGATCAGTTTGTTCAGAAACGATCCTTTTGCCACGCCCCACACCACCGGCAGCTCCCGGTTGGCTTTCACGCCGGTGACCTGCTGGGCATTCAGCGACAGATCGTCGCCCAGCACGCCGGCCGTTTTTTTCGCCGCCACTTTCCCCATGACGGAAATATCGTCCAGAAGTGTTGCAATATCATCAAGTAAAGTCAGTAAACTGGTTCCCGCCAAAATTGTATCCTTAGTCTGGTTCGTTATGTTGACAACATGGGCAGCGCTCAATTTCCGTTACGGTCATGTCGGCGATGCCCTCACATTCCCACTCCACCCGAATCGTCTCGCCTGCTGTTCCTTCAGCATGCAGGTATTTGCTGACCGGGCTTTCGGTCATGCCGGTGATCTCCTCCGTGGCAATCAGCCTGTCGCCGCTGTAGACCCGCGCAGTGGCGCGGGTATTCACCATCCGCTCGTCGCGAAGCTGGTAAAGGCGTTTTACCGTCAGTTTTATGCTGCTCATCTCAGGCTCCTTCCTGGCCACGGAGAAAAGGCCGATCTAATCAATTATGACTCTGATTAGCAATCAGCGTTGTAATGATGAATGCCCTGATGATCGATTTCGGCACTCTCCGGCATGACCAGCAGCCACTCCTCCAGCCGTTCCAGCAGATCCTGATCCGCCAGCCGCAGTTTGCCGCGCAGCGCGCACTCCCAGATGATCAACACTTTCCAGCCACTCGCCTGCAGTTGCTGCACATAGCGCCGGTCACGTTCAACATTGCTGTTAATCTTGCCCGTCCAGAACTCTGTGCGGGTGGCCGGCAGTTTAAACAGGTAGCAGTGATGGCGATGCCAGAAGCAGCCATGAACAAAAATAATCGCCTGCTGGTCGTTGAGAACAAAATCGGGCCGTCCCGGCAGGTTTTTATCCTGCACACGAAAGCTGAATCCCCGGTCTTTCAGCAACAGCGCGATACGTTGCTCAATGGCCGTATCCTGAGCGCGAATGGCACGCATATTTTTGCTGCGTGTTTCGCTGGAGTGAACATCAGCCATAGCCTCTCCTTTTTTGCTGGTTATTCAACTTTAGTCTGCGCCACGAAAAGCGAAAGCTGGCAACCGAACCTTCATAACGTGC
Organism: Pantoea sp. EKM103V; assembly: GCF_011800365.1. Lineage (NCBI taxonomy): Bacteria > Pseudomonadati > Pseudomonadota > Gammaproteobacteria > Enterobacterales > Erwiniaceae > Pantoea > Pantoea sp. EKM103V. The sequence goes on along the minus strand of NZ_JAALFQ010000015.1, from coordinate 27,718 downwards.
GCCGCAAAAACAGACGATTCCGGCGCGCCGGCTCAGGGCACATCGGGGCAATTTCCTCACTGCCTCAGGAGTGATAGCATAGGCGCCTCACTGTTAAGGAAAAACGCATGCATCCCGCCGCCCTCGCTGAACCACTTTCTGCTGCACATTCACTTCCTGAAGCGTCCGATCGCTTACAGCAGGTCCTGGCAATCTATTCGGTTCGTGATCTTACGGCCCGCCTGCAGCAGGCGGGCTTCTCCCGCTGGAGTCCTGCGCTCCTGAACCGGATCCGCCAGGGCAAATGCGCCGTGCCGCCGCTGAGTGAAGCCGAACAGCTTCTGCTGCAGGATCTGCTGCCGGCCCGGCCCGCCCATTATGATAATCCTGAATTTCGCTTTATCGATCTCTTTGCCGGGATTGGCGGCATTCGCAAAGGATTTGAGGCGATAGGCGGTAAGTGTGTCTTCACCAGTGAATGGAACAAAGAGGCGGTTCGCACCTATAAAGCTAACCACTACAGCGATCCGCTGGAGCATCACTTCAATACCGATATCCGTGAGGTCACACAGCCAGCGGGCCTGAGCGACGATGAGGCGATCTATCGCGCTATCGATGCTGCCATCCCCGATCATCAGGTGCTGCTGGCGGGCTTTCCCTGCCAGCCCTTCTCACTGGCGGGTGTCAGCAAAAAGAATGCGCTGGGCCGCGCACACGGGTTTGAATGCCAGGTGCAGGGGACGCTGTTTTTCGACGTGGCGCGCATCCTTGCCGCGAAGAAACCGCCCTTTTTCGTGCTGGAGAACGTGAAGAATCTCAAGAGCCACGATAAAGGCCGCACCTTCGCCATTATCATGGAGACGCTGGATGAACTGGGCTATGACGTCGCGGATGCCGGTGACACCAGCCCGGATGCCAAAGTGATCGATGCGCGTCATTTCCTGCCGCAGCATCGCGAAAGAATTGTGCTGGTCGGGATCCGCCGTGACCTGAAAAAACAGGATTTCACGCTGCGCGATATCCGCCGCTTCTTCCCGGCTCAGGTCCCTGCGCTGCAGAGCCTGCTGGAGAGCGACCCGGATGACAAATATATCCTCTCGCCGGTGCTCTGGCGCTATCTCTATCAGTATGCGAAAAAGCATAAGGCGAAAGGCAATGGCTTTGGTTTTGGCCTCAACGATCCGCGTAATCCGCACTGCTGCGTGCGCACCCTGTCGGCGCGCTACTACAAAGATGGCTCGGAGATCCTGATTGACCGCGGCTGGGACAGCGCACTGGGGGAAGCGGAGTTTCACGATGCCGCAAACATGGCGCGCAGACCGCGCCGTTTATCACCACGCGAATGTGCGCGGCTGATGGGCTTTGATGTACCGGGCCACGAGCCGTTCCGCATCCCGGTCTCAGACACGCAGGCTTACAAGCAGTTTGGTAACTCGGTGGTGGTCCCGGTGTTCGCCGCCGTGGCGCAGCTGCTGCTGCCCCATATCCGTCAGCTGAAATCCTGATTCCTGAAAAGAAAAACCCGTCTGGCGACGGGTTTCATGTTTATTTCTTCTTCTTGCTCTGCTTTTTCAGCAGCAACCGTATCTGTTTCAGTTCGCTGGCGCTTAATCCATCGGCCTGTGCATCAGAAGCGGCTGAGGCTTCCGCCGCCGCTTCGGTAATGTCCTGATTATCAATCGCCGGATGCGGATGCGTTTCCAGACTGGCCTGCAACCGCTGCACAATCTCCTGACTCATGGAAATCTGGTTTTCCAGCGCCAGCTGTTTAATCGTTTCTTTTAATTCAGGATCAATTTTAATCGTTAAATTAACAGTTTCGGTCATCAGGCAGCTCCTTTTTTGTTATTGCTCACACGCTACCGGATGACCGTTTCGATTAACATACTGTCATAAAAATTTAATATTCACTGCGTAGCGGCGTGAAATCCCGCAGTACGGCCTCGTCCATTCCCACCAGATTACCCTGAAGCTCTGCATAGAGTTTCGCCATGTAGCGCACCAGGAAATCTGCGTTGTGTTCAGCCAGCATCCGCCCCACTTCCGTGTGCATCGTTTCCGGCAGACGCAGCAGCTTTTTCTGGAAATGATCCAGCGTCCACAGTGCATCATTCAGTTCGCGATCTTTTGCCAGCGGGTCCTGACTGTCGAACAGCGGACGGTTCAGGGCCCCGGCGGTATAGAAAACCCGTGCCAGCCCGATGGCGCCTAGCGATTCCAGCCGGTCAGCATCCTGAACGATTTTCGCTTCCAGCGTCTGAGGCGGGATGCCGGCGCTGAAACTGTGGGTTTTCACAGCGTGCATCACCGCCTCTATTTTTTCAGCCGGGAAGTCGAGGAAATCCTGCTGCAGGATGCGCTGGGTTTCCGTGGCGGCATAGGTGGAGGCCAGATGACGTTCCGGATGATTCTTCGGCAGATTGACCACATCGTGAAAATAGCAGGCGGTGAGCACCACCAGCGGATCAGCGGGAGTACCGTTCAGGATACGCTGTGCGCTCATCCAGACACGGCGCAGATGGGCGATATCGTGCGCGCCGTCGTCATGGATCCAGTTCGCCTGAAACCAGCTTTCATAACGGGATTGCCAGAGTGTAAGTGACATAGTCTATCTCCCTGTGGTGATCGACAGCAGTTCTCTGTCGTAATCGGTGCGCGAACGTCAGGCCATCATAGCGACTGGCTAATGACATTTTTTTTACAGAGCGGTTGATAAGAGCGGGGCTGCCAGCGATTTCCGGCAGAAAAATGAGATCTGGATCATCTGTATAGCATCTCTGTCAGACAATAACCGCAATTTCATCGGTTTTCAGCCTTTCCTTAATAAATTGTGGCTAAGAAGATTAGTTTAACGGGGGTAATGTTTAATCTGAACAGGATAGCCTTGCCAGAGGGTACGGAAGAGGCTTTTGTCACGTCATTATTTGTAAAAGTGTGGCCGCTGACAGGGGAAAAAATCTGAAAAGGTTCCCATTTTTACCGTTATAACGTACTGTATCCCGGCTATTCGTCGTCTGGCGAAGGTTGCATGATAAGCTCTGGTGCACTTTTTGCATTTTGCGGAATACTGACTACCTCTGTGACAATTTTAAAGTGACTGTCAGGCGACAAATTATTAAGCAAAATGATTTAAAGCTTTTATGATAGTTATGAGATGTGAAGCAAATGGACGTATACAGCAGTAACCGGGTTTTACTAATAACAAGAGGTATTCCATGAAAGAACGGCCGATTCTTTTTTCCGAACAGCGTGTCCGTGCCCTGTTGGTTGGCCAGCAAACGCAAACCCGGCGCATTATGAAAACTCAGGCTTTTGGTCCGGGTCAGGATCATCATGAAGGCGTACACGCTTTTGATGTCAGTGCGAATCATCTGCACGGCTATAAACTGATGTCGATGAGCGACATCAGCTATCACTGTCCTTATGGTAAACCGGGTGATCTGCTGTGGGTACGCGAAACCTGGCGCGGTCCGATGGTGCCGGAGAGCGATCTGGCCGAATATGAGCGTGACCCGACGCCGTTCCGCCTGCCGGAATATTGTCAGTACCGCGCCGATAGCAATGAGCTGGGTCAGCACGCGATGAGTACCCCGGAAGCGGAAGAGTTTGGCTGGCAGACCGCCATCCATATGCCGCGCTGGGCCAGCCGCATCAATCTGGAGATCACCGGCGTTCGCGCTGAGAAGATTCAGGATATCAGCGAAGATGACATTATGGCGGAGGGCGTACAGACCGATTCGCACTTCCTCAATAACTTCTTCACCATGAACGTGAACTCAGAGTCGCCTAAAGAGGCCTATCGCAAAGCCTGGCAAAAACAGTATGGCGCGACCAGCTGGGAAGTGAATCCCTGGGTCTGGGTGATTGAGTTTCAGCGGGTGGGTCGCAACTAGCCCTTCAGCCCTGCGCTTTGCGGGCTGTATCACAGACAACGGCCGCGCTAACGGGTTGAATAGACAGCCCTCAGGCCTGCAGCCGGATCAAAGGTGCCAGCATTCGATGCTGGCATTTTTATATCTGGCGCGTCAGGATAGCGAAAGAGTCCGGTTCTGTGCAGGAGTTGCGATGTTTAAATGGCCCTGGAAAACGCAAAACGACACCCTTCTGGCTGCGCTGCCCTGGCAGCAGGGGCTGGCCCAGCCTATCTTCAGCCTGCTCAGTGAAGACGAACAGCAGGCGCTTACAGCGCTGGCGCAACGCTTCCTGCAACAGAAGAAGCTGGTGCCGCTGGAAGGAACAGCGCTGGATGAACTGCGCAGCGTGCGCATCGCCCTGCTCTTCTCTCTGCCGGTGCTGAAACTGGGTCTGGAATGGCTGGACGGTTTTCATGATGTGCTGATCTATCCAGAGCCGTTTAAAGTTGACGATCAGTGGCAGGATGAGGATGGGCTGGTTCACAGTGCGCCTGCCGTTCACGCCGGTCAGAGCTGGACGCAGGGGCCGGTGGTGCTTAACTGGCTCGATATTCAGGACTCTTTCGATCTCTCTGGTTTCAATCTGGTGATCCATGAAGTCGCCCACAAACTTGATGCGCGCGGCAGTGGCTACACCAGCGGCGTGCCGGTGATCCCGCTGCGCGACGTGGCGCAATGGGAAAAGGATTTGCATGCTGCGATGGCGGAGATAGAGAGTGAAGTCGAGCTGGTCGGAGAACAGGCGGCGACTATCGATCCCTACGCCGCCAGCGATCCGGCTGAGTGCTTCGCTGTACTCTCCGAATACTTTTTTACCGCTCCGGTTCTGCTGGCTGAGCGCTTTCCGGCCATGTATCAGCATCTGCGTCAGTTCTATCAGCAGGATCCCCTGAGCCGAATCGCCACTGAAGGCGTGCAAATTGCTTAAATCGCGATCGCTTTGCGTTAATCCTAGCCAGTTGAATGATAATGTATTTTTTGCTGTTGACACCTCGGGGCGACCCCGTTAATATTCGCCTCGTTCCAACGATTCCTCTGTAGTTCAGTCGGTAGAACGGCGGACTGTTAATCCGTATGTCACTGGTTCGAGTCCAGTCAGAGGAGCCAGATTAGAAAAAGCAGCTATCCCCGGATAGCTGCTTTTTTGCTTTTCAGATGCCCCACTCTTTGTTCATCTCAACAGCCCTGTTCTCCCGCAACGCTGACTAAACCAGAACACCGTAAATGCTCTCTGCCCTGTCAGAAATCCTTTATCACTGTAAGCGGCAAATAAAAACCAGCAGGCCACGCTCTGTGAACTGCTGGCTGCTGAATATTCCGGAATAATTAACACCTGACCTGGCGCGATGTTATCCGGATTGCTGAGAGTATTTTTGTTGGCCTCAAAGATTTTCATATAATGAGAGGCATCGCTGTAGAATGCTTTTGCAATGGCGCTGAGCGTGTCACCGGATTTTACCGTGTAGGTTCGCTTGCCTGCTGCGGTGATATCAGGCTTATTTTCAACATTCTTATTATCGGTATTTAACAACTCCTCACCTATATTTTTAATACTATCCAGAATGCTCATAATTCTTCTCCCGTTGTTTCCGATACGTTTAATTTAATTAAGAAAACACCATTGCCAGATAAAAGGCAGGCGGCGTACGATACACCCGCTCTTAATTGACGAATTAAACCACAGTTAAACGCTGATAGGATTAATAAAAAAATAAAGGATGCAGGAAATGGGTCTATTGTCATGGGTAGTATTTGGGTTGCTGGCCGGCATCATCGCCAGATGTATTATGCCGGGTAAGGAACATATGGGTATTTTCATGACCATGATACTCGGTATTGTGGGTGCGTTGACTGGCGGGTTAGTCAGCACCTTTCTGGGCTTTGGCAAGGTCAGCGGTTTCAATATATACAGCATTGCTATTGCGACAGCGGGATCAGTTATCGTGCTGTTCGTCATTCATAAAATCAGAGCCTGCAGGCAGTCCTGATATCTTTTAAATCGGGGAATAACGGAATGGTTTTACTGGACCAGGTGCTGGCCATGTGCGGCCTGAATAATCAGACCAGCCAGGAAGTGAAAGGTGTGCTGGAGTGGGTTGAGCAGCAAGGCGGTTTACACGCGATTGTGAACCATCTTCAGAGTGGTGAGTACAGTGAGGTAGTGAACTCCTGGCTTGGCAATGAGGAGAATGTTGCCCTGAGCCGTGACATGGTGCAGAAGATGATTAACTCAGAAGCGATTGAACAGCTCGCTTCACGACTGGGCATCAACACCGATGAGGCGCTGAATCTGCTGGTGAAATACCTGCCTCAGCTGGTGGACAAGTCTTCAGCGGAAGGTGTCGTTAATAAAAAATTCGACGTGACCGGCGTGATTAGCCAGTTGATGCATTGAGGATGAGATAAAAGGAAGATAAAAGCCTGTTGCGAAAGTATGAGGCTTTTATCTTTTAAATGAGTCAGGATGAATTAAGACAATTACTGAAAAACCCTGCTAAAGGTTGATGAAAGGCATTCATTTACTTTTATAAAAAAATTTTTATCTTATCCTTCACTCTCTGCCAGACGAAATCTATAAACTATTTTACTACCCACCTGAATGAATGATACTGCTTTTTCCTACCTTTTGGTCAGGCACATAATAATATTTAGTTTAGGAAATAATTAAGGCTGACACGCATCATAATCAGTGATATGCATGCCCAAAACCGCCGCCAGCAGATCACGGTCGCATGATTACGCAGTAGGATGCCCGGCTAATAAAGGCCAGTCAAACCCGCTGCCACAGCTGACCATCAAGGGACGCTGGCTGGAAGCGCTGGGCTTTACGACCGGGCAGAAGATCGAAGTGATCACCGGGCCGGGACAGTTGATCATCCGGCTGACGAATGAAGGATAACTGGCTGACCTTTAAAGTAGAATGCCGGCTCAGCGGCCGTGATATAATATTATTACTATAATAGCCTATTCTTAGATTAATTTATTTTTAAGCCAATTAAAATCAATAGGACTAATATTATCTGAAAATTCAACCTTTACATCATTTACACTATCTTCTTGTTGTAAAATTGCAATAAACTCGTCATTTCGAGAAGTTTCAGCTATCAGGCTTTCATAATCTACATCATTAGCGATGACAATTTTTAAATTATCTTTACAATTCTTAATCACGATTCCAAAAAGCAACGGAAATTACCTTAAGGATCAAATCTGGCCCCCGGCCATCTTGGGCGATGACATCAAATCTTCCGAAACGACTTCCTTCTTTTACAGACACGCCAGGTGCTTTAACTATACCCTCTTATATTTCTGTCTCTGTTCATTGATCTGAGCAGGAGTTCCTTTTGCGGCAGGATAGATACTTCCCTTTCGGCTGCCTTGTTTTTATAACGCCCCACCTGCAACAGTAAATTTGCCATATTTAGCGGCTGATTCAATATTGGCTCCAGTTTTGGCAAGAGGATATAATTCAATCTGGTCAAACTTATCGGCATCAATCTTGCCAGTACCTGAAGGAATATTCTTCGTCTCATTAGCCGCCGCAGCTTCCGCTTTCGCCGCCGTCGCCCCGGCCGCTGTCTTGTCGATACTTATCGCGCCGCCAGCGCCAACACCGCCCGGCACGATCTCTTCCGCCCCCTGGATACCGGCATTATTCAGGCAAAGCACCACATTACCCGTACAGGCCTGTATCATTGCTTTCGCTGCCGCTGCTATTTCCGGTGTAACCGCTGCCAGCGTTCCAGCCCCGAAGCCCGCAGGAATAGCAACCATCAGCGCCTCATTCACCGCCAGACCACGCTGGCAGGCTGCGCCTGTCGGATTATCCGCAGAGGACATCACGTCCTTGCCATGTTCTCTGGTGAAACTTTTCTGACCGCTTTCCGTTCCGCCCAGAAGATTATTCTCAACGTATAGGAATGCCAGCCAGCAAACCAGGATTCAGAACTCAGTTCAAAATATCCGCTGACACATTACCAGTATCAAAAAATTCTTTAAATGTCCTAACGACAAGGTCAAAATCATTTGTTAGTTGGCTTTCAGGCCAGTAATCCCCATAAATTTGGATTTTTTTATTGTTACCAGATTTTGATTTATTCCAATAGGAACGGACTGTTAAATCAGATTCCGAACACTCTAGTAACGTCATGAGATAGAAACTATCCTCTGTAGACACATCTAGATTCATTGGTCCAATATCAGGTTCGGGTAAGATACGTAGCCTTACACCACCAGAATTTCCTTTTAATTTCATTAGAAATTCTTCTACATCGCTCCACTTGGGAGAGCGAACTCTCGTAAAAGAGTTTTTAGCGTGTAGATAGTAATCAACTTCGAACCCATTTTTCATAAGTTTATTTCCTGGTGAATTTTTTCATCCCTTTTTCCCAATACAAGGTGTCGCCGCTTTTCTCTTCAAAAATTGTAAGCGATTTCAAACCAGATTTCTCAGCCATGCTTTTTACATCGCTGAGACAGTAACCGCAAACTGGCTTACCAGATACTCTCATTTCCATACTACGACCAGCTGTCATACCTTGATCATAGGCTTGTTGAATAGTACCTACTTCAGCATGGGCTGTAGCCATATTTCCATTTGGGAAATTTTTATCCGGTTGATTCATTACTTTTGCCTGTACAACATCATTAATAAGCGTTGGCTTGCTAGCATCTCCCAAGAAGAAATCAGGTCTATTCCCCTGATTTGTATCCGTAAAGACTTTTCCAGTCTCAGGGTCTGTCAATTCAGCAGTAACTTTCGGGATAGAAGAATGTGCATTTTTATCAATAGACTGAGAATTGTCTGGCCACCCAGCCCCTTTATTTGGAGAAACTATTCCTGTTTCAGTTTTCGTGATTACGCTATTTCCAGCCACACTACCAAAGATAGCCGCTGTACCCAAGCCTACATTAAGTGCGCCTTCCCCGTAATTACCATCAACGATCTGACCAATTCCTGTCCCCGTCTGATAACCACCACCAGCTGCCAGAGTAGAACGAGCAATAATCCCCGGAGCGCCAGGCAATGCCAATAAAGCATCAGTTCCCAATGCAGCCTGACCAGACTGCACGCTATATCCTTTAAGATAACTTAGTGCTTCATTATAAGCCTGAATATTCCCAGTGGATGCCACAAATGCTGTACCCGACAGGAGTCCCCGTATAGCCTCCTCAGCTTTCTGTGGGGTATATCCATACATAGACTGAAGTTCATAACCATACTGGTTAAGTAATCCAGCTAGCTCTTGCTTCTGGCCTTCTGTTAGTGGTTGGCCTGATTGGAACTGTTGCAGCAACAAATTGCTGGCTCGATCAGCATTCATCAGCCTGACGATATTCTGTGAAGCTTCTAACAGGTTTTTACCGGCTTTCTGTTCCTCGATGGATTTATTAAATGTTTCGGCTTTCTTCACGCTCAGAAAATTATTCTCAACCGCATTCTTTCCAGCAACCGCCCCCTGAACCCCGCCCTCTATAGAACCGGATGCCGCTCCTGCCGATAGTTGTGCTGCCAGCTGGCTGAGCGCGCTGATTACCTGCTTCTCATCCTGCGACAGGTCGCTGGCCTGCTTGCCAGGATACATCGTGCTGAGGATAGTGCGGGCCATAAGCTCGCCACCTGCCGCACCAGCTGCCCCTGCAGATGCGTTGTTGCCCGCCAGCTGCGCCAGTACAGCGCCCGCTACCGCATGCGCCATAGTGTTAGCCAGAACGTTAGTCTGTTCCTGCCCGTTAACAAATGTGCTGGTAGCGTGCTTGATTTTATTGGCGATATAAGGCGCCATTCCACCTGCTGCGGCTGATCCCAGATTGCCTGCGCCCAGCCCGCCCAGCACGCCTGTCACCGCTGCCGCCGCCATAGAATAGCTGCCACCAGTGCCCCACTTCTCTGCAACAGCCTTATAGCCCGCATCCTGAACAATCAGATCGTTTAACGCAGCCTGAGATAAACTGGCATTTTGCGGATTTGCTTTCAGCAGCCTTTCTTTGGCCTCGTCCTTAGCTGCCTGCATCTTGTAGCTGCTGACATCGCTTGCAACACGCTGACCCAGCTCCTGAATTCCCTGTGCGAACTCCAGTTTGCGGGCGACCTTATCCTTGTCGAATATCTTGTCGATATGGCCGTTGGCGTTATCTGTATCTCTGCTCAGATCTGCGACATTCTGCGTCTGCTCCTCACTGTTACGCACCGTGATAGTGCCATCCGCTACGGCTGAACGGGTGGTACCGGACGCACTGGCATTGCTATTGGCAGAGGTCGGAATCGCACCGCCTGACATTTGATGATTTTCATTACCGCCACCCATACTGATTGATGAACTGCTGGCTTTATAAGATGCATGGTTGTCGATGTCTGACCAGCCCAGCGTGCCGGTAGAGAGTGCATTGTTTGCGGATTGCGCGGTTGAGGCGATCACCGCGCCATTAAGTTGAGTGTGGTTACCCACATAAACGTCATAACCCCCGTTACCGGCAAACAGGCCGCTCTGATCGCCCACGCTCGCGTACTCACTGTTCACTTTACTCTGGCTCAGACTCAGGCCAGCCGAGCCGGTCATGCTGCCGAACGTAAAGCTGAAGCCACCGCTTGCGCTCTGCTGTTTGCTTTGATAATCATCGGTATCCTGCAGGCTGGTCATCGTCAGATCATGACCAACATCAGCAACAATTCGGTTACCCAGCGCCTGCGCGCCAGACAACACGGTATCGTTGCCGCTGCTCAGGGTGAGGTCATTGCTGGCGTTCACACGGCTGTTGACGTAATCGGTGGTTTTGCCGTTCTCCTTGCCGCTGGCCATAAAGCCGCTGGCCTGCACACCGATGCCTGTCTCTTGACCTATCGCGATATGGATACCGCCACTCCAGCCAGAAGCTTTATTGCTGCTCTTCTGTTCTGTGTTATTGGTTGCCGCAGTGAGGTTGAGATCGTGCGACGCAGCAAGCGTGACATTTTTGCCGGTAATGCCGCTGCCAGAGAGAGTAATATCACCGCTACTGCCGTTGGCACCGGTCGCCACCACGGCAATGTTGCCGCCGCCATTGAGAGAGCTCCCTTTAACGGCATTGGCGTTATATTCCGATGAGGATTTACTCTTACTTGCGCCGACACTGAGCTCAATTTTAATCCCTGCTTCGCTCATATTGCCGTTTGCCAGAGCCTGACCAGACTGCATGGCTTTTCCACCAGACATCGCCCAGCCACTTTCCAGAGCTTTTACCGCGCCCAGGGCTTTAAGGCGATCATCGCCCGCCTCACTGGCCGATTTTGCCTGTTCCCCGAGGCTTAATAAGGCATCGGTGATCGGGCTGGTCAGCTGCAGTGTTAAGCCGCTTTTCTTCTGTTCATACACCTGACGACGGCTAACAAGATCGTTGCCAGGATCAATATTCACAGAGCCACCGACCACGCTGATATCTTTTTTAGCGATAACATCAGAACCAGCGATGTGTGCATTGTTACCGGCAATCAGGGCGACACTGCCGCCAGTGCTGCCTACAGCACTGGCACTCTGACTTTGTGTGGTACCGTCGCGATTAAGTTGCTGACGAGTGGAAGCACTGCCGAACGTCACACCAATACTGCCGCCGCTCATCATGCCGCTCTTTTTGGTTTCTTTCAGGCTATAGCTATGCTGCTCTTCAGTTGCCGCTGTAACCGCAAGATCACGCCCTGCCTTCAACGCAACGCTGTTATCGCCAACCACGCTGGAACCGGTTACGGCCACATCGCGTCCAGCGACAATCGCGATATTGTTGCCACTCAACGCCGAAGATTGTTCAGTCGTCGAAGAGTTCTCATGAACCGTGTGCGTGGTCTTTTTAGAGAAAAGCTTTTTCTTAACTTTTGTCTCTTCGTCGTAGTGATAATCGCTTTCGGTTGCCGTGCTAATCGTCACATCCCGCCCTGCCTGGACGGCAAGATCGTCGCGGGCATCGACTCTCGCGGCTTCAGCGACCACATCCCTGCCCGCCTTAACCGCCGTACTCCCACCGCTGGCAATTTCCGTGCCCTGCTGGCGTATCGACTCATTAATCTCAACCTTCTTACCGGCTTTATAGCTATTGCCAGAACCGGTTTCCGCAGCCAGCAAATTGACGTCACGCCCTGCCTGTAAGGTGACGTCTTTGTCTGCGGCCATGCCTGCCGCCTGGCTATTAATATCGCGTCCGGCCTGGAGTGCTAAATCACCGCCACTGGTCAGCGTCGTGCGATCCACACCGGTTGAATGGGTTTCACGTTTGCCCTTCACCTCATTCTGACTGCTGGTCGCGCTGTTGAGATTAAGATCGTTACCGGCTGCCAGCGCCGCGTTTTTATCAGCCTTGATGTTGCTGGCGGAAACCGTCAGGTCGTGGCCTGCCTGCATCGCCATGTTGCCGCCTGCGGCAATCTGGCTGCCGACGGTATTGACGGTCTTAGTGCTGGTCGCATCAACTTTTTGCCAGCGATTTCCGGAACCGGACTGCGCGCTGCCAGTGACGTTCTGATTGCCGGTGATGGCAATATCATTCCATGCGTTCAGCAGCAGATCGCCACCCGCTTTGAGGTTCGCGCCGGTGACAGTAATATCATTGCCCGCCTTGAGGCTAAGTGAATCCAGTGAAGTGATGCTCGCCGTTGGCCCGCTTAGGGTTTCGGTATAGGATTTCTTCGCACCCTTACCGTTATCTGCATCCAGATGCCAGAGCTGCGACGTAGTCAGATTGTTGATGTCACCGTTAATACTCTCCAGTGCCACCTTCTTACCGCTGATGGTTGCGCTGACGTTATTGATATCATTCAACGCGCTGAGCTGCAGATCGCCACCCGCATGGAGCAGACCGGCATTGAGGTTACTGAGCGTATTCTGGCTGTCGATGGTCAGATCGTTTTTAGCCATCACGCTACTACCGGTGTTGGTAACGTTGCCGCCTTTCAGCGTCACGTTATTACCGGCGATCACACTGCCATCACGCACTTCGACATCTTTTGTCGACAGATAGAGCTTCGGCACCATTACCGTTTCACCGTTGATCGTGGTGGCTTCCCACCAGAGCATGCTCTTGTCTAATGAAGCGAGTTGTTCTGCAGAGAGTGAAACACCAAATTCCAGGCCCATTGACTGCTGAGCGGCGGCAGCGTTATCCATCAGATAGCGCATCTGCTCAAGGTCGGAACCCAGGCCATTGATATAACGGTTACCCGTCTGATTCAGTACCGCGTTGCTGACATAGCGGGTATCAAACGCCGCATCGCCGAGGAAGCGATAATCATAATCTGGCTTCAGGTTAAGACGGTCGAGCATGTACGAGGAGCCAAGGAAAGCCTTCTCGTCTGTATATTGAGGACGCGTTTCCTGAAGTGGCGTGGTAGCAGGCTGTTTGCCAAGGAGTGTATTCAGGTCATTGAACAGACCCTGATTAACCTGCCCGAGGCCGTTGAGTTTAGGGTTAACGGTAATCAGGTAGCGGCTATTGGCTTTTGACGCGACAAAGTAGCCGTTTTCGCCCGAAGGTAAAGGATAGGCACTGATATCAACTTCAGCAGCCTTGTAGTTATGCAGTGTCGCAGATCCCTGAGCAGCGTTATTCAGGTTAAGGGCCTTGCCCAGAAGTGCGTTGTTTTTACCTGCCGTTGCGTACTGCGTCAGCGAGGCGCTGCCAGGTGAGGCCGTCTCCAGCGCTCCTGCGCCATTGACCTGCTGCAGCGCATTCTGCAATTGATCGCGCCATTGCGGTGTATTAATTGCGGCTTTATCAGCATTAGCCAGCTGCTGGTGAGACTGCGCGCCAGCGGTGCCTATGGAAGTTAATCCGCGCAGGGCCGGAGCAGAAAGCGTATTACCACTCCAGCCAGCATTTGCGGTGGTATTGGTATTACTGATATCGCCGCTGAAGTTAGCAGAGACGTTACCGCCTGCCTGGATAACGGCGCGATAGAGCTCTCCCGGTGTGAAACTCGTCCCCTGATCTGAAAGTTTATATGTTATTGATTTTACTTTCGGCTTATTCCGAGAGCCGGTGGTAGCATAAGTATGTTGATAACCGTAGTCACTAGTACTTGTATATAGGTGTGCGTAATCAAACAATATCCCTTCATACTTATAAGTAAAATAAGTACTTTGTGTCCCAGCCTGCCAGGATTGGTTGTTCAATTGATTTCCGGAGAGAGATATATCTCTCTGCGCCAGAACATTACTGGCCTGATTATCAAACATAGCTGCTCTTATATTCATATCACGGCCCGAGGCTATGCGGGCTGCACCACCATTACTGCTAACGTTTATCGTGGTGTTAGATGATGAAAAATTCTTAGTCTCGGCTTCTTTTGTTGGTACGTAGTAATATGCTGTTGAAGTTTTACAACCTTGCCCATTCTTTCCCCATGAATCACATGTTTTTTTTGAGTTTACGAATACCCCATATTCCTCTGGTTTAAATTCAGAGATTGGAACCTTTATCAGGTCTACTCCTAAGCCCGTCTGGTTTGAAGCGGTATGCGTTTCAGAAACACTCAACCCATCTCTTGTATTCAGCAGATGCCCCGTATTAATCGTGATATCGCCGTTCTGCGTTTCGATGGTGCCGGAGGTGTTAATTACTTCGCTGTTGGCATTCCCCGCCGCGTCACCCTGAAGCCACATACTGCCGCCTGCCAGCATATCGGCACGCTGGTTACGAATGCTGTTGGCAAACAGAGAAAGGTTACCGCCCGCATAGAGCAGCGCGGTGTTAACGATACTGCCTGGTGCGCTGAGCACCAGATTGCCAGCAGTCCCGGTGAACCCGTCCAGCGTGATATCGCTGCGGCTGGCCAGGTTGATGTTACCGCCGCCCTGCAGCGTGCCATTCCCGTTCATGGCGATGCGATTGCCGCTTAATGCACTGTCACCGGCACCGGTAGTGAGCTGACCATTATTGGTGAGATCGCCGCCTGCACTCAGCATCAGCGCCCCGCCCTGCATCGTGCCCTGGTTATCTATCGCGCCGTTACTGCTGACGGTGAGTCGCCCGCCTGCCGCCAGTACATCGCGACCGGTAAAGCCATTGGCGATGTCCAGCGTGGCGTTACCCAGCGCCACTACCTGACCGCGCTGATCAAAGCCGTTGCTGTGAACCAGCAAATCGCCGCCGCTGAACAGGCGACCGCTGCCCGGCTGGCCCACCTGAGCAGCCATCACGCTCAGCCGGTTGTTACCCAGCAGCGTTCCGCTGTTGTTGACCTGCTGATAATTGACCTCAAGATTGCCGCCCTGAGCTGTGCCCTGGTTGCTGAAGCCATTACCGGTCAGTGTGCCCTGGCCGTCGGCCAGTAGCGTGCCGTTGTTGCTGGCATTGGTCGCATTGAGAATCAGCTGCGACGCCTGTAACCAGCCGTTGTTATTCAGCTGCGGCGTATTCAGCGTCTGCGCACCACCCGAAAGCCACCGGCCATCGTTTTGTGTTAAACCGGTTATGGTCGCCACACCGTTGCCGTTGCCCTGAATCAGGCCAGAGTTGAAGAGTTCCGGCCCGGTCAGCGTCAGGGTATTTTGCGTGATCAGGGTGCCGCTGCCGCCATTGGTAATGCGTCCGCCGGCATTAATCAGCAGATTGCTGTCACCCTGTAAGCGCCCGTTGTTATCCACCGCACCACTGGTGATCTGCAGGTCGCCGCCCTGCACGCGCCCGGCATTATTGAGCGAGGATGACTGAAGCGTTAACCTGCCTGCGCTGAGCAGCGTTTTATCCTGCTGCTGGGTCAGTGCGCCATTCAGGCCCACCGTCAGCGCCTCGACACCGGTTACGGCACCGTTATTGTTTAACGTGTCGCCCCGCAGCGTCAGGTTACGGGCGATCCATTCGCCCTGATTGGCCAGCGTCAGAGCCTGCAGCGCCGCCGTACCATTCGCCGAAATCTTACTGCCTGCGCCCGCATCAAGGCGATCGGACAGAATCAGCTGCAGCGCATCCGCACTCTGGATCGCGCCATTATTGGTCAGCTGCCAGGCATTCAGCAGGATCTGCTGCCCCTGCCAGCTGCCGTTATTCACCACGTCTCCGCCGTTGATGTTCAGCGTGCCCTGCGTCAGCAGCGATCCACCCTGGTTATTCATTAACTGGCGTGCTGGCGCGGCCAGTGCTCTGAGCAGCATCCGCCCGCTGACCTGCGGCATCGCCGCAAAGGTTAATGCCTGCAGGCCGATCAGGCTGCCCTGATTAATGACGCTCGCGGGCGTAATGGTCAGGGTTTTACCCTGCACCGAACCGCGGTTATTCAGGATGGCTCCGTTCAGGGTCATCGCCCCTTCACCGAGCAGTGAACCGCTGTTGTTCAGGGTGTTGGCCGCGATCTGCGCCCTGCCCTGGCTCAGTAAAGCGCCGGCGTTCTGCAGTTCGTTGCTGATGCTGACGTTCAGATCCTTGCTGCCCAGCAGCGATCCCTGATGCAGCCAGTTGTCCGCGTTTACCGTTGCCTGCTCACCCTGCAGCACACCCTGAGTGGTGAGCTGGCCCGCGTTCAGCGTCAGCGTTCCACCGCTCAGCGTTTTGCCGCCGGCCAATTGTGTGAGGTTATCAGCCTGTGCAGTCAGTGCCGTGCTGCCCTGCAGCAGACCGTCATTGTTCAGGCGGGTAGCCTGTAACCCCAGCCGGTTCGCCATCACTTTGCCGCTGTTGTTCAGCGTGCTGGCGTTGAGATCGCTATCACCCTGACTGACCAGCGTGCCGCTGTTAGACAGATCGCTGGCGACATGACCCTGCAAAGCATGGATGCCAGTGATGCTGCCGTGATTACTGAGCGAGTCCAGTGTGAGATCGAGTTGCTGACCCTGCCAGCTGCCATCATTGACTGCGCTTCCACCCTGGATAACCAGCCGATCGCCGCTCAGCAGTTGACCACCGTTGCCGTTATGGAGCTGGGCGAAGCGGAGATCCAGCAGCGTCTCGCCCTGCAGCAGCCCGCTATTTTCCAGCGTGTTGCCGCTGGCGCTGAGCTGCTTCGCCGCAATCTGCCCGCTGTTGCTGAGCGTCTGCGCATGCAGATCGGCCTGGCTGGCGCTGACGATCTCTCCTGTGCTGCTGTTACTCAGCGAATCGCTAATCTGAAGACCGAGGTTATCGCTTAACAGGCGTCCGCTGTTGCTGAGACGATTGCTGTTGATTGCCAGCGCCCCGTTGACCTGCAGCAGGCCCTGATTATCGAGTTGATCGAGCGTCAGGGTTAGCGGTCCCCCGGCGATCAACTGGCCGTCATGGAGGTTATGGAGTTGCTGATGGTCGAGCGTCAAGCTGCTGTTGCCCTGCAGCAGCCCGGCGTTGCTAAGGGTAGGTGAATGGAGGCTGAGGTTATTCGCCGCCAGCGTTCCCGTGTTCTCAATGGCTGTGCCCTGCAGATTCATCTGCTGCTGGCTGAGCAGACTGCCGCTGTTAGTCAGCGCACCATTGACCACGGCGGTTAACGCTTTGCCGGCGCGGACATTGCCGCCGTTCTGCACCCTATCGGCGTTGAGCACCATCTCATCGGCCTGCATGGCGCCGTGGTTATTCAGCGTCGCCACGTTTCCGGTGAGCGTGCCATCCGTGAGCAGCTGGCCTCCCTGCTGATTGTCCAGCTGGCTGCCTTCCAGTGAAAGCTGACGATTACCCTGCAGCAGACCGCTGTTAATCATGTCACCGCGCAGCGTCAGTACCTGGGCCATCAGCCAGCCGCTGTTGTCAGTGTGGTCAGCTTTCAGCCCGATGCCCTGCTGCCCCAGAATTTTTCCGCTATTTTCCAGCGTACTGCTTTGCAGATCGGCGTCGGTCTCACTCAGCGCATTGCCGCTGTTCTGCCAGCGGCTGGTCTGAACGGTAAGCTGTTTGCCCTGCAGCAGTCCGCTGTTGTCCAGGGTCTGCTGTTTCACGCTCAGCTGCCCTGCGCTGAGCAGCGTGCCGCTGTTGGTTAACCCGCTGCCCTGCAGCGAGAGAGCCCTGTTACCCTGCAGCGTGCCGCTGTTTTCCAGCAGGCTGACGTCACTGTTCACCGCGCTGGCAGCGACTGTCCCCTGATTGTTCAGCGCATCACCCTGCAGGCGGATCTGGTCGTCCGCCAGCAATTTTCCACTCGGCTGATTACTTACGCGTCTGAATGTGCTGCTCAGGCTGGCGGCATTAATCTCGCCACTGTTGTTCAGCTGGTCACCACTCAGCAGCAACGTTTTGCCGCTGGTGATCAGTCCGCTGTTACTGAGTTGTGGCAGGCCAAGCGTAAAATCGTTGTCGGAGCTGATTGTCCCCGCAGCAAGATTATCCAGCTGTGTGGACCTGATGGAGAGTAATCTGTTGCCCTGCAGCAGGCCGCCGTTGCTGAGTTGCGCGGCGTTCAGCGTCAGTTCAGGCGCGGTTAATGACCCGCTATTACGCAGCTCTGCGCTGTTCAGGATAAGGGCGTTCTGACTGCTGATAGCTCCCTGATTTTCCAGCCAGCCACGGGCGGTCATCTGCGCGTCACCGCGGGCTGTGATGGAGCCATTCTGCTGCAGCGTATCGGCGTTAACCACGGCATCGCCGTTGCTGACCATTTCGCCGCTGTTTTTCAGGGCCGTAGTGTCAATCTGCAACCGCTGACTGACGATGTTGCCACTGTTACTGAGCGCGTCGGCGAGGTTAAGCGTTGCGTTACCCTGTACAGAGAGTGCACCGTCCTGATCCAGACGTTTCGCCGTCAGCGTGGTGTCACCGCTGCTGATGACTTTTCCCTTGTTCGTCAGCGTACCGCTGTTGATATCAAGACGGCCCGCGCTCAGCTCCCCGCTGTTACTTAGCCGATCGGCCACGTTCAGCTGCACCCTTCCCTGAGAGGAGAGCGTTCCATCCTGCTGCAGGCTACCGGACGTGATATCCGCCTCCTGACTGCCCAGCAGGCTGCCGCTGTTGAGCAGCGAACCGCTGTGAATCGCCAGACTGCTGCCACTCAGTTCGCCACTGTTGTTCAGTTCTGAAGCAACATTCAGCTGATTACGGTTAGTGGCGGATAGGATGCCGCGCTGCCTGACGTGACTGGCTGTGATCAGCGCGTCACCGGCGCTTAACAGCCTGCCGCTGTTGTCGATCGTGTCGCCCTGAACGTTCAGGCTGCCGCCGCTGATCTCCCCGCTGTTGTTCAGCGCACCGGTCACGTTAAGCTGATTTTTTCTGCTGGCTGAAAGAGTGCCGCGCTGCTGAAGAGTGTTCGCTGTGATCAGGGCATCCCCGGCGCTTAACAGCCTGCCGCTGTTATCGATGGTGTCGCCCTGAACGTTCAGACTGCTGCCGCTGATCTCCCCGCTATTACTCAGGTTGCCGGCAACGACGACCGTGTTGGTACCCTCAGAGAGCAGCATGCCCTGCTGCTGCAGGCTGTTGCTGCGGAGCTTCGCCTCGCCGTGGCTGGTCAGGCTGCCACGGTTAACCACCTGTGCGGCCTGGATATCCAGTTGTTTAGTCGCGGTCAGCTGACCCTCATTCTGTAAAAGAGAGGAGGCGGAAAGCTGCATCCGGTCAGCCGCATTGCCGCTGCTGTTTTTATCGATGCTCAGAGCGCCACTGCTGAGACGGGCGCTCTGGCCTGCGGTCAGGCTGCTGCCTTTAAGCGTTATCTGCCCCTGACTGTTAAGGTCGAGCGGCGCGTCGCTGCCGAGTTTTGCGCCTGTTAAGGCAATCTCCTGCTGTGCAGTCAGTGCGACATTCCCACCGGCTTTATGCTCACCCTGCAGCGCAATGCTGCTGCCTCTGGCCGTCAGGTTACCGCTGGTCAGGCTGTTATTGATGCTCAGCCGCCCCTGCGCATCCAGCACCATATCGCCCTGACGGGCGTTCAGGTTGCCGAGATTAACGCCGACCCCGTTTTCGCTGGAGACCAGATGGATGCGGTTTGCATACATCCCGCCCAGCGCACCGGTATCCACGGCGACTGACGGCGCAGCCCCTTCGCCCGCGACAGGTGTCACGCTGCCATCAGCACCGACCCGGTTTGCGCCCAGCGTGACATTGAGATCTCTGGCATGAATGTCCGCGTTAATTTCTGTTGCGCGCGCGATGATCGAGACAGCGTCGGCCTGGCTGCCATCCAGCCCTTTACCCTCAATGGTGATGGCGCCTTTCGTCACTTCCAGCGACCGCAGATTCCCCTGCGCATCAAGCTGCGGTTTACCGGTGGTGAGCGTCACATCTGGCGTATTGATAAAGCCGCAGCCATTACAGGTGATGCCGTAGGGGTTGGCGACCATCACATTGGCTGCTTTTCCCGCCACTTCGGTGTAGCCCTGAAGCTGCGAGCGGTTGGCCCCCACCACCTCGTTGATGATTGCCCGGGCTTCCTGCCCCGCTTTCAGATTCGGGTTGTTCTGGATGAGTCCACCCAGCTGCGTCTGCGTCAGCCGGCCGGTGGCGTTGTTCAGGATCAGCCCTTCCTGGCCGACGTTGTAATTCTGGTACTGGTTGTGTGACAGGCCCGACGCATTAGGGGTCGCGATGTTAATGACCGGCACGCCATTTCCGGCGGCATCCACCTGCGTTCCGGGCGTCGCAGGCGTAATCACGGCAGAAAAAGCGGGCAGCAGAGGCTGAAACGCAATCAGCGAGCAGATGAGATAGCTCAGCAGACGACGCGGCAGTGAAATCGGTAATTGATCATCCATAATCAGGGCCTTTTTTTAGAAAACGAGTCCAATACGTGCGTAAACGCTGAGGCGATCGGGCGCCAGGTAGTCGGGATAGCTGACGGGAATGCCCAGCGACAGCTGCGTGGAGACATGGGCGTTGCGGGTACCCAGTCCCAGCGAACTGCCCCACAATGTGCCGGCGGCATAGCGATCCTGTCTGTCGCTCTGCAGCCATCCACCATCCAGAGCCAGCGTGGAGCTGACTTCGCCAATCACTGGCAGCGTAAACAGCGTGTAGTTGAGTTCGTTGCGCAGGTAACCGCCGACATCGCCGGAGAGGTATTGCTCTTTGTAGCCGCGAACTGAGCTTTCACCGCCTATCGTCAGCCGTTCGCTGCCGTAGAGGCGATCGGGCGACCACTGGGCGTAGAGGCTGCTGAGCCACCACATTTTCTGCGTCAATGGTCGCTGATAGCTGCTGCTGACACTCCACTTGCGGAATTGCGCTTTGGGGAGATCGTCGCGTTTACCGCTGTCGCTTTCGGCATCGAACCACGGCATCCCGCGGCTCAGCATTGGATTAAAGGTTGCCACGCCGCCTGCCACTTTGTGCGTATGATTCACGCCGAGTTGCAGACTGGTGATTTTGCGGCTGCTGCTCTGAAGCAGTGTCTGATTCAGCCAGTTATGGCTGACATAGTGGCTGAGTCCGACCTGAACACCGGTTTTGATCTGTCCATTACGGAACAGGACCCACGAACCGCTGAGGCGGTTTGAGATGTTATCGCCGTTGCTGTACCAGTCGAAGCTGTTCGCGTTGAAGCGGCTGTGGTAGTTGCTCCAGCTATAGCTGTAATCCAGCAGCCCGTAGCCATAAGGCACGCTGACACCCGCCTGAAAATTCTGCGCGTCACGCCAGTCGCTGAACGCACTGCTGCGACCGCCGCTCACAAACCAGCGATCGGCCAACCCCAGAAGATCGTTCCCCACCAGCGAGGCGGAAAGCTGGCCGACACCGGTGCTTCTCTGCCCGCTGTTATCCATGTTCAGACCCAGCGTCAGCGGAAATTCAGGTTTACTGGTCAGATTAACGATGGAGTAGCCTGGCTTAGTCGACGGGATGATCTCAATCTGCACCGGCTCTGTGCGGAGGCGGTTGATCTGCTCCATGCCCTGTTCAATATCACGCAAATTTAAAATGCGACCGGCCAGGCCCGGAAAGGCCATTTTCAGCTGGTGTGAAGGGGTACCCTGCAAACGAATTTCTTCCAGCCTGCCTTCCAGCACCGTAATCGTTAACACTCCGCGGGAGAGATTCTGCTCCGTCAGAAAAGCACGGCTGGTGATATAGCCGCGCTGGACATACCAGTCGGATATTGCGCGTACCAGCTGGTTAATGCGTTCCAGCGTCAGGCACTGATTGATATAAGGCGCGACGAGTTTCGCCTGCTGCGCTGGCGTGATTAAGGTGGCCTGTTGCAGGATAATCTGGCGAATATCAAAGCAGGGACCGCCGACCTGCGCGGGCTTACTTTGAGGCAGTGCCACCTGATGTGACTGCGTTAACGCATCGCGCTGCTGCTGATCCTGTTGCAGACGCTGCTGCTGCTGATTCTGAATAACATCAAGGTCGCCGGGCGTGACCGGCGCCGCCATGACGTTGCTCATAAAAACACTGGCTCCGAAAGCCAGCCACATCCCTGTCTGCGGCATTT
Source organism: Pantoea sp. EKM103V (assembly GCF_011800365.1). Taxonomy (NCBI): domain Bacteria; kingdom Pseudomonadati; phylum Pseudomonadota; class Gammaproteobacteria; order Enterobacterales; family Erwiniaceae; genus Pantoea; species Pantoea sp. EKM103V. Next base: position 5,527 of record NZ_JAALFQ010000015.1, on the reverse strand, counting down.
TCATCGAAGGTTTAACAACGCTAATTGTAAGTTTTGTGTAAGGACAGGCGTGCAGATTAACACCTTAATAATCAGAAGTTCCTTATTGACTTAAAATAACAACCTCATGACGGCAAAAGTAAAACTGGCAATGTAAAAACATTTGTTAAGCCAAATTTTTAATGCGCATGAGACATTATTTACAAAGGGTATTTTTGCGAGTGTTAACGATGTGAATGTAATCAGATGCGGTTGTGAAGGAATATCGACGCAGGATGTCTGATTTAAGTAACAGCGCTGAGGATTGAGCGGGAATTAAATGTTGTCTCGCTCAGGGTTGCGGTCGGGTGTCATTGCCACTTATAGAACGCAAAAAGGCCCGCTCAGTAAGCGGGCCTTTAACCGGGAAGAGAACAACCGCTATTTTTCATAGTAGCGATGCACCGCCGGGTAATATTCCAGCCCATAGAGCTGGCTCAGCGGCAGCAGCAGTTCGACGTTAATATCGCGCCCGGCATCATCCGTCGCAGGGCCGCTCAGCAGCTGTTCAAACCAGGCTTTCAGTTTCTGTTTCATCTCAGACTCTCCGCATCAGTTGATGCCCTGAGTAAACCTGCTTATCCGCCGGATCTGAACCAAAAATTTCTGCACTGCTTATGCCGGAACTGGCATAACGCGCCCTGCCCGGCCAGCCAGCCACCGGATGGCGCCGCTTTACTGCGCGATGAGCGTAACCCAGTTAGCCCCTTTACCGGCGCGGGCTTCTGACACCCGTTTCAGCTCGCCGCTGGCGGGATCGATGGCGTAGCTGCTTATCACTGCGCTTTTCTCTCCACTGACGATCAGCCATTTTCCCTGTGCATCAATCGCGATACTGCGCGGCTGTTTTTCCACCGGCCAGCTGCCGATCAGCGTTAACTCACCAGACGCTTTATCGACCCGGTAGCCGCTGACGGTGCTGGATGTCCGCTCGGTCACATAGATAAAGTGCCCGTCCGGCGTGATTTGAATGTCTGCCGCCCAGATACGTGGCGTGGGATCGCTGTAGCCCGCCGGGCGCTGCTCGCCGTGCTGCAGGTTATAGCGCTTCGCCACCGCATTCGGCCAGCGCTTCAACGCCGTCAGGGAGCCATCCGCCCCCCGCCGGAACTGGGTGACGGTGCCGCTCATCTCCGCGAGGTTATAGACAAAGCGATTATCCGGTGAGATCACCGAATGCCGCGCCCCGCTGTTTTTCTCGCCCTGAACGAACCCTTTACCCAGCGGGGTGATGACGCCATCGTCACTGAAGGCATACTGCAGCACCCGATCGGTGCCCAGGTTGCCGACGTACAGGGCGTGATTGCTGACGTCGGTGATCACCGAATGGGCGTGCGGCCCGGTCTTCACCTTCCCCGTGACCTGCTCCGTCACTCTTCCCTGGTTATCGATCCGGTTGCTGGTAACGATATCGCTGTCATAGGAGGCCGCCAGCAGAAAGTGACCGCGCCGGTCGGTGGTGATCCACGGAAAACTGGCCGCGACCGGTGTCACCGTCATTCTCTGCAGGTCGCCATGCGGACGGGTCACGCGCCAGCTGACGATGGCGTAAGGCGGGCTGCGCAGTGCGCCATAGAGGTGCTGGCCATCCGGGCTGGCCGCCAGCGGCATAATCTTTCCCCCAGCGGGGGTCTCGCCGCGCCAGTGCAGGCTGCCAGTGGTCTCATTAAGCGCATAACGGGAGACGGTACCCGACTCCGCATTCGAAACATAAACAAAGGTCGTTGCCCATACTGACGGGCTACAGAGCAGCGGCAGAAGCGCCAGCGCCGTTTTAAAACGGTTCATAGAATCACCTTTCTGATTATCGGGTCCGGGCATCCGAATGACGATAGCCAGGTCGGGCGCGTCGCGCATTGTGCAACTGCCTGAACGGTAGCGTAAAAGTCTGGAGATGTGACGGCGGAAGTGTTTCAGACCGGAATGCGCCACGCCTTCCCCGCACCGGGGAAGGCGTGAGCAGGCCGCTAACCGATTCTGGCAAGCATCTGACGATAGCGATCGAGCCACTTGCCGCTGTTAAGTCGCCACCAGAAGAAGACGCCGCGCACCGTCCAGTCGAGGAACATCCCCAGCCAGACGCCGGTGACGCCCATGCCCAGTTCAATGCCGAGCAGATAGCCCGCGACCACGCGCGCGCCCCACATACTGAACATCGACACGTACATGGTGTAACGCGCATCGCGTGCGCCCTTGAGCCCGGCGGGCAACACCCAGGAGGCGGCCCAGAGCGGCATGAACAGGGCGTTGAGCCAGAGCAGGTGTTTCGTCACGTTTATCACCTCGGGATCGCTGGTGTAAAAGCGCGCCAGCAATCCGGCCAGCGGCACCGTCATCAGCGCTATCGCGCTCAGACAGATCGTCGCCAGCCAGAAAACATGCCGCACCTGGCGCTCCGCCTGAAACACCTGATTTTTACCCAGCCGGGTGCCGGTAATAATGGTCGAAGCGGATCCCAGCGCATTGCCCGGCAGGTTGATCAGCGACGCCACCGAGAAGGCAATAAAGTTACCGGCAATCTCGCTGGTGCCCATCCCGGCGACAAAGACCTGAGTCAGCAATTTACCGCCGTTGAACAGCACCGATTCGATGCTGGCAGGCACGCCGATACCTAAAACTTCCATCAGGATGCTGCTGTTCCAGCGCCGGAAATAGCTCGACAGGGTGATTTTCAGGGAGGCGTTAAAACCGATCATCAGCACGTAAATCACGGCGATTGCCCCGATATAACGGGTAATGGTCAGCCCCAGCCCGGCACCGATAAACCCTAAACCGTCCCAGGAGAAGCAGCCGTAGATCAGCACGCTACTGATGATGATGTTAAGGATATTCATGCCGCCGTTAATCAGCATCGGGATTTTGGTGTTGCCTGCGCCGCGCAGCGCCCCGCTGCCAATCAGGGTGATGGCGGCAGCCGGATAGCTCCAGGCGGAAGTCTGCAGGTAGCTCAGCGCCAGCGCTTTGACTTTGGGTTCGGCCGATCCCGCAATCGCATCAATAATCAGATGCCCCCAGAACTCAATGGCGATCACCAGCACAAAGGCGAGTATCGTCATCATGGCCAGCGACTGACGCGTGGCGGCGCGGGCGCGCTTGCCGTTGCGTTTAGCCAGGCTGAACGCCACCACCACCGTGGTGCCGAGATCGATGGCGGCAAAGAACGAGATGATCACCATGTTGAAGCTGTCGGCGAGGCCCACGCCCGCCATCGCCTCTTTGCCCAGCCAGCTGACCAGGAAGGTGCTCAGTACGCCCATCAACAGCACACAGGCGTTCTCGAAAAAGATAGGCACTGCTAATGGCGATATTTCACGCCAGTAGAGCGTGCGATAAGCGCGACGTTTCGGGTACCACGCCGTGCGCCTGATCGCCTGCATCACTGCTACGCCGGGATTTTGCAAAGGATTACCAAATCAGAAGAGACTGGACAGGAGTTCTAATGATGATAGTGGGCAGAGAAATATGCAAAGTCTTTCCGGGACAAATTAATCATCGTTACAAACTTTTTCGGGCTGTCACGGCATTTTCTGCCCCGTCGCCCTGCCCGCTGTAGCAAACCTGTTTATTTCCCCGACGTTACAAACGCTCAGCGCGCGCGAGCGGGTACCCATCCTGCCCTCTTTTCGCCTTTATAATGCGGGCAGCGTAAACAAAACCCCGGCCTGGATCGTGAAGATTTTCTTATGAGCTTTCAGCGCCGCTCACGGGCGCATCCGGCCACGCTGTTCAGATTATCCGCCGGGTTCGTGCAAAAAAAAGGCGATCACACATTCTTCACCAATCTCTGCAACAAACCCGCTAAGCTTGGGGCAAACTGCGGAAAAAAATGGAAGGAGAAACCATGCCGACATTACGGAAAAACCTGACCAGCCAGCAGGCGCTGGATGAACTTGAACGCCTTTACAGTGGCGCGGTCGATGCACTGCGTGCGGCGATTAAAACGTTTACCGAAAACGGCACGCTGCCCGATGCCGACGCCCGGGAGCAGGGACTGTTTGTTTACCCGGAGCTGCGCATCACCTGGCGCGGTGACGGCCCGCAGCAGAATCGCACGCGCGCCTGGGGACGCTTTACGCATACGGGCAGTTACAGCACCACCATTACCCGCCCGGCGTTGCTGCGCCCCTACATTGCGGAACAGCTGGCAATGCTGGAGAAGGAGTATGAGCTGGAGATTGACGTGGTGCCTTCCCGCCAGGAGATCCCCTATCCCTATGTGATTGACGGCTCCGATCTCTCACTGGATCGCACCATGAGCGCCGGTATCGCACGCCACTTCCCGACCACCGAGCTGTCGCAGATTGGGGATGAGACCACCGACGGGCTGTTCCACGCGGACGCTCAGTTTCCGCTCTCCCACTTCGACGCGCTGCGGACCGATTTCTCGCTGGCCCGTCTGCGCCACTACACCGGCACCAGCGTGGAACATTTCCAGCCGTTTGTGCTGTTCACCAACTACACCCGTTATGTTGATGAGTTTGTCCGCTGGGCGATCGAGCAGGTGCGCGACCCGGAGACACCGTACGACAGCCTGGCCTGCGCCGGGGACGTGGTGCTGACGGCCGACACGGCCGACAGTGAGGCGATGCTCTCCGATCTGGCGTGGAAGAAGCATCAGATGCCCGCCTGGCATCTCACCTCACCCAACCGTCGCGGCATTACGCTGATTAACATCGGCGTTGGCCCGTCGAATGCCAAGACCATCTGCGATCATCTGGCGGTCATGCGCCCGCACGCCTGGCTGATGATTGGTCACTGCGGCGGTCTGCGCGAAAGTCAGCGGATTGGCGACTATGTGCTGGCTCACGCCTATCTGCGCGACGACCACGTGCTCGACAGCGTGCTGCCGCCTGACATCCCGGTGCCGAGCATCGCCGAGGTGCAGCGTGCGCTGTATGACGCCACCAAAGCGGTGAGCAACATGCCGGGAGAAGAGGTCAAACAGCGGCTGCGTACCGGCACCGTGGTGACCACGGATGACCGCAACTGGGAGCTGCGCTACTCTGCGTCGGCGCTGCGTTTTAACCTGAGCCGCGCGGTGGCGGTCGATATGGAGAGCGCCACCATTGCCGCTCAGGGATACCGGTTCCGGGTGCCTTACGGCACGCTGCTGTGCGTCTCCGATAAGCCGCTGCACGGTGAAATCAAGCTGCCGGGTCAGGCCAACCGTTTCTATGAAGGCGCGATTTCGGAGCATCTGCAGATTGGTATCCACGCCGTAGAACTGCTGCGCGCCGAGGGTGACAAGCTGCATTCGCGGAAGCTGCGGACGTTTAATGAGCCGCCTTTCCGGTAAGAGTGTTGCTGCCGGGGGGTGTTCGCTGCGCGAACGGGGCTTGATTGCGCTTGCTGCGCGAGCGGAGTCTGAGAAGATTTCGTTCGGCTGGTCGCCTGGGCTAATGGGTTCGCTGCGCGAAGGGGCACTGAGCAGTTTTCGTTCGCCCAACAGGTTGGGCAGTTTCAGCTTCGCCTCTGCAGGCGACCGACAAGGGGGCGCCAGTCGCCGCGC
>NZ_JAALFQ010000014.1:0-90459 GCF_011800365.1 Pantoea sp. EKM103V | reverse complement strand
CGGGGTGGAGCAGCCTGGTAGCTCGTCGGGCTCATAACCCGAAGGTCGTCGGTTCAAATCCGGCCCCCGCAACCACTATTTAAACACCTGAAAGGGTGTTTTTTTGTTTCTGCCGTTCCCCTTCTCTTCTGTTTCTCTCTTTCCACGGCGAAAAGTCTGCGGATAACCGGGGCTACCCGCACGTTAATTAGCGATGCGCCAGCGCGGCCCCGCTCTCCACATAGGCTTTGATGCCGTTCAGAATCGCCTCCGCAACCTGATGCTGATAGCGGGTGGTGCGTAACTTCCGCTCCTCCTCCACGTTACTGATAAACGCCGTTTCCACCAGAATAGAGGGGATATCCGGGGCTTTCAGCACGGCAAATCCCGCCTGATCGACAGTGCGCTTGTGCAGATGGTTAATGCGGCCCATGCGATGCAGCACCTCTTTACCGAACTTCAGGCTGTCATGGATCGTCTGACGCTGCACCATGTCGAACATGGTGTGATCGAGATAGCGGTCACCGCTTTTGCTGACGCCGCCGATCAGATCGGATTCATTCTGCGTCTGAGCCAGAAAACGGGCCGCGGCGGAGGTTGCCCCGCTGGTGGATAAGGCAAAGACTGACGAACCGCGTGCCGCCCGGCTGGTGAAGGCATCTGCATGGATGGAAACAAAGAGATCGGCGCGCTGTTTGCGGGCTTTAGCAACCCTGACGCGCAGCGGAATAAAGACATCCTCATTGCGCGTCATGTACGCCTTCATGTTGGACTCTTTGTCGATCAGCGCTTTAAGCCGCCGTCCGATCTTCAGCACGATATCCTTTTCACGGGTCTTATATTTGCCGTGCGCGCCCGGATCCTCCCCGCCGTGCCCCGGATCGATCATGATAACAATCGGTCGATCGCGTCCCGCCCTGCCCGGCAGAGGGGCCTGAACCCCGGCGTCTTTCTCCAGCGCGCCCTGATTATAATCTTTCAGCAGCGCCAGCAGCGGATCGTCTTCCGCCTGGTTCTGGGTCGGATAGAGGTCCACCACCAGCCGGTGATTGATCCCGGCGACCGGGGCCAGATTAAAGATCTTCGGCGAAACGTTGCGCTTTAGTTCGAGAACGACGCGAACCGTATCGCTGTCGAACTGGCCGACCCGGGCATGTTTAATAAAGGGATCATCGACCCGCACCAGTTTATTGACCCCTTTCAGGACCGGATTAAGGTGCAGGCCCTGAATATCTATGACCAGGCGTTCAGGATTGCTCAGCGCAAACTGCTTATATTTCAGCTCAACGCTGGACTCCAGCGTCATCCGTGAATAGGTCGATGAGGGCCAGATGCGCACGGCCACAATGTGATTTTTTGCCGCCAGCCCGGTGCGGCTGACGCTTAACAGCAGTAAGGCGCCTGTCCCCTGTAAAAATCGTCTGCGTGAAAAATGGGAATTAACGTCTGACATGCCGCTCCAGCTGCTGAGTAATGTCTAAAAAAGCGCCAGTTAATAAAATGGCGGCGAAAACTTTATCCAATCCCCGGAATGATGTCACCCCGGAAAACCTAAATAATGCAGGCTGTTAGCGGCTTTGACACTCAGAAAAACGTAAATTTTCGTCAGGATTAAGGCTTGCAAAATGGCACGCAAAAGCATAAAAATACAAAAAATACGAATAAACATTCATTGAGGGTTGGCCGTGAAGGAACGTAGTACCGAGCTGGTTCAGGGGTTTCGCCATACCGTTCCCTATATCAATGCCCACCGGGGTAAAACCTTTGTCATCATGCTGGGTGGCGAGGCGATTGAGCATGAGAACTTCTCCGGCATCGTCAATGATATCGGCCTGCTTCACAGCCTGGGTATCCGTCTGGTGGTGGTCTATGGTGCCCGTCCGCAGATTGATGCCAGTCTGGCGCAGCAGCAGCTGGAGCCGGTTTATCATAAGTTTACCCGGGTGACCGACGCGCAATCCCTGGAGCTGGTAAAACAGGCTGCCGGCCGACTGCAGTTAGATATTACGGCCCGCCTCTCGATGAGTCTGAACAACACGCCGCTGCAGGGTGCGCATATCAATGTGGTGAGCGGCAACTTCATCATTTCACAGCCGCTGGGCGTGGATGATGGCGTGGATTACTGCCACAGCGGCCGCATCCGTCGTATTGATGAGGCGGCGATTCATCGTCAGCTGGATAACGACGCCATTGTGCTGCTTGGCCCGGTGGCGGTTTCCGTGACCGGCGAGAGCTTTAACCTGACCTCCGAAGAGGTCGCCACCCAGCTGGCGATCAAACTTAAAGCGGAAAAAATGATCGGCTTCTGCTCTGAGCAGGGCGTGCTGAACAGCGACGGCGAGATCATTTCTGAACTCTTCCCGAACGATGCGCAGGCCCGCATCGACGAGATTGAAAAGGAGGGTGACTACCTTTCCGGCACGGTGCGCTTCCTGAGGGGGGCGGTGAAAGCCTGCCGCAGCGGAGTCCGCCGCAGCCACCTGATCAGCTATCAGGAAGATGGCGCGCTTTTGCAGGAGCTCTTTTCTCGCGACGGTATCGGTACGCAGATCGTGATGGAGTCGGCAGAACAGATCCGCCGCGCCAACATCAACGACATTGGCGGCATCCTCGAACTGATCCGGCCGCTTGAGCAGCAGGGCATTCTGGTTCGCCGCTCACGCGAGCAGCTGGAGATGGAGATTGATAAATTCACCATCATTCAGCGCGATAACCTGACCATCGCCTGTGCGGCACTCTATCCCTTTATGGATGAGAAGATTGGCGAAATGGCCTGTGTGGCGGTGCATCCGGACTATCGCAGCTCTTCACGCGGTGAGATGCTGTTGCAGCGTGTAGCGCTTCAGGCGCGCCAGATGGGGCTGGAAAAACTGTTCGTGTTAACCACCCGCAGCATCCACTGGTTCCAGGAACGCGGCTTTACGCCGGTAGATATCGAGTCACTGCCGGAAAGTAAAAAAGAGATGTACAACTATCAGCGGCGCTCAAAAGTGCTGATGGCCGACCTCACCTGATGTTACCCCTCCGGGGGAGAGCGATCATGGATGTGAACTCTCCCCTCTCTTCTATCCTGCTGCGCTCAGTCGATCGACCAGACCACTGCGTCGCTGCGTCTGCAGCTGCACGGCGCGCTGAAACACACCCGGTTCGCTGTAGATGGTCAGCTGACGCCGCGCGCGCGTAATGGCGGTGTAGACCAGTTCGCGGGTCAGTACCGGCAGAGACTGGGTTGGCATGACCAGCGCAGTGTGGTCAAACTCCGATCCCTGTGATTTATGCACCGTCATGACCCAGGCGGTTTCATGTGAGGGTAAACGGCTCGGCTGAATCGCTTTGATCGTGCCATCCGGCAGCGGGAAAAAGACCCGGAGGTTGCCCTCATCATCACGCAGCGCAATGCCAATGTCGCCGTTAAACAGGCCGAGCGCGCTGTCATTGCGGGTGATCATCACCGGCCGCCCGGCATACCAGCGGCTGCCGATGCCAGGACGACGGAGGCGCTGCAGCTGCATCAGCCGCTGTTCGATGCGCTGATTCAGCCCCTGTACGCCAAAGGGGCCGTCTCGCAGTGCACAGAGCAGCTGATAACGGCCAAACGCCGCAATCACCTCTGCGGGTGAGGCCTGCTCCCTGATCAGCTGCAGGAAAGGCTGATAACCGGCGGCGACTTCATCCAGCATCGCCTGATAGGCTTCCGCACTGTCCAGCGGCTGATAGCTGACATCCTCATAGGCCTCAGCAAACACCGCCCTGACCTCCTCCGCGTCACCACGATTGATGGCTTTTGCCAGCAGACCGATGCCGGATGAGGCGTCAAAACGGTAACTTTTCTGCAGCAGGCAGATGCTGTCGCGCACCGTCGGCGCCTGCAGATCGTCACTGCCCTGCAGGGTGCAACCGGTCAGCTGGGCAAGCTGTTCTGCCCGCGCCTGGCTGTAGCCACTTTCGGTACAGCGGCAGATGTCGCCCAGTACCGCCCCCGCCTCAACCGAAGCCAGCTGGTCGCGATCGCCCAGAAACACCACGCGGGCATGCGGCGGCAGCGCGGCAATCAGTTTGGCCATCATCGGCAAATCGACCATCGAGGCTTCATCCACCACCAGCACATCGAGATGCAGCCGGTTACCGGCATGATAGCGCAGGCGCTGGGTATCAGGTTGCGCGCCCAGCAGGCGATGCAGGGTCGTGGCTTCAGCAGGAAAACGCTGACGCTCTTCGTCACTCACGGCCAGATCCTGCAGTGCCCTGCCCAGGGATTCGGTCAGCCGCGCGGCAGCTTTGCCGGTCGGGGCCGCCAGCTGGATCCGCAGCGCGCCGGGATGCAGACGAATCAGCGCCGCAAGCAGTTTCGCCACGGTGGTGGTTTTCCCGGTGCCGGGGCCGCCGGAGATCACCGCCGTTTTACGGGTCAGCGCCACCGCCGCCGCAATCTTCTGCCAGTTTTCCGGCTGGTCACCAAACAGGCTGTTGAGCACCTCACCGGCGGCACGCATATCCAGCGCGGAGGTCATCTCCTGAGCGGCAAAAAAGTCGGCGACCCGGCCTTCGCTGTGCCACAGACGATGCAGGTAGAGACGCTGATTGCTCAGCACCAGGGGCGTCACCCGACTGCCGTCGCTGACCGCCGACCAGTCAGCAAGACGAGCTGACCAGTTATCGGGCGCACCAGCAGCCTGCCAGATAGCCTGAGCCAGTGCAGGCTGCCGGCCGGCGAACAGCCGGGCTTCACAGAGGTTGCTCAGCGGTAAACAGACGTGCCCCTCGCCCGCCTCGGCGCTGACGCAGGCCGCCGCGAGCAGCAGCGCAGGCTGTGATTCAGCGGCCACAAGGCGGGCAAACTGAATATCCAGCGGACGCAGGAGACGTTTGTCGACTGCCTGCAGCAGCAGACTCAGCATGTCACTCATCCTCTCTCTCCGTTCTTACCAAACAGTGCATCCATCTCCTCCACACACTCTGCGGAGGGGCGGGTAGCAAAAATGCCGTTGTCGGGCGAGCTGCCATCCATCCCGCGCAAAAACAGATAAAAGACGCCGCCAAAATCGCGATCGTAGCGGTAATCCGGCAGGCGATGGGTCAGATAGCGATGCAGCGCCAGCGTATAGAGCTGATACTGCAGATCGTAGCGGTGCCCGATCATCGCCTGCGCCATCGCCTCCTGGGTGTAAGCGCTGTGGCTTTCCCCCAGCCAGTTCGACTTGTAGTCGAGCAGATAATATTTTCCCTGCCAGCGGAAGACCAGATCGATAAAGCCCTTCAGCATGCCCCGCACCTGACGAAAATCCAGCGAGGCAGCCTGCTGAGAGAGGCTGTCGTGCCGACGCAGCAGCGCATCCAGCCCGGCTGCCGTCAGCAGATTATCGATCGGCAGATAAAACGCCATCTCGATCAGCCGTTCGCTGCTTTTGATCGCCGACAGCGTCAGCCCCTCCGCGTTGAGCGGGGTCTCTAACACCCGCGCGATCCACGTCTCCAGCACCGGTAACCAGCTCAGCGGGTAGCCATTGTGCTGCAGCTGATCTTCCAGCCAGATGCGGTCCGGCGGTTCAGTAAAGTCGATAGACTCAAACAGGCCGTGCAGAAACGTACCGGGTGCCGCACCGCGCGGAAAATGGTGCGGAGTCAGTGCCGTCTCTTCTCCGCTCTCCTCTTCGCCCGCCGCGTCAATATCGAAGCTGGGCAATGCATCCAGCAGCGGCGAACTGTGGTGCTGCTGCAGGCCGGAATAACTGGTGACCCGCCAGACATCCGTTCGCGCCTGAGTCACGACGCGGCTGCTCAGGACGTCGTCGCCCGGCTGCGCATCCTGCCATCGTTCGCCGGGCAGCAGATCTGCCTCGACCAGCGCAATGCCCGTCCCGGTTAACGCCTGCAGAGAACGGCTGAGCTGCTGCGCATCGGCCGCCTCGCCTTTCTGAATCAGATAGCCGAGCGCGCTCTTGTGCAGATCGCTTTCGCCCTCTTTTTTGCGCGTGCCTTTGATCAGCGGCGCAATCCCGACGCTGCAGTGATACACCGAGCGGGTCAGCGCCACATAGAGCAGGCGCAGATCCTCTGCCAGACGCTCCTCTTCCGCCAGCGCCAGGCTTTGTGCATCGCCCTGAACGTCCAGCAGAGCCGCAAAACTTTCGCGGTCGTGATAAAGCGCACTGGCCGCTTCGCGGAATCCGGCAGCAAACGGCAGCCAGACCAGCGGGTATTGCAGCCCTTTCGATTTGTGGATGGTGATAATCTGCACCAGGTGGCGGTCGCTCTCCAGACGCAGCTGCTGGCTGGCGGCCTGGCTGTTCGGGCGGGCAATCTGCTGCGCCAGAAAACGCACCAGCGCGTGCGGGCTCTCCAGCTGCACTGAGGCTTCCTGCAGCAATTCCCCCAGATGCATCAGATCGGTCAGGCGCCGTTCTCCGTTCTCCGACGCCAGCATATTCTCCGCCAGCTGCCGTTTGATCATCACGTCGCGCAGCATCGGTAACACGCCGCGCTGGTGCCACAGCTGCTGCCAGACGGCAAACTGCTCGACCAGCGCATCCCAGTCGCGTTCATTCTGGCTCAGCGTTTCCAGCGTCGCCGCATCAATGCCAAAGATAGAGGTCGCCAGCGCGCTGCGCAGTAAGCGCTCCTGCTCCGGGGCCTGAATCGCCTGCAGCAGCCAGAGTAATTCACGCGCTTCCGGCGTGGTATAGACGCTGTCGCGGCTGGAGAGGTAGACCGAGGGGATCGCCAGCGCATTCAGCGCATCGCGGATTAAGGTGGCTTCATTGCGGCTGCGCACCAGCACCGTGATATCGGAAGCCCGCACCGGCTGCAGCGCCTCACCTTTCCCTGCAAAGGCGCGCCCCTGCTGTCCGGCCACCAGCCAGCGGCTGATGTCGGCGGCACACTGCTGCGCCATAAACTGCTGATAATCACTGCTGCCGACGCCCTCACCGGGTTGCAGCCAGAAGCGTAACGCCGGTTGCGGCTGCCCATCATAAATCAGTTTCAGTGACTGATTGGGTGCCGCAGGCTGTACCGGCTGAAAAGGGATCGCCGAGAACAGGAACGGTGACTCCAGCTGAGAGAAGAGGCGGTTAACGCTTTCGACCATTTCCGGCGAAGAGCGCCAGTTCGTATCCAGCGTGTAGTGAGCACTGACTTCGTTTCTGGCCCGCAGATAGGTAAAGATATCCGCGCCGCGAAAAGCGTAGATCGCCTGTTTCGGGTCACCGATCAGAAACAGCGCCTGCTCCGGCTGATTCACATAGAGCGTGCGGAAAATACGATATTGCTGCGGGTCGGTATCCTGGAATTCGTCAATCAGGGCGACCGGGAAACGCGCCCGGATGGTTTCCGCGAGCAGAACCCCGCCAGGCTGTTGCAGCGCCTCATCCAGCTTACTGAGCAGGTCGTCAAAACCTAACAGCGCCCGCAATCGCTTCTCGCGCTGAACCGTAGCGCGCACATCGATCAGCGCCTGAGCAATGATCACATCCCGCAGCGACAGCGGCTCTGCCAGAAACTGGTCGATGGCCTCAAACAGGGCGTGGCGTGGTGCTTCACCCTTTTTGGTTTTCTCCTCCAGCACCTGCTGGCCAAACCGCTCCAGCTCCTTCGGCAGCTGATAATCCAGCGTCTCACTGCTGGCCCACTGGGTGACTCTGGCGACCCAGTTGGGCAGATGTTTACTGCTGTAGCTGCGCTTGTCCACACCTGAGGCGCTGATGATGCCTTCAACGTCGCGACTCAGCGCCTGCCACTGCTGTTTGATGGCTTCGATGCGCGCCAGATTGCGGGCATGGCGGGAGGCCAGCGTTTCATCGGCCGCGGGCGGTCGCTTCAGTCCTGGCGTTTCGCCCTGAAGCCAGGGACGCAGCGTGGCCAGCAGGCTGTCCGGCCCGCTCCACTCCGCGGCGATAATCCGCGCCACATCCAGCGACAGCGGATAGCACTGGCGACGCCAGAAGTCGGCGGCGGACTGCTTCAGCAGCGCCTGCTCATCTTCGATCAGCTCCTGCTCAAACAGCATGCCCGACTCAAACGCATTCAGATTGAGCATCCGCTGACAGAAGCCGTGGATGGTAAAGATGGCGGCTTCATCCATCTGCCTTTCGGCGGCCAGTAGCTGCGCCGCGGCCTGACTCAGATCCGGCATCTGCTCCAGTAATTGCTGATGCATCGGATTGCTGCTTTTGCCCCGGATACAGGCCAGACGCAGCTGGTGGATGTTCTCGCGGATACGGCCGCGCAGCTCGGCGGTGGCGGCCTCGGTAAAGGTCACCACCAGAATCTCTTCAACCGAGAGCGGCCGGCTGTAGGCGTTTTCTTCACCCAGCCCCAGCAGCAGGCGCAGATAGAGCAGGCCAATGGTAAAGGTTTTTCCGGTGCCCGCAGACGCCTCAATCAGCCGCTCACCCCTGAGCGGCAGCGTTAAAGGATTCAGCGATACGGGGGGTAACTGCGTCATTGGGTCTCACTCTTTACCGGCAGCGACTGCTGCAACTGCGCCACTTCATCCCAGGTTTTCCAGCCAGGCTGCCGGGCATAGTCAATTTTGCCATTGTTACTGCCCGCAATCTGCGAGGTCATGACCATGCCATTATGTTCGATAACCGCCTTGCGGAAAAAGTCTGCCACGCTGGCCGGGGTGAGCAGCTGCACCTGCTCTATCACTTTCTGCCGGGTATCAAACGTCTCATTCTGACGATCGAAGTCACGGCTGTAACGATCGGCTTCTTCATCCAGCGTCTGGGGACGCTGCTGCAGGTCATTGATCATCGCCTGCTGATACTGCGCAAAATCGGCCTGGCTCATGTTGCGCAGACGTTTTTCCGCCTCGGGATAGAACGCCTGGTAACGCTGCAGCAGCCAGTCAGGTTGCCGGCTGTTACTCTGCAGCAGGAAGCCAACGCCCCACTGTCGGCCGACCGGCATCTGGAAGGCAAATACCGCATAGCCGAGCTGCTCTTTTGTGCGCAGCTGGTTGTAGAACCACGGCTGCACGATCTGGCTCAGCATGGAGCTGTTGGCCATGCTCTGATATTCGCTGTAGCCCAGCGGAATATAGAGCGCGGCAAGCGCCGAGTCGGTACTGCTGCCCGGCTGCTGCAGATTGGCCTTCAGCGGTTTATCGAACGAGACATACTGACTCTGCCAGTCGCGGGTCGCGTGACTCTGCATCTGCTGTTTCAGTTCATGTCCCAGCTGCGTCACGCTGTCTGCACTGAGGTTACCGACCACCAGCATCTCTGGCGTCGCATCGCGGAACAGTGCGTCGCGGTAAGCCGTCACCTCATCAAGCGTGATCGTGCTGACCAGTCTGCGGCGCGTCTCGCGCTGGGTATAAGGCAGCTGAGAGAGCATCTGCATCGGTTGAATCGCCTGTTCAAACGCCTTGCCCTTTTCCGCCGCCTCCAGCCGTTCCAGATACCAGGATTTTGCCTGCGCCAGTTGCTGCTCTGTCGGCTGGAAGTGGGCATACCCTTCGACCAGTTTCTTCAGCAGCACCGGCAGGCGCTGCGTGAAGCCGCTGGCATTGAACACCAGACCTTCATCTTCACCGGTTGAAAAGCTGATGCCGCCCACCGAAGCCTGCGAATTTAGCTCGTCCAGCGCCAGGCTGGAGAGGTAGTCATTCAGGCCGAACAGCACCTGCTGACGCGCATCGCTGATGGCGTGCCTGTTGCGTAAGGCCAGGGTGATCGCCGCCTTTGGCTCGCGGGCATAATAGCGGCTGGGCATCCAGTAAATGCGCATGCCGTCGTCGTTAGCCAGTCTGACCGGATGCTGCCAGGTTTTACCGTCAGCGGGCAGCAGCGTGAAGTCGTCCGGAATATAGGGGTTCAGCGCAGGCATTGCCAGCGCGATCTGACTGGCGCGCTGCTGCCAGTCAGCAAAGGTCTGCGGCGTGATTTTCTCTGCCTGATAAGGCGCGTCCACAAAGTAGGCTTTTTTGTTGTGCGGCTCCTGCGGGCTGATGTACCAGATACGCGCACGTTGCGGCGTCATCTCCTGCAGGCGGGCAGCGATCGCGGCGGCATCGTACTGATCGGCCAGGTAAGGCGCATCCAGCGTGTGTTCCACCGGCACCCGCAGCATGGTGTCGGCCAGCCACTCAATGTAATCCATATCGCGGGTAATGGAGGGATAGCGGAAGTCGAGTGCCAGTACGTGAGAGACCTCATCGAAATAGCGCTTATCGTCGCCCTGCTGACGTAGCAGATTGATGTAGCTGAATACCGCCGCTACCACTTCATCACGCTGCGCCAGGCCTTTATCCGTCAGGGAGACCGTAATGGCAAACACGCCGCTGTTACGTTCGGTCATCGGGTCGGCGCCGGCATTGACACCGTCCGCCAGTCCCTGCTTCTGCAGCCAGTCGGTCAGCGTATTTTTGCTGCGGTTACTGATTAAGTAGCTGATCAGCGTATCCGTTTTACTGCGAAAACGATCGCTGTTGTTCCCGATGCGAAATTCAATTTTGAGCTGCTTGCGCGGCTGGGCGGGCACATAGTGAATGATGATGCCCTGCTGCGCATCGGTGACCACCGGCACGTTAATCTCCGGCACGCTGGCATGGTGATTTTTGATGCGGCCAAAGGTTCTGGCGGCAATTGACGCCATCTCCGGCAGCGGTTTGTTGCTGTAGATGACCGCCTTCATCAGGTTGGCGGAGTAATGCGAGTGGTAGAAGTCCAGCAGCGCCTGGTGCAGTTTACTGCCCGGCTTATCTTTCAGGGTCTCTAAATTACCGCCAGAAAAACGAGACGCCGGGTGTGCCGGGTTCAGGGTTTCGGCGCCGACCTGAGCCATGCGCAGGCCATCACGCGCGCGCGCCATGGTCAGCTCGGCATTGACGGCGTGACGCTCGCGGTCAGCGTTGACCGGATCCAGCAGCGGTGCCGCTACGGCATCCGCCAGGCGGTCGACCGCCGGTTCCAGCGCCGCATTTTCCACTTCCAGATAAAAGGCGGTGCGATAAGAGGCGGTGCTGGCATTGTGGCTGCCGCCATGCTTTTTCAGGAATTCGGCCAGGTTGTCCGGCTGCGGGTAGCGCTTTGAGCCCATCAGCACCATATGTTCGAGGTAGTGAGCCAGTCCCGCCTGCTGATCGGGATCGTCCAGCGATCCAATCGGCAGCGTCAGCGCCGCCAGCGATTTCGGTGCCACCGGATCGGATACCAGTAATACCGTCAGTCCGTTATCGAGACGGATGGCCTGATAGTTTCGGGGGTCCTGGTCACTTTTGCGAATGGTGTCGTTAACTGGCTGCCAGCTTGCAGATGTCTGCGCCAGGGCTGTGCAAGCCACCAGGCTCAACAGTAGTGCCGCTATCCAGCGTGCGTGTAGCCGCATGTAAACCCCTCTTGTTTCCCGATAAGCCGCCAATTACTGACGCGGCGGCTCAAAGCCAGGCAAAAATTTCTGTATGTGTAGTCAGTCTGCAAAATGCGATCTGACCTGCTATTCATCATCCTGATGTGCGGCCAGCACCGGCAAATACCAGCGCTGCGCCGCCTCAGTGATCTGCTGCAGTTGCGCCTCATCCAGCACGCGGCAGAGCCGCTGCAGATAGGGGTCGCTGCCCTCTCCCTCCACCTGGTAGCTGCCAGACCAGGCCGTCAGCAGGCGATTGCGCGCCTTCAGCTGCGTGGCCTCATCTGTCAGTAACTGCTGGCTCTTTTTGTCGTAGCTGGCGGTCAGCCACGCACCGCCACTTTTACTGAGCAGCATCAGCGGCTGACGCAACCCGTCGAGGTAACCGGCGATATAGTCATTCAGGGCGGCCATCGCCTCTGACTGCGGCACGGCAGGAAAACACCAGCGGCTCTGCTGGCGGCCATACATACGGCTGCTGCCGGTGCCGCCCAGCGCGCAGTAAATCAGATGCTCCAGCCAGAGCAGCAGGCCATCGTTCATGTTGAGGACGCCAGGTCGCCAGCGCAGGAGCCCGTCGCTCTGCACCTGCGTCAGCCAGCCGGTTAAGCTGACCTGCTCCAGTTGCAGATTCACTTCCCAGCTCTCGCCGTCGCTGCGCTGGTTCACCACTTCCGCCGCCACTTCCTGCATCTCATCACGCTGCGCCTGCCAGAAAAGTTCGCCAAATGCGCCGTAGGGCAGATTACCGGCGGCGCGATGGTGCGCATAGAGCCGCTGGGTATCCTCGCCTTCGACCAGGGCATTCAGCAACTGGGCATTGATCTGGTAACGCTCCAGGTTGTCGAGCGCAAAAGGTTCGCTGTCGGGCAGCTCATCCTCCTCCAGCCAGAAGCTCACGCCGAGACGCTGGTGGAACCAGGCGCGAACCGGGTGCCGCCAGAAACGCAGAAAGGCCTCTAAGGTGAGCGCATCAATGTCCGGGGCCGTCAGCGGCTGGACAAATTCGGGTTGCGGCTGCCCCGCCCCCTGGGCGGCAGGCAGCCACTCGCGGGCGAAGCTCTGCAGTCTGGCGGCAGGCTGGAAGTTCTCAGCGGCAAACGGCATCCTGCTGTTGAGGTGCTGCAGATGCGCCCGCACCCGTCCGGCACTCTCATCCAGCTCCAGATGACCATCCCCCTCCAGGTAAAAACTCTGTCCGATGTAATCCAGCAGTTCTGTGACCAGCACCGAGGGATAGCGTTCCGTATTATCCTGAATCGCCCGGCCGATATAGCTGATGTAGAGCTGCTGCTGAGCGGAGAGCATCGCCTCAAGAAACAGGTAACGGTCATCATCACGGCGGCTGCGGTCGCCTTTACGGGACTGCTGCTGCATCAGATCAAAGCCTAACGGCGCAAGCGTGCGCGGATAGACGCCGTCGTTCATCCCCAGCAGACAGACCAGCTGGAACGGTATTGAACGCATCGGCATCAGGGTACAAAAGTTGATCTGCCCGGCCAGAAAGCGCTGGCTGATGCGCTGCTGATCGAGCCGGCTGCGCAGGTCGTCGCGCAGCAGCGCCACCGGGATCGCCTCCTCAAACCGCGCATCCATTCCGTACTGAATCAGTTGCTGCCACTGCTCTTCCACCAGCAGTAAAGCGGCCTCGGTTTCCGCGTCAGGCGTGAAGAAGGCGTTCAGCAGTTCCCGGCACATCGGCAGCCACTCCGCCAGCGGGCGGGGTTCCGCCAGCCGCTCACGCCAGTGATTCAGCCGCGCGAGCAGCTCAGCCAGATGGCCCGCCAGCTCACCCACCAGGCCACTCGACTCGTCATAAGGCAGAATCCCCTCCCAGTCGCCGTTGTGGCTCTCCATCGCATAACCCAGCAGCATACGCTGCAGGCCAAAGCGCCAGGTGTGCTGGCCGGTAATCGGCAGTGAGAGGGCTTCAACGCTGGCATCATCCAGCCCCCAGCGAACGCCTGACTCGCTGACCCAGCGCCGCAGCAAACGCAGGCCGCTTTCATCAATGGCGAAGTGGGACGCCAGCGCCGGCACATCCAGCAGCGCCAGCACATCTTCTGAGACAAAACGGCTGTCCGGCAGCGCCAGCAGATGCAGAAACGCCACGATGGCCGGATGCGCCTGACTGGCCCGTCGGTCTGAAATCGCAAAAGGCAGATAGCGATCGGCGGGCGCATTGGCGAACACGGCCTGAATGAACGGTGCGTAAGCGTCGATGTCGGCCACCATCACAATAATGTCGCGTGCTTTCAGCGTCGGATCAGCCTCCATCATCGCCAGCAGATGATCCTGCAGCACCTCAACTTCGCGCTGCGCACTGTGGCAGACCTGCACCACGATCGAACGATCCGCCGGATCGAGGAGGCGCTTGCGATCGCTGTGCGCCAGTTCCGCCGCGTTCAGCCCGATGATGGCACTGTCCTGCAGATTGAGAAGATCGTACTGCATGCAGTGCAGCAGGTTGTCCGGCTCAACATCCACAAAGGCATCAATGTCGTCGCTGGCATCCATCTGGCTGAGCAGAAAGAGGTTGTCACGCCCCAGCTTGCCCCAGGAGGCCAGCAGCGGATTCGTCAGTTGCTGTTCACCGGCTTCGTTAAACAGCTGCGGCGCCTGCTCTGCGTCCCGGAACAGTCCACGCGCCGCCTCAGCGTCATGGCGGCGGCGCTGACGGCTTTGCAGCTTCGCCAGGAAGGCATAGTCCTGAATGTCGCCCCAGTAGTCGCGGCAGGGATTGGTAAACAGCAGGTGGATGTCGATGTGACGTCCCAGCGCCTGCAGCGCCTGCAGATAGATCGGCGGCAGTGCGGAGATACCACAGATAAAGACCCGCCTGGGCAGGTTTTCCGGCGTGCTCTTCGCCTGCTCCAGCGTGCGGATAAATCGCGCATAGAGATTCGCGCGGTGCCATTCCGGCTGTCGCAGCGTGCGGGTGTAGCTCACCAGATCGCGCCACAGGGCGGCCTGCCAGCGCTGCGCTTCGCCCAGCCCGTCGATACTTTCGCCGCGCTCCCAGCTGTTGAGCCAGTCAGCGCGATAGACCAGATACTGGTCAAACAGATCCGCGACACGGGAGCTGAGCTGAAACAGTTTGCGCTTGTCGCCGTCGTCATGGAGATAGTGACGTAAGGAGGTAAACTCCTCCTGCTCCAGCATCACCGGCAGCCGGTGCATCAGCTTCCAGCTCATACTGGCCTTGCTGAAGGCACTCTCTACCGGGATGTCGGGCAGCACGCGCACGAACATCTCCCAGATAAAACTGGCGGGCAGCGGAAATTCGATGTTGGCTGCAATCCCAAAGGTCTGCGCCAGCTCCATCTGCAGCCACTGCGCCATACCCGGACTCTGCACCAGTATCATTTCTGACGCGAAAGGGTCATCCAGAGGATCATGTTTAATCACCGCAGCCGCGAGAATCTTCAGCACATCAAGCTGATTTGAGTGATAGACGTGAAACATGACAACTCCTGTGGTAACTCAGAACATGACTGCGGTATTGCGGCCCTGTCACTTTACCGCGTATCGCTGTTGAAACCCATCAAAAGGGCGTCCCGCAGGCGTTAACATCGCAGTCGGCTCAGGGAGGCATGACGCCCGAAGGGACCGGTGACGTCGGCCCGTTCCAGCATGCAGCCCGCGGGCCCCGGCTGCTGTTGCAGCGTGGATTGCCAGCCCGCAACCTCATGCCCCGCCAGGCGCTGTTCAGCGACGTACCAGGCCTCCTGCTGCGCCCACTGCTGACTGAATCCCCGCGCCAGAGCGCGATGATAGTGCAACAGCGTGCTGCTGCTTAATGCCATTAACAACAGAGCAAATAACACCTCTGGCAGGGAGAAGCCTGCGCCTTTACAGACAGGCGGCGGGAGGTGTGAGCGGGCAGTAGTCAATCCAGCCGTGCGGCAACGCGCGGATCTGATTGTCCCGTAACCGGACCCACTGCCAGACCGCCATGCCACTGCCGCTGGCTTCTCCTTTAAGCAGACCTTCATCTTTTTTACTCCGTTGCAGGCAGCTGACCCAGCCCTGACGCACCTCCTGCTGACAGCCTGAATCCGCATGCGCTGACCAGCTCAGCGTTAAGCCCCATTGCAGCGCAGACTGCGCCCGCCAGAAATCCTGGATAAACTGCTGTTCATCCGCCAGCACGCGCATACCCTGCTCTGACAGCCTGCGGCTGGCGTGCAGCGCCACGCTGCCCATCACCATGATCATCAGAACCATGCCCAGCGCGCTGCTGCCTCGCTGCTTCACAGGTTCTCTCCTTCTACCCAGCGCTCTGTCATTTCGTGCCAGCGTCCGGCCCGCCCCTGCAGCGTGATCCTGATCTGTCCGCCCTGCCGGCTGACGCTGAACTGCTCCACGCGCATAAACGCGGGGTCAGAGAGCCGCTCCCAGCCCGCAGCGTGACACTGGTCCACACCCCGCTGCATCTCCAGCTGCTGCTGTCGCAGGCGATAGCCGTAATAGTCACTTTCGGCATGGCCGACCCCTTCCCACTTTCCATTGCTGTTTTCATCCCAGCGCAGCAGCAGGCAGTTCTCCTGCAGAGTGAGTGCGCCACTGCCGCACTCGCCGTGACAGTAACCGGCACGCCGCACCGCCTTTTCCAGGGTTGCTATCATCTGCTGTAACTCCTGACGCAGTTGTGCCCGCTGCAGCATCCCGGCGTTCTCTGTCAGCAGCCGCGGCAGAAAGCGCCCGGCACTCAGCATCACAACCGCGCTGATGGCCAGGGCGACCAGCATCTCCGGCAGGCTGAATCCGGCGACTTTCAACGGCAGTTCTCCTCATCGTTCAGGCAAAGACGGATACGGGCTCTGGCGGAGATAATCAGCCAGATGCGCCCGGCAGCATTGCCCAGCTCAATGCTGCCCGCCCTGGCAACATTACGACGACCATAGAAGCCCGGTTCACCGCGCAGCCCATACAGCGTAACCCCGGCATGGGGAGCGATGAAATGGAGCCGTTTTCCCCTTTCACAACCGGCCGCAGGCAGGCGGCCTGCCCCGATACACCATGGGCTGCCCGGCTGCGACCACAGGATCAGGTCACGGTTTTGCCGGTTGGCCTGCGTACGCAGCCGCAACAGGAAGCCCTGCAGTTGCTGTGCGCTGTCGCGCAGTTGCTGCCGCTGTTGCCAGCGCTGCCAGCCATGCAGTGCGGCAAGGCTCAGCATGCCGGCAATCACCATCACCAGCAGCAGCTCCGGCAGGGTAAAACCCCGAACATTTGCACTTTTCATGGCATCAGACTGGCGGGAATGAGCGGGTGAGACAAGGCGCAGCGTCACGGGCTGGAGAGGCTGTCGCAGAGAACCGGCGTGACAGACAGTCAATCTCAGGAAGCGTGCGCACGATGCCGCAGATGTTCAGGACAACAGGCAAAAAAAAGCCCCGGCGGAGTGCGCCAGGGCTTGATGTTTATCGCGGGTCAGATGGCGACGGGGGCTTTGATCGCAGGATGCGGATCGTAGCCTTCAATCTCAAAATCGTCGAACTGATAGTCAAACAGTGACGCCGGTTTGCGTTTGATAACAAGCTTCGGCAGCGGACGCGGTTCACGGGTCAGCTGCAGACGCGCCTGCTCCAGATGATTGCTGTAGAGGTGCGTGTCACCGCCGGTCCAGACGAAGTCACCCACCTCCAGATCGCACTGCTGCGCCACCATATGCACCAGCAGCGCATAGCTGGCGATATTAAACGGCAGGCCCAGGAAGATGTCGCACGAGCGCTGATAGAGCTGGCAGGAGAGCTTGCCGTTCGCCACATAGAACTGGAAGAAAGCATGGCAGGGTGCCAGCGCCATCTGGCTCAGTTCGCCGACGTTCCAGGCTGAAACGATGATCCGGCGTGAGTCGGGATCGCGCTTCAGCTGCTCCATCACCTGGCTTAACTGGTCAATTTCCTGACCGCTGGCCGTTCCCCAGCTGCGCCACTGTTTGCCATACACCGGGCCGAGATCGCCCTGCTCATCGGCCCACTCATCCCAGATGGAGACCTTGTTATCTTTCAGATAACCGATGTTGGTGTCCCCTTTCAGGAACCACAGCAGCTCATGAATGATCGAGCGGATGTGGCATTTCTTGGTGGTGACCAGCGGAAAACCATCCTGCAGATTGAAACGCATCTGGTGACCAAAAATTGAAAGCGTACCGGTGCCGGTACGGTCAGCTTTTGGCGTGCCTTCATTCAGCACATGCTGCATTAAATCCAGATACTGTTTCATTTTTCCTCGCGAAATTGTGGCTGCGGGCGACGACGATACGCCCAGATCATCATAATTATACCGGCAATAATCATCGGCACAGAGAGGATCTGTCCCATACTGATACCGCCTTCAAACAGGCCCAGCTGAGCATCCGGCTGGCGGAAGAACTCAACGATAATGCGGAATGCGCCATAGCCGATCAGGAACAGGCCAGACACGCTGCCCATCGGACGGGGTTTACGGATAAACAGGTTCAGGATGATGAACAGCACCACGCCTTCCAGCGCCAGCTCATACAGCTGCGAGGCATGACGTGGCAGCACGCCGTAGGTGTTGAGCAGCGCCTGATATTGCGGATTGGTGGCGGCCAGCGCCACATCTTCGCTGCGGGAGCCGGGGAACAGCATCGCATAGCGGAAGTTCGGATCGACACGACCCCAGAGTTCGCCGTTGATGAAGTTACCGAGACGCCCGGCACCCAGACCAAACGGGATCAGCGGTGCAATAAAGTCGGAAACCTGGAAGAAATTACGTTTAGTCCGGCGGGCAAAAATCAGCATCACCACAATCACCCCGATCAGGCCACCGTGGAATGACATGCCGCCATCCCAGACTTTGAACAGATAGAGGGGATTTTCCAGGAAAAGCGGCAGGTTGTAGAACAGCACATATCCAATGCGTCCACCCAGGAAGACGCCCAGGAAACCCGCGTAAAGCAGGTTCTCAACTTCCTCTTTTTTCCAGCCGCTGCCAGGTTTGTTAGCACGGCGTACCGCCAGCCACATGGCGAAAACAAAGCCCACCAGATACATCAGACCGTACCAGTGAAGCGAAACCGGTCCAATCGAGAAGATCACCGGATCGAACTGCGGAAATGCAATATAGCCGTTATTCATCTTTCACCGTCTATTTTTCTACCCTGAAAAGGGGCGTTGTCAGGCACATAAATTAAGGCTGCGCATCATAGCACAGCCGGTTTTTTGAATTGTCGTGCAAATGTAAACACGAATAACGCGCAGAGGCAGAACGTGAAGAGCGTGAGCTCCCGCCCGGGACAGGACGAAAATTCAGCCTGTCAGGATGGCGCTTAGCGCCCGCCGCGAATCAGGCCACCTAAGCCGCGCCGCTCCATAAAGGCCGACACCAGGTGGCGCACTTCGGTGGCGGTATGCGCATTCATTCCCTGCTCGCTGAGCTTCTGCGTTTCTTCGTGATCC
Organism: Pantoea sp. EKM103V; assembly: GCF_011800365.1. Classification (NCBI taxonomy): domain Bacteria; kingdom Pseudomonadati; phylum Pseudomonadota; class Gammaproteobacteria; order Enterobacterales; family Erwiniaceae; genus Pantoea; species Pantoea sp. EKM103V. The sequence continues at coordinate 71,698 of NZ_JAALFQ010000014.1, read as the reverse complement.
AGATGACGCAGCAGATATTTCACCCGCGGGACGTTTTTACCGTTCATGCTGAGATGGCGATACCCCAGCCCGATCAGCAGTGCCACGCACATCGGATCGCCAGCCATTTCACCACACAAACACAGTTCAAGATTCGCGAGACGGGCTTCCTGCGCGATGGCATTCAGCGCACGCAGCATCGCCGGATGCAGCGAGTCGTACAGGTTCGCGACGCGGGTATTATTGCGGTCTACCGCCAGCAGATACTGCGTCAGGTCGTTGGTGCCGACCGAGATAAAATCGATCCGCGACGCCAGATGCGGGATCATAAACAGCATGGAAGGCACTTCGATCATCACCCCAATGCGCGGCGCGGGGATCGGGTAGCCCAGCATCTCCTCCACTTCGCGACCGGCGCGATCGATCAGCCGTTTCGCGTCGTCGATCTCGTCGATGTGACTGATCATCGGCAGCAGAATGCTAAGATTGCCGGATGCCGCATTGGCGCGCAGCATGGCGCGCACCTGCACCAGAAAAATTTCTGGCTGATCGAGCGTCAGGCGGATGCCGCGCCAGCCCAGGCAGGGGTTCTCTTCACTGATCGGCATATAGGGCAGCTGCTTATCCGCCCCGACGTCCAGCGTTCGCAGCGTGACCGGCTTGTTGTGAAACAGCTGCAGCATGCCCTGATACTGTGCCACCTGCTCCTCTTCCGACGGGAAACCGTTCTGCAGCATAAACGGAATTTCGGTGCGATAGAGCCCGATGCCATCCACCCAGCTACCGAGCGCCTGCTCATGCTCCGGGCTTAATCCGGCATTGAGCATCACCTGCACCCGCTCGCCACTTTTCAGTTCGCCCGGCTGATCGACAACCCCTTCTGCCATCCTGCTCAGCGCATTCTCTTCGCTGATCAGGCGCTGATACTCCTGCACCAGCACCGGCTCCGGATCGATCAGCAGCTCACCGCGATAGCCATCGACAATCAGCAGACGTTTGTTGAGCTGATGCGGCTGGATATCCGCGCCCATCACGGTCGGGATCCCCATCGCCCGGGTCAGGATCGCCGCATGGGAGTTGGCTGCGCCATCCCGCACCACCACGCCTGCCAGCCGCTCCTGCGGCAGCTCAGCCAGGGTCGTTGCGGTCAGCTCATCGGCCACCAGTACGAAGCGTTCCGGCCAGGCGTTGGTGCCGACCAGCGAGTCATCAAGGTGAAACAGCAGACGCTGGCCCAGCACCCGCAGATCGCCTGCGCGTTCACGCAGATAGTTATCCGTCAGGCTGGCGAACTGCTTAGCAAACTTCTCGATCACCTGTCTGACCGCCCACTCGGCGACCGATCCGCGTTCGATCTCATCGAACAGATCTTTCTTCAGCCGGGCATCGGTCAGCAGGTGGGAGTAGAGGTCGAAAATGGCCGCGCTCTCTTTCTGTGCGCTGGCGCTGAACCGTTTACTGAAGCGGCGAAATTCACTCGCGGCTTCGGTCATGGCGATCGACAGTCGCTCGCGCTCACGCTGCACATCCAGCGTGGAGGCGGCGGAAACCTGATCGAGCAGCGGCTGCGTCTCATCGACCCAGCCAGGTGCCACCGCCACGCCAGGCGCGGCCGCAATCGCGCGCACCCGCGTCTGCCGGAACTGACCAAACAGCTGACCCATCTGAGACTGCGACAGCAACGCCGCCATCTGGGTCGCCAGGGTGACCAGAAACGACTCTTCGCTTTCATCAAACTGACGGTGTTCGCGCTGCTGCACCACCAGCACACCAAGAAGCTGGCGGCGGCTGATAATGGGCACGCCGAGGAAGGAGCGATAGCGCTCCTCTTTCACTGCGGGGATATATTTGAAGCTGGGGTGGCTCTGGGCGTCCGCAAGGTTAATCGGCTCGGCCAGACGGCCCACTAAACCGACGATCCCCTCGTCAAACGCCAGCGTCACAGTGCGGCCACGCGGTTTTTTGAGTCCGCGCGTCGCCATCAGGTAATAGCAGCGACGATCGTGGTCGGCGAGGTAAACGGAACAGACTTCCGTTTCCATCGCCAGACAGATCTCATTGACCAGAATGTCGAGTGCTTCATTGAGACGCGGCGCACTCGCCACTTTTTCTACAATTTCGCGCAACTGAGTGAGCATAAAGGGCGTGGCCTATCCTCTCTTACGTCGATGGGCAGGATTGTTTCGCTGCCCCGCACTCTCCTGCATAGACATCACCACGCCAGCGAATTCCTTCATCACCCGGCGGTAGACGTCGCGTTTAAAGGAGACAACCTGACGCACCGGATACCAGAAACTGACCCAGCGCCAGCCATCGAACTCCGGCGTGCTGCTGTGCTGCACATTGATATCCGCGTCATTACACATTAACTGCAGAAGAAACCACTTTTGTTTCTGGCCGATACATACCGGCTTTGTGTCCCAACGCACCAAACGTTTTGGCAACTTGTAACGCAGCCAGTTACGGGTAGAGGCAAGTATTCGGACATCTTTCCGGTGCAATCCGACCTCTTCAAACAGTTCGCGATACATCGCCTGTTCTGCGGTTTCACCGGGATTGATGCCTCCCTGAGGAAATTGCCAGGAGTGCTGTCCAAAGCGCCTGGCCCATAACACTTGTCCCTGCCGGTTACAGATTACGATACCAACATTCGGGCGGTAGCCATCATCATCGATCACCGGACTACCTCAAAGCAAAATTTGAATAAGCTGATTGTTTCACACTCCTTACAGGCGGTAAACCACTGGATTCATGGGGGGTTGCGCCGTCTTTGTCGGGATAACTCACAGAAAATGGTAAAGTTATGAACAGTAATCAGAAAAATGATCGATCTTATTCACCTTTTCTGTGGATAGCTTTGTGCAGAACACGGGAGTTAACTGAATAACCTTTTCAGCACACTCTGAACCGCTGAAAAGAGACTTCATTTTATATAATTGATTTAAAACACAATAACTTTAAATTCTCCACGTTAACGCGTTTCCTGGCAGGCGGATAAATTCACGCCCGCTGACAATCGGTTAAAATATCACCACACCGCTTTTTATCCACAGAGAATCGCTCAGGGTTAGGCCAGAGCGACGAAATTATGGTCAGATCATGAAAAGTCAAGGCTGTAAATGGAACCAGTACCGCATCGGGAAGGGGGTTATCCCATTTTTCTGTGGATAACCGGGCTGGAGATCCTGTTCAATGTTGCGGGTAAGCCGGGATAACCCTGGCAGCCTGAGGGTGACATCCTGCGGATCCACTAAAAAAAGCACGATCTATCATGTTATTATCGAAGCCCGATAGGGTTTATTTCAGCCGCACAGGTTACCCTCTTTTTATTGTTCAAATTTTAACCAGCAAGAGTTATCAACATGAGTCACCCACCAGGCCCGCCTGAAAATGAAGCCAGCCTGCTGGCCCGGGCGCAGGAGTTAGCCGGATTAACACTGGAAACGCTGGCCGCTCGCGCCGGGCTGCCTATGCCTGCCGATCTTAAACGCGATAAAGGCTGGGTCGGGATGCTGCTGGAGTGGCATCTGGGCGCCAGCGCAGGCAGCAAAGCGGAGCAGGACTTTGCCCATCTGGGTATCGAACTGAAAACCATTCCGATTGATGCACAGGGCAAACCGCTGGAAACCACCTTTGTCTGCGTCGCCCCCCTGACCGGCAATAGCGGCGTGACCTGGTCGAACAGCCACGTGCGGCACAAGCTGGCGCGGGTGTTATGGATCCCGGTGGAAGGCGAGCGTGAGATTCCACTGCGGCATCGCCGTGTCGGCGCGCCGCTGTTGTGGAGCCCCGATGCAGAGGAGGAGGAGATGCTGCGTCAGGACTGGGAGGAGCTGATGGATATGATCGTGCTGGGTCGCGTTGAGCAGATCACCGCCCGGCATGGCGCCTGGCTGCAGATTCGACCCAAGGCCGCCAACAGTAAAGCGCTGACGGAGGGCATTGGCGATCAGGGCCAGCCGATCATGACCCTGCCGCGCGGTTTCTATCTGAAGAAAAGTTTCACCGGCCCCCTGCTGGCGCGTCATTTTCTTCTCTGAACTCCCCCGACCTGGCGGAAATGTCGCAATTTTGTGGGTGATCGGTGCAGCCATTGCGTATAATCGCCGTTTACTTTTCGTTTAGGATTGAATGTCGGTATGTTTGAGTGGATTTCCGATCCCAACGCCTGGCTGGCGCTGGGCACCCTGACCATCCTTGAGGTGGTGCTGGGTATTGATAACATCATTTTCCTGTCACTGGTGGTCGCGAAACTGCCTAAGCACCAGCAGGCCAGCGCCCGTCGCATTGGCCTGATGGGCGCAATGCTGATGCGTCTCGCCTTACTGGCCTCAATCGCGTGGGTTGCCCGTCTGACTAATCCGCTGTTTACGCTGCTGGATCACCCCTTCTCGGCGCGCGATCTGATCCTGCTGTTCGGTGGCCTTTTCCTGCTGTGGAAATCGAGCATGGAGATCCATGAAACGATTGAAGGCGGCGAAGGGGAACACAATACCCGCGTTCACTCCTTCCTCGGCGCGATTGTGCAGATCATGATGCTCGACATTATTTTCAGCCTGGACTCCGTTATCACCGCCATCGGCCTCTCCGATCATCTCTTCATTATGATGGCGGCAGTCGTGATCGCGGTGCTGCTGATGATGTTCGCGGCGCGGGTTATCGGTGAGTTTGTCGATCGCCATCCGTCAGTGAAAATGCTGGCCCTCTCTTTCCTGATTCTGGTCGGTTTTACCCTGATTCTGGAGAGTTTTGCGGTCCACGTACCAAAAGGTTACATCTATTTCGCCATGTTCTTCTCAATGGCGGTAGAGTGCCTTAACCTGATGCGCAGTAAGAAAAAGCCCGCCTGATAAAGTCAAGGGCGAGCCTGCTCGCCCGGATATTTTCAGAATTCTGCGATTAATCCTGCCGGCAAAACCATTTATTACTACACTTTTTGCACTTGACGATTTGTGAGGGGAAGGCGTGATGAAAGGGCTGGCAGGATTAGCAGCGGTAGTGATAACCGCAGCGTTATTAAGCGGATGCAGTTCAGATTATGTGATGGCGACCAAAGATGGCCGCATGATTATGACCGAAGGCAAGCCGAGCATTGATAAAGAGACCGGCCTGGTGGAATACACCGATCAGTCAGGTCACGCAGTGCAGATTAACAGCGATGAGGTTTCAACGATCATTGAACGTTAAGTGCCTGATTTAATCATCTGCCACCCATTCTGCGCTGGCAGATGATTTCCCCGATTTTTCCCCCTTCCTTCCCCGCCATGGCTCGCGCTATAGTCCCTCAGGACACAACATTCCATTCGCTCTATTCCCGATAAAGAAAAGGAAGCTGGCAATGCACTATCATCGTATTCCCCACAGCACGCTGGAAGTGAGTCAGCTGGGGTTGGGCACCATGACGTTCGGCGAACAGAACAGCGAAGCTGACGCGCATGCTCAACTGGATTTGGCTATCCGTTCCGGCATCAACTTTATTGATACTGCCGAGATGTATCCGGTGCCACCGCGCCCGGAAACCCAGGGTCTGACCGAACAATACATTGGCAGCTGGCTGAAACAGCGTGGCAGCCGCGACAAAATCATTCTGGCCAGTAAAGTCGCCGGCCCTTCCCGTGGCAACGACGCCTCAATCCGTCCGGACATGGCGCTGGATCGCAAAAACATCCGTGCCGCCCTCGACGCCAGCCTGAAACGGCTGAACACCGACTATCTGGATCTCTACCAGCTGCACTGGCCGCAGCGCCAGACTAACTTTTTTGGCAAGCTCGGCTACCAGTACAGCGAAACCACCGCGCAGGTGACCCTGCTGGAGACGCTGGAGGCGCTGACCGAACAGGTGCGGGCAGGAAAGATTCGCTATATCGGGGTCTCGAACGAAACGGCGTGGGGGGTAATGCGCTATCTGCAACTGGCGGAGAAGCATGAGCTGCCGCGCATCGTCAGCATTCAGAACCCCTACAGTCTGCTGAACCGCAGTTTTGAAGTGGGTCTGGCCGAAATCAGCCAGCATGAGGGCGTTGAACTGCTCGCCTATTCGAGCCTGGCGTTTGGTACGCTGAGCGGTAAATATCTGAATGGCGCGCAGCCTGCGGGCGCACGCAACACCCTGTTCAGCCGCTTCACCCGCTACAGCGGTGAGCAGTCACAGCAGGCGATTGCTGAGTATGTGGCGCTGGCCCGACAGCATCAGATTGACCCGTCGCAGATGGCCCTCGCCTATGTGCGTCAGCAGCCGTTTGTCGCCAGCACGCTGCTGGGTGCCACCACCCTTGAGCAGCTGCAGACGAATATCGACAGCTTCAATCTGACCCTGAATGCCGAGATTCTGGAAGGGATTGAGGCGATTCACCGTCGTTTTACCTACCCGGCTCCCTGAGTGCGACTGCCAGCTGCCGCAGAGGCGGCTGGCTTCCCTCACAGCGCGCGGCAGTAGAGCGAGACAGGCTTGTCGGGATACTCCAGCGCCTCTCCCGCCGCCTGCCAGCCAAACCGTTCGTAATACCCTCTGAACGCCGACCAGAGCCACAAGCGTGGAAAGCCCCGCGCCTTTGCATAGCCGATAACGTGCTGCTGCAGCGCCTCGCTGACTCCTCTGCCGCGCGCCGATTCATCCACATAGAGCGCCGCCAGCCAGGGGAAGAGATCCTGACGACTGATCAGATCGCAGCGCCAGAATCCCACTGTACCGATCGCCCTGCCCGCTTCCACGGCCACAAAGGTGACGGGAAACTCTGCCCCTGTCAGGCTGCTGTTAACCACGCTCGCAAAGAACGCCCGGCTGCTGGCCTCACCGAATGCCCGCCACTGCCAGTCCGTAATCTGATCGGCAAAGTGGGGCGCGTCGCTGAGCAAGACAATCTCCATCTCCCGCTCTCCTCTGAAAAATGCTGACGCGATAAGCCCGCGTACAGGCCGTCCGGTCGTACTGAATCGCTTATTCGCCAATCTCCAGTGCCAGCAACGACTGAATGGTCTGCGCACGGCGGATTTCGCGCGGCTGGCCCTGTTCAAACAGCACTTCCGGGATTAACGGACGGCTGTTGTAGTTTGAGGACATTGAGGCACCATAAGCGCCCGTGTCGTGAAACACGAGGTAGTCGCCGACGCTGGCCGCCGGGATCGCACGCGGTTCTACCATACCGCCTTCCAGCTGGGTAAAGACATCGCCCGACTCACACAGCGGCCCCGCGACGACCGTGTCGATCGTCTGCCGATCATCAATCGCCCGCTCATCACCCGCCATCAGCGAGATGTGGTGATAGCTGCCATACATGGAAGGACGCATCAGGTCACTGAAACCGGCATCGACCAGCACAAAGTGACGGCTGCCCATCGACTTGACCGCCCTCACCTGAGAGACCAGCACACCTGACTCAGCCACCAGGAAACGGCCCGGTTCAATCTCCAGCTTGACCGCGTGCCCCAGATGCTGAGCAATCCGCTGCCGGGCCGCATCCCACAGGCCGAAATAGTGATCGGTGTCGATCGCCTCTTCGCCAAAGCGATAAGGGATAGAGAGGCCGCCGCCCGCAGAGATTGCCGTCAAATCCTGACCGGACGCCATAACCAGTCCGACCATCGCATCGCAGACCTGCTGCAGGTGCGCATAATCGACGCCCGAACCGATATGCATATGGATGCCCACCAGCTGCAGGCCGTGCTGCTCAATGGCGGCCAGCGCTGCGGCTAAATCACCGTGCCAGATACCGTGCTTGCTGTTTTCGCCGCCGGTATTGGTTTTCTGGCTGTGACCATGACCAAAGCCAGGATTGACCCGCAGCCACACTGCGTGACCGGGTGACACTGCGCCAAGCTGATGCAGCATATCGATTGAACCCGCGTTCACCGGAACCTTCAGCGCCGCAACCCGCTCCAGCGTCGGCTGGTCAAACAGATCGGCGGTAAAAACAATCTCATCGCCACCCGGCTGGTAGCCTGCCGCCAGCGCACGTTCGATTTCACCCAGCGAAACCGAATCCACTTTGACCCCCGCCGCCCGCATCAGGCGCAGGATATGAATATTTGAGCAGGCTTTCTGCGCAAAACGTATGACGTCAAACGCCTGCAGCTGCGCAATGCGCGCCTGAATAATCTGCGCGTCATAGGCCCAGAAAGGCCCGGCGTAACGGCGGGCCAGCGGCAGCAGATGAGCGGCGTTGAGGGCGGTTTCGGTACTCTGTAAGGAACGTGGCATAACAATTCTCCTGTGGCGATAGTTCCATTAAGCCAGAATCATGCCATAGCGAAAAATATCTGTTTTAATAGCGTCTATGCAGAATGGATATAGGGTGGCGACATGGCGAACATCAACTGGCGGCATATTGAAATTTTTCATGCGGTGATGACCAGTGGCAATCTGACTCAGGCCGCCACGCTGCTGCACACCTCTCAGCCGACGGTGAGCCGGGAGCTGGCGCGGCTGGAGCAGCAGCTGGGACTACAGCTGTTTGAACGGGTACGCGGCCGGCTGCAGCCGACGGTGCAGGGATTGCGCCTGTTTGAAGAGGTGCAGCGCTCCTGGTACGGTCTGGATCGCATTCGGGAAGCCGCAGAGGGACTTCGCCAGTTTCGTCAGGGCGAGCTGTCGATTGCCTGTCTGCCGGTTTTTTCTCAGTCGCTGCTGCCGCCGCTGTGTCAGCCCTTTTTAGCACGTTACCCCGATGTGAGCCTCAATGTGATCCCGCAGGAGTCGCCGCTGCTGGAGGAGTGGCTCTCAGCACAGCGCTACGATATCGGTTTAACCGAAACCCAGCACGCCCCGGCCGGTACCGATCGTCTCGCCCTGCTGACCTGCGATGAAGTGTGCGTTCTGCCACAGCACCATCCCCTGAGTCAGCGTGCCGTGCTGACGCCGCATGATTTCGCTGGCGAGCGGTATGTCAGCCTCTCGCGCAGCGACAGCTATCGTCAGCTGCTGGACGCGCTGTTTCAGGAGCAGGGGGTTGAACGGCGGCTGGTGATAGAGACGCATAGCGCAGCCTCGGTGTGCGCCATGGTCAGGGCGGGTACAGGCATTTCGATTGTTAATCCGCTGACGGCGCTGGATTACGCCGACAGCGGATTGGTGATGCGTAAGTTCAGCGTGGCAGTGCCGTTTACCGTCAGCCTGGTCAGGCCGCAGCACCGACCCGCCTCAGCGCTGGTCGATGCCTTTGTCAGCCATCTGCAGGAGCAGGTGACCGCCTTTCCGGCACGTATCGCCGCCCGCCTGGCTTAGGCGCGGACGCTGGCAGCCGGGCGGCCTGGTTTGCGGAAGGTCATCAGGCAGACCAGCAGGCCGATGAGCGCCAGCGCAGCCGCCGCGACCGGCACCGCCGTCAGGCCATAACCGCGACCGATGACCGCACCGCCGACCCAGGCACCCAGCGCATTGCCCACGTTAAAGGCCGCAATGTTCAGGGTGGAGACCAGATTAGGAGCCTCTTTACCGTGACGGACCACGTTGATCTGCAGGCCCGGTACCGTGGCGAAGGTGGCCATCGCCCAGAGGAACAGGGTAATCTCCGCCAGCCACAGCGCGTGGCTGGTCCAGCTGAAGAGCAGAGAGAAGATGGCGATCAGCGAAAAACTGAGGATCAGGCTGAATGAGACTTTCCAGTCGGCCAGTTTGCCGCCAAGGATATTCCCCACCGTCAGGCCCGCACCAATCAGGAACAGCGTCCAGCTGACGCCGCGGTCGCTGATCCCGGTGATCTCTAACAGCAGAGGCGCGATGTAGCTGAACAGCGCAAACATCGCCGCCGCGAAGCAGACCGTCATCAGCAGAGAGAGCCACAGTTTTCCGTTAGCCAGCGCGCCAATTTCACTCGCCAGATGAACCGGCTTCTCCTGCTTGTTTGTCGGCAGGCTGACAATCAGGGCGATAAAGGCCAGCACACCGATCACCGCCACACCCCAGAACGTGGCCCGCCAGCCAAACATCTGACCGAAGCTGGTGCCCAGCGGCACGCCCAGCACGTTAGCCAGGGTCAGTCCGGTAAACATCAGGGCGACAGCGGAGGCCTGACGTCCGGCTGGCACCAGACTGGCGGCGACGACCGCACCGATTCCGAAGAAGGCCCCGTGACAGAGCGCGGTGACGATACGTGCCAGCATCAGCAGGTTGTAGTTGTACGCCAGCGCGCAGAGCAGGTTGCCGACAATAAAGATCACCATCAGCAGAATCAGCGTTTTTTTACGCGGCAGTCTGGCGGTGAGCAGCGCCATAATCGGCGCACCGATCGCCACGCCCAGCGCATAGCCGCTAATCAGCCAGCCCGCCGACGGAATGGAAACCTGAAGGTCGCGCGCCACGTCAGGCAGCAATCCCATGATGACAAATTCGGTGGTTCCGATGGCGAACGCACTCAACGCCAGCGCCAGTAATGCAACAGGCATAACACTCTCCCAGTCTTATTTGCAGGTGAACCACGCGGACACACAGCCCCTCGACGCTTATTAAAATTTGATCTGCGTCACAGTGAGTATTACAGCACAGCCCGGATAAGCGACATAGCCTGCGTAGCGCAAAGGATTATTGCCGTTGCCGCAATAATCCTCGCCTCCTGATGCTCTCTCTCGCTATCTGAGGTGCAGCGGCTGCCCTGTCTGCATCGCGTCAGGTTGCCATTTCCCGTTAACCGGTTACCTTTTTTATATGTGATTCATTAATTATTCCGCAACGTTGCCGATATATCCCTAATCAATTGCCAGGTGTAGTTATCAACTTCTGACGCAGGGAGAGAGAATGCAACGACTCATAGCCTTGATGGTCTTTGCTCTGACCGGCTGCTCGGTTGGTCATTATGAGTACAGTAAAGAAGCTGAAAAGCGGGTTGATATGACCGTGACCGGCATTCCGACCATACTGGGTATCGGCACGCTCGGCACCACCATCCCGCTGACGCCGGAGTACAGCCTGACCGCTGCCCATGTGGCGAAGTTTTCGCTTTATCGGGTCAAAGCCTGGCATCCGCAATGCGACCTGGCGGTGGTCTACCACAAAAACAGCGAAGTAAACCTGCCTCCCAGCTTCCGTAACAGCCATATCGGCGACAAGGTGAACCTTTATGGCTACAGCTTTATTTCGGCGATGCCGGTCAGTTCCAGCGGGCAGAACCTGATCAATACCACGCTGGCGAACAGCTGGAACAAGCCAGACTGCGTCGTGGTAGCGGCGAATGCGGGAGTAGTAAAAGGCATGTCAGGCGGTGCGGTTTATAACGCCTCTGACGATACGCTGGCGGGGGTGATTGTGGGCTACAGCAATAACATCGATGATAATGTCACCGGTAAGACGCTCTACAAGAACGTTGCGCTCTATGTGCCCTATTCCCGCTTTCAGACCTGGCTGGATCAGGCGATTAAATCCTAAGATTTTTTGTCGGGCAAACCAGGATGGTTGCCCATAGGATGTTCGGGCGGATTGAGCCATCTGTCTTCACGGGTTGCTTCGTAGTCCGGGTTAAGAGGGTAAGCAATACGATTTTCAGGCTTACTGGTCTCCCCCACCACTAAAAAGCGTGCCTCATGCTCACTGTTGTTAATAAATGTGTGGCAAATGCCAGTGCCCGCCGGAAAAGCCACGGCATCACCTGGCGACAACGGGTACAGCTCGCCGTTGATCCAGGCATCAGGATGACCTTCAAGCACAAAAATGAACTCTTCTTCTGCGCTTTCTGCGTGGGGATAAGACATGCGACGTCCGGGCAACAGCCTTTCATGATGAATGCCAAGGCGGGTTAATCCCAGCAACCTACCCAGTGGTGCACCAATCGACATGCGCTCATCGCTGTCGGCATAATGTTCGTTATCTTCGCCTTCCAGCGCTTGCCAGTGGCGAATGCAGTCGGGACGTTGCATCATGTTTGATCCTGGTTAAGGTATTCAGCCTGGCATAGGGAGCAGCACGGCTCAAGCATCGCGAGGCGAACAGCAGTGTCTGATTCTGGCATAGGTATAAAAAAGGCCGGGATATCCCGGCCTTTTCTGTTAACAGTCAGACTTACTTGCTGCCTGGACGCAGTGCCGGGAACAGAATGACGTCACGGATGGTGTGGCTGTTGGTAAACAGCATCACCATACGGTCGATACCGATACCCAGACCGGCGGTTGGCGGCAGACCATGTTCCAGTGCGGTAACGTAGTCTTCGTCATAGAACATCGCTTCGTCGTCACCGGCATCTTTGGCATTCACCTGCTGCAGGAAACGCTCAGCCTGATCTTCCGCATCGTTCAGCTCCGAGAAGCCGTTACCGATTTCACGACCGCCAATGAAGAACTCAAAGCGATCCGTGATTTCCGGGTTCTCGTCGTTACGACGGGCCAGCGGCGACACTTCTGCCGGGTATTCGGTGATGAAGGTTGGCTGAATCAGATTCGCCTCTGCCGTCTCTTCGAAAATCTCCGTTACGACGCGACCCAGACCCCAGCTCTTCTCAACTTTGATGTGCAGTGATTGCGCAATCGCCACCGCTTTATCAAAGTCTTCCAGATCGGCCAGATCGGTTTCAGGACGATACTTTTTGATCGCTTCGCGCATGGTCAGTTTTTCAAACGGCTTACCGAAATCAAACTCCTGCTCACCGTAAGGCACCACCGTGCTGCCCAGCACATCCTGCGCCAGCGTGCGGAACAGGCTCTCGGTCAGCTCGATCAGATCTTTGTAATCCGCGTAGGCCATATAGAGTTCCATCATGGTGAACTCTGGGTTATGACGTGGCGAAATCCCTTCGTTACGGAAGTTACGGTTGATCTCGAACACGCGATCGAACCCGCCCACTACCAGACGCTTCAGGTAAAGCTCCGGGGCAATACGCAGATACATGTCGATATCCAGCGCATTGTGATGGGTGATGAAAGGACGCGCAGACGCGCCGCCCGGGATCACCTGCATCATCGGCGTTTCCACTTCCATAAAGTCGCGGCTCACCATGAACTGACGAATGCCGGCCATGATTTGCGAACGAATGCGGAAGGTATTGCGCGACTCATCGTTGGCGATGAGGTCGAGATAGCGCTGACGGTAACGGGTTTCCTGGTCGGCCAGGCCGTGGAACTTGTCCGGCAACGGACGCAGGGCTTTGGTCAGCAGGCGCAGTTCAGAACAGTGAATCGACAGTTCGCCGGTTTTGGTTTTAAACAGCTTGCCGCGCGCGCCGAGGATATCGCCGAGATCCCACTTTTTGAACTGCTCGTTGTAGATCCCTTCCGCCAGGTCATCACGCGAAACGTACAGCTGAATGCGGCCACCCACATCCTGCAGGGTCACGAAAGAGGCTTTACCCATGATGCGACGGGTCATCATACGACCCGCCACACTCACTTCGATGCCGAGATCTTCAAGCTCTTCGTTGCTCTTCTCGCCATAGCTGGCGTGCAGCTGGTCAGAGAGGCTGTCACGACGGAAATCGTTAGGAAACGCCACGCCATTTGCACGCAGCACGCTCAGCTTTTCGCGACGCGTTTTCAGTTCGTTATTTAACTCAACGGCGGCGTCAGCGCTCTGCGGTTGTTGTTCAGACATGTCGGTTCCTTATAACCCTGCTTTTAAACTAGCTTCAATGAATCGATCCAGATCGCCGTCCAGTACCGCCTGGGTGTTACGCGTCTCTACGCCGGTGCGCAGATCTTTGATGCGGGCATCATCAAGCACGTAAGAACGGATCTGACTTCCCCAGCCGATGTCAGACTTGTTGTCTTCCAGCGCCTGTTTCTCAGCATTTTTCTTCTGCATCTCAAGCTCGTACAGCTTCGCCTTCATCTGCTTCATCGCCTGATCTTTGTTCTTGTGCTGAGAACGGTCGTTCTGACACTGGGTCACCGTTCCGGTCGGAATGTGGGTAATACGCACCGCAGATTCCGTCCGGTTAACGTGCTGACCGCCCGCGCCCGATGCGCGATAGACGTCAATACGCAGATCCGCCGGGTTGATGTCGATATCAATATCGTCATCCACTTCCGGGTAAATAAAGGCGGAGCTGAATGAGGTGTGACGACGGCCGCCGGAGTCGAACGGGCTCTTACGCACCAGGCGATGGACGCCGGTTTCCGTGCGCAGCCAGCCGAAGGCGTAGTCGCCTGACACGCGAATGGTCACGGATTTGATGCCCGCGACTTCACCTTCAGACTCTTCGATAATTTCGGTTTTGAAGCCTTTTGCTTCGGCCCAACGCAGATACATACGCATCAGCATGCTGGCCCAGTCCTGCGCTTCGGTGCCGCCGGAACCGGCCTGCAGATCGATGTAGCAGTCAGCGCTGTCATACTCGCCGGAGAACATGCGGCGGAACTCCAGTTCGCCCAGCTTGCCCTCAAGCACGTCCAGCTCGGCAACCGCTTCGTTGAAAGTCTCTTCGTCTTCCGCTTCGACGGCCAGCTCCAGCAGACCCTGCACATCTTCCAGGCCCTGCGCAATCTGATCCAGCGTCTGCACAATCGCTTCCAGCGAGGCGCGTTCTTTGCCCAGCGCCTGAGCACGCTCAGGTTCGTTCCAGACATCGGGCTGTTCCAGCTCGGCGTTTACTTCTTCGAGGCGTTCTTTCTTGGCATCGTAGTCAAAGATACCCCCGAAGAACGTCGCTGCGCTCACTGAGGTCCTGAATACGGTTTTTGACCGGGTTGATTTCAAACATGGCTTTAGCGTCTTTCTTATGTTCGATGGGACAGGAAATTTAACGCACAAGTTTACCCGAAACTGGCGGCAGTTTGTAGCGTTGAGACAGGGGGGGGATGCGGGAACGGCGTGACGCGCCGCATTTTCTTCCCGGCTGATGGCGCTGCAGCCCCGTCAGAGGAGACGACGGGAGGCAGTCAGGCATGCGCGCCTGCCATCATCGCAGAGGCGCAAACCTGACAGAACCTAGTTCAGCGGCCAGAGATGGTCGATGATCAGCTGTACCGAGCGGTTACCGCGATACTCGTTGATATCCAGCTTATAAGCCAGTTCGACCTGACGCACGCTGCTGTCGGGCCACAGTGTGGTATCGACATTAAAAGCGATACCGTCGATCAGCGGACCGCCGTCGAGCGGTTCGACCATCACCTTCAGATGCCGCTCGCCCACCAGCCGCTGTTGCAGCAGCTTAAACCGGCCGTCGAAGGCCGGTTCCGGGAACGCCTGGCCCCAGGGGCCCGCCTCACGCAGCATCTCAGCCGTCTGCAGCGAAAAATCCTGCGGTTGCAGGGCACCGTCAGACCAGATGATGCCCTGCAGCGATTCGCCGTCCAGCCACTCACCGACCAGGTCGGCAAAGCGCTGACGGAACTCCTCGTAGCGGTCCGTTTCCAGCGATAAGCCTGCCGCCATCGCGTGGCCACCAAACTTCAGCATCAGGCCGGGGTTCAGGGTATCCAGCCGTTCCAGCGCATCACGCAGATGCAGACCGGCAATCGAACGTCCCGAGCCTTTCAGCGTGCCATCGCCCGCGGGCGCGAAGGCAATGACCGGACGATGAAAACGCTCTTTCAGTCGTGAGGCCAGAATGCCGACGACGCCCTGATGCCACTCGGGATGATAGAAGGCCAGTCCCAGCGGCAGATCGCGCTGCTCACGCTCCAGCGCCTGACACAGCGCCAGCGCCTCGCTCTGCATGCCCTGCTCGATCTCTTTTCGCGTCTGGTTGAGTGCGTCCAGCTCACTGGCTAACATCCGCGCCTGACTCAGGTCATCAGTCATCAGCAGCGCCACGCCCACCGACATGTCGTCGAGCCGCCCCGCGGCATTAAGCCGTGGCCCCAGCGCAAAACCGAGATCGCTGGCCGCCAGCTGACGCGCATCGCGATTCGCAATCTCCAGCAGCGCCCGGATGCCTGGCCGGCATTTTCCGGCCCGGATACGGCTCAGCCCCTGCCATACCAGAATACGGTTGTTAACGTCGAGCGGCACCACATCGGCGACCGTGCCGAGCGCCACCAGGTCCAGCATCCCGGCCAGATTTGGCTCGGCGCGGGTAACGCCGAACCAGCCCTGGGTGCGCAGATGGGCGCGCAGCGCCAGCATCAGATAGAACGCAACGCCAACGCCCGCCAGCGCCCGTGAAGGAAAGTCGCAGTCGGGCAGGTTAGGATTCACGATCGCCTCAGCGGCCGGTAAGGTCTCGCCCGGCAGGTGATGATCGGTGATCAGCACCGGAATGCCGTGCTGATGCGCGTACTCCACCCCGGCGTGGGAGGAGATGCCGTTATCGACCGTCAGGATCATGGCGGCGCCCCGTGCACGCGCCTGCTCCACCACTTCCGGGCTGAGGCCATACCCATCTTCAAAGCGATTTGGCACCAGATACTGCACGTTACTGCCGCCCATACTGCGCAGCGCCATCACCGTCAGCGCGGTACTGGTCGCGCCATCGGCATCAAAGTCGCCGACCACCATGATGCGACGGCCATCCAGCAGCGCCTGATGCAGCAGCGCAACGGCGCTCTCAATCCCGCTTAAGGACTGAAACGGCAGCAGATTTTTTGCACCGCGCTCCAGCTCTGCGGCATCGCGCACACCGCGATGCAGATAGAGTCGCTTCAGCAGCGGCGGCAGGGTCGCCGGCAGCGCATCGTCTACCGTCACCTCACGGCGACGGAGTTCCACATCCTGTTTTACCACCGATTAACCACCACGCTTCTGATTGTCCAGCACCTGCTTCAGCTCCTGCGGCGTCTGATAACCGGGGATCATCATGCCGCTGTCGGTGAGCATGGCCGGGGTGCCCTGAATGCCGAACAGCACGCCCAGTTTGTAGTGCTGAGCAATATCAATTTTGCAGCTGTCGGGCGCAGCCATCTTCGGCGCATTGCCTTTCATTGCCTCGTCAAAGGCTTTGTTGCGGTCGGCGCTGCACCAGATCGCTTTCATCGCCGGTGCGATCTGACCATTCAGCCCTTCCCGCGGAAACGCCAGGTAGCGCACGGTGATACCCAGTGCGTTGTAGTCCGCCATCTGCTCGTGCAGCTTGTGACAGTAGCCACAGGTAATGTCGGTAAAGACGGTCACGACATGCTGCTCTTTAGGCGCTTTGTAGACGATCATCTCCGGCACCAGCGCCTCGACCTTTTTATCGAGCAGCTTATTGGTGACGTTAACCGGCTGAGTGCCGCTGACGTCATACAGCGGGCCCTGAATCATATGTTTACCGTCGTCGGTCACGTAGAGCACGCCGCTCTCTGACAGCACGGTTTTGAACCCTGGCAGCGGGGACGGGCTGATCTCTGTCTGATTCAGCCCGAGCTTTTTCAGGGATTGCTGAATGGCGCTGTCATCGGCCTGAGCAAGACCGGAAAAGGCGCTGGCTAACAGGGCCAGCATGGCAAAATGCTTGTTCATCGTTGTCCTTATGGCCGCGGTTCAGGCTCGCGGATGGTGTTGTTGATGCAACTGACGCAGGCGCTCGGTGGCGACATGCGTATAAATTTGCGTGGTGGAGAGATCGCTATGCCCCAGCAACATCTGTACGACACGTAAATCGGCGCCGTGGTTCAGCAGATGCGTGGCAAAGGCATGGCGCATCACATGCGGTGATAACTTTTCAGCGTCGATGCCCGCCAGCGTGGCGTAATGCTTAATACGATGCCAGAAGGTCTGCCGCGTCATCTGCTGCGCCCGATTACTGGGAAACATTACGTCCAGCGTCTGACCATTAAGCAGCCACGGGCGACCATGTTCCATATATTGCTCCAGCCAGTAAACCGCTTCTTCACCTAATGGCACCAGCCGCTCTTTATCGCCTTTACCGATTACCCGGACGACGCCCTGACGCAGGCTGATGTCGCTGAGCGTCAGCCCCGTCAGTTCGGAGACGCGCAGGCCGGTGGCATAGAGCAGCTCCAGCATCGCCTTATCGCGCAGCTCCAGTGGGATATCGGTATTGGGTGCCTGCAACAGCCGCTCGACCTGCGCCTCAGTGAGATCCTTCGGCAGTCGCTGTGGCAGTTTGGGTGCCGAGAGCAGCGCACTGGGATCGTCGGGGCGCACTTTTTCACGGTACAGATACTGGAACAGGCGCCGCATGGCGCTGAGCAGCCGCGCTGAGCTGGTCGCCTTGTAGCCTCCTTCCAGCCGTTCAGCCAGAAACTGCTGCAGATCGGCTGGCGTCACGCTGAGCAGCGTCAGCTGGTGATGCGCCAGCCAGCCGGTCAGCGTCTGGAGATCCTGGCGATAGGAGGAGAGCGTGTTCTGCGCCAGATTGCGCTCAATCCAGAGCGCATCAAGAAACTGTTCTGTCAGTTCGCTGTCCTGCACGTTATCTCCGCCGTCTGGTGTAAAATCATGCTCATTATGCCTGATTCAGCAGCGCTTCTGGTACAATTGCGCCAAAGTCAGTATTTACAGAGTGTTATCTGCATGAAAATCGGTCTGTTTTACGGTTCCAGTACCTGTTACACCGAAATCGTGGCGGAGAAAATTCGCGATTTCATCGGCGACGAGCTGGTCACGCTGCATAACGTTAAGGATGATAACCCGCACCTGATGGAGCAGTACGATTTGCTGATCATGGGCATCCCCACCTGGGATTTTGGTGAGTTGCAGGAGGACTGGGAGGCGATCTGGACGCAGCTGCCCGCGCTGAATCTGCAGAATAAGATTGTGGCGCTGTATGGCATGGGCGATCAGATTGGCTACGGTGAATGGTTTCTGGATGCGCTCGGTATGCTGCACGATCTGCTGCAGCCGATGGGGGTACGATTCGTGGGCTACTGGCCGCTGGAGGGCTACGAGTTCACCAGTCCCCGACCGCTTACTGCCGATGGCACACAGTTTGTCGGCCTGGCGCTGGATGACGTGAATCAGTTTGAGGTGACGGATGAGCGCGTTGAGCAGTGGTGCGAGCAGGTGTTAACCGAGACTGCCGGACTGCTGTAACCCTCTTCAGCCGTTGCGGCCGCCAGCCACATACGGATACGGCGCGGAATGCCCGGCAGAACCTGACCGGCCGCGGGTCAGTCGACATGCGCGCTTATGCCTCTGCGCCGTTAATGTCGCGCCCTGCTGAAGCAGCAGGCGCGCAACGCCCGCCATTCGTCAGGCTGCATAGCGTCCTGCATCAGCCACCAGCGCAGCCTGTCACCCTCTTCGCTCTTCGCCACCAGCAGCACGCCTGCCGGTAACCAGCGCAGTGGCTGAGTGGGACGCCAGCGTTTTCCCTGCCAGATCCAGCAATGGACACTTTCCCGCTCCAGCGTCCCGCGCCGCAGCCTCAGCCGCCGGCAGACACGACCGCCCTCCGCCAGCAACAGCAGGATCATTCCGCTCCGCAGCAGCTCCCCACCCACGGGCAGCGCCATCAGCAGCACGCCCGAGACGGCAGCCACCAGCCAGACGCACAGCACCCCGCACGCCAGCCGGGAGGGCCGCAGCTTACATTGCCACCGGGCCGCGCTCATGGTTGCGCTGCTGGATGAGATTGACCATCCGCTTAAGCTCAGGATCCTTTGGCTCGCCGTGATTCATCAGCCAGTTGAACAGATCGGGATCGTCACTCTTCAGCAGCGCGACAAAGACCTGCTTATCGGTGTCGCTCAGCGTGTCATACTCAAATTTGAAGAACGGCATAATCGCCACATCCAGTTCCAGCATGCCGCGTCGGCAGGCCCACTGAATACGTGATTTATCATTAATATCCATGCATCAGTTTCCACAGTTCACAACGTGGCGCTTAGTGTAACCTGGTTTACTACGGCTCGCAGGCGCTGCGTCGTATGCTGTGCAACCTGCCACATTTCAGGCGGCATATTTGCAGGGTTATCACGCCTTTTGTGCGCCGTTTTCCGTAAACAGGTTGCATTGCCAGGCGGCTCTTTTAACATTGAAGACATTGTTCCGGATGAACCTTCTTACACAGGATATCTCCATGCCCACTTTTACTTTACCGCCGCGCCAGCCTGCCGCGTCTTCCCGTCTGCCGTTAACCCTGATGTCACTGGACAGCTGGGCACTGGTTTCGATTACCGGTGCGGACAGCACTGCCTACCTGCAGGGTCAGTTAACGCTGGATGTCGCGGCGCTGGATGCCGACCATCACTCCCCTGCCGCGCACTGCGACGCCAAAGGCAAAATGTGGAGCAATCTGCGTCTGTTTCATCGCGGTGAAGGGTATGCCTACCTGATCCGGCGCGAACTGCGCGACACCCAGCTGGCCGAGCTGAAGAAATATGCGGTGTTTTCAAAAGTCACGATGACGCCCGACGATGAAGCACTTCTGCTGGGTGTGGCTGGTTTCCAGGCGCGTGCTGCCCTGGCTAACCTGTTTGAGGCGTTGCCTGACAGCGAGAAGCCGGTGGTGCATCAGGGTGAAACTACCCTGCTGTGGTTTGCGCATCCGGCCGAACGTTTTCTGATTGTGACATCACCGGCCCAGGCCGACGTACTGAAGCAGAAACTCAGCGAGGATGCGCAGTTCAACGACAGCCAGCAGTGGCTGGCGCTGGATATCGAAGCCGGTATTCCGGTGATCGTTCCCGCCACCAGCGTGCAGTTTATTCCGCAGGCCACCAACCTGCAGGCGCTGGATGCCATCAGCTTTAAAAAAGGCTGCTATGCCGGACAGGAGATGGTGGCCCGGGCGAAATATCGTGGTGCTAACAAACGCGCCCTTTACTGGCTGGCGGGTAAGGCAAGCCATCTGCCTGAAGCCAACGCGCCGCTGGAGCTGCAGATAGGTGAGCGCTGGCGTCGTACCGGCAGCGTGCTGGCGGCTGTGCAGCTGGATGATGGCACCAGCTGGATTCAGGTGGTGCTGAACAACGATCTGGAGCCGGACAGCGTGCTGCGGGTTGAAGGCGATGAAGGTGGTCATCTGACGGTGCAGCCCCTGCCCTATTCGCTGGATGAGAGCTGATCACCTTCCGGCCCTGACGTCACGTCAGGGCCACATTCGCGAAGCGTCAGCGTACATAGAAGTAGATGGCGCAGAAATGACAGAGTGAGCCGCCCAGTACGAATCCATGCCAGATGGCATGATTGTAGGGAATGCGGCGTGCCACATAGAAAATCACCCCCAGCGAGTAGATTATCCCGCCTGCTGCCAGCAGCCAGATACAGGCTGGCGGCATAATCATGGCCAGCTGATAAACCACGATCAGCGACAGCCACCCCATACAGAGATAGGTCACCAGCGACAGCACTTTAAAGCGATGGGCAATGGTAAGCTTAAACAGAATACCGGCCAGCGCCAGCCCCCAGATTACCGCCATTAATCCATACGCCAGCGGCGTCCTGAGTCCCACCAGCAGAAACGGCGTGTAGGTTCCAGCGATCAGCAGATAGATCGCGCAGTGGTCAAACGTTTTCAGCCAGGGCCGGACCGGGCCATCGGGAATGGCGTGATAGAGCGTCGAAGCCAGAAACAGCAGGATCATACTGCCGCCATAAAGGCTGTAGCTGACAAAGGTCAGGGTATCCGCCTGGCGTTCGATGGCCTGATGAAGCATCAGCACCAGGCCAGCGATGCCTGACAGACAGCCCAGACCATGACTGATACTGTTGGCAATTTCTTCGCCGAACCAGTCGTCCGCTGCGGGTCGTGGTTTGTGAGAAAGTGTGGGGGTCATAAGTGTGTCCTGAATAGCGTAATCGCAGTGATAATATTCTCCAGCCGGGTTGATAACGATTTCAGTGTACACCTGTACGCTAAAATTATCTTATGAAATTCTGTAACCGTTAAACCGGCTGCTGAATCTGATAAACTGACCCCAGGTCAACCGTTCAACGAGTCATCCATGTTTTCGCACCGCGATCTCGCCCGTCTTAACGATCTGGAAATGCAGGTCTATCAGTTCATCATTAAACATCGTGAAGGCGTCAGTTATATGACCATCCGCGAACTGGCTGAGCAGGCGGGAGTCTCCACGACCACCGTGCTGCGCTTCTGCCGTAAGATGCACTGTGAAGGCTGGTCAGAATTTCGCATTCGTCTGCGCTTAGCCGAACAGCAGCATACGCCTCAGCTGAATACCGCCGGGGTGAGCGAGATGCTGAGTTTCTTTAACAGCATTAACAATCCGGCGTTTGAACAGCTCATCGCTCAGGCCGCACAGAAAATTGCTCAGGCTGAGCAGGTTTTCTTTATTGGCGTCGGCACATCAGGCAGCCTGGCGAAATATGGCGCCCGCTTTTTCTCTAACCTCGGTAAATTCAGCCACGCAATTGATGATCCCTATTATCCGATCAGTCCCGACCTCTATCAGAACGCGATTGCGATTATTTTATCCGTCTCCGGTGAAACCGAAGAGATCCTGCGTATTGCCAGCCAGTTCAGCCTGAACAAGTGCAGAATCATTGCGATAACGAATACGGAGAGCAGCTCGCTGGCGAAAATCGGCGATTTTACCCTCTGCTACCATGTGCCGATTATTCGTCTGGCTGACAACACGGACATTACGACACAGGTTCCGGTAACCTATATTATTGAGGCGATCGGCCGCCAGCTGCGAAAATAAAACAGCCTGTTTTTCACAGGTAACAAACGCCATTTCTCGCGCGGTGTTATATCGTGACTTTGATTATTGCCTTGCTACACTCATCGCAATTTCTTTATCCGGAACGGAGTGAAACATGAGTGCAGAATTGCAGTTACCCAAAGACTTTCTCTGGGGTGGCGCGGTGGCAGCGCATCAGGTTGAAGGCGGCTGGGATCAGGGTGGCAAAGGAGTCAGCATTGCAGACGTGCTGACCGGCGGCTCACATGGTATTGATCGGGTCATCACCGATGGCGTGCAGCCTGGCCATTTCTATCCGAACCATCAGGGCGTGGAGTTCTACTCTCACTATAAAGAGGATGTCGCGCTGTTTGCCGAGATGGGCTTCAGATGTTTTCGCACCTCCATTGCCTGGACCCGCATCTTCCCGAACGGGGATGAGCAGCAGCCTAACGAAGCGGGCCTGCAATTCTATGACGATCTGTTTGATGAACTGCTGAAGTATGGCATTGAACCCGTCATCACCCTCTCTCACTTCGAAATGCCTTATCACCTGGTTAAAGAGTATGGCGGCTGGCATAACCGTAAAGTGGTCGACTTCTTTGTGCGCTTCAGTGAAGTGGTGCTGAAGCGCTATAAAAACAAAGTGAAATACTGGATGACCTTTAACGAGATCAACAACCAGCGCAACTGGCGCTATCCGCTGTTCGGATACTGCTGCTCAGGGGTGATCTTCACTGAACATGAGAAGCCTGAAGAGGCGATGTATCAGGTGATGCACCATCAGTTTGTTGCCAGCGCAAAAGTGGTGAAACTCGGACACGACATCAATCCGGACTTTCAGATTGGCTGCATGATCGCCATGGTGCCGGTCTACCCGTTCTCCTGCCATCCGGATGATGTGGCACTGGCGCAGGAAGCGATGCATCAGCGCTACGTGTTCAGTGATGTGCAGATGCGCGGATACTATCCGGCCTATACCCTGAAAGAGTGGGCACGCAAAGGGTATGACATTCAGATGGACGCTGACGATGCCGAAACGCTGCGTCAGGGCTGCGCAGACTACGCTGGCTTCAGTTACTACATGAGCAACGCCGTGAAGACCGATGCCAGCGGCGTTGACGATCCGATTACCGGCTTTGAAGGCGTAGTGAAAAACCCGCATGTGAAAGCCTCCGACTGGGGCTGGCAGATCGACCCGGTTGGCCTGCGCTATGCCCTGAACGACCTTTATGAACGTTATCAGAAGCCGCTGTTTATTGTGGAAAATGGCTTTGGCGCGATCGATAAGCCGGGTGCCGACGGGAAGATTGACGATGATTACCGCATCGACTATCTGCGCGCGCACATCGAAGAGATGAAGAAAGCCGTCAGCTATGATGGCGTCGAGTTAATGGGCTACACCCCGTGGGGCTGCCTGGACTGCGTCTCGTTCACCACCGGACAGTACGACAAGCGTTACGGCTTTATTCATGTGAATAAAAACGATGATGGCAGCGGCGACTTTTCCCGTGCGAAGAAGAAGAGCTTCGGCTGGTATCAGCAGGTTATCGCCAGCAACGGCGAAAACCTCTGACGCGCTCCGCCGCCGCCGCGGCGAAACGCCTCAGCGCCCACCGGCAGCGTCAATGATGCTGCCGGTCACGTATGAGGCCGCTTCACTGGCCAGCCAGACGATCGCTTCCGCAACCTCCTCCGCTTCTCCGCCACGTCCCATCGGAATCGCACTGGCAAGCCGGTCTACTCTGCCCGGCTCGCCGCCGTCAGCATGCATCTCTGTATAGATGAATCCTGGCCGGACACCGTTTACCCGGATGCCCTGCTGCGCCACTTCCAGCGACAATCCTCTGGTCAGGGTATCCATCGCCCCTTTTGAGGCGGCGTAATCGACATATTCGCCCGGTGCACCGGTGCGGGACGCCGCCGATGAAACGTTCACGATCGCTCCGCCCTGGCCGCCATGATGGGTACCCATCCGCTTAACCGCCTCCCGGCAGCAGAAAAAGGTGCCGATAACATTGGTAGCAAACACCTTTTGCAGACGCGCCGCATCCAGCTGTTCGGTGCGGCACTGCTGAAACAGAATACCGGCGTTGTTCACCAGCAGCGCCAGCGGTTCCGCCTGCTGATCGAGCTGCGCAAACATCGCCTTCACCGCCTCTTCATCCGCGATATCAGCCTGAATCGCAAAGGCTTCCCCGCCCTGCTGCCGGATTTGGCTGACCACCTCCTGCGCTTCTGCCTCGCGCTGGCGATAGTTCACCGCGACCCGATAACCGCGAGCGGCCAGCAGCCGCGACGTTGCCCGGCCGATGCCGCGGCTGCCTCCCGTAACCAGTGCCAGTTTCATACTGTTTCTCCATAAAAAAGGGCCGGAAACCGGCCCCTGGGGATGAGATTCTGCTGCCGCGATTTACTGATAGTCGCTGATCGGCACGCAGGAGCAGAACAGATTGCGGTCGCCAAAGACATCATCAAGACGCTTCACCGTCGGCCAGTACTTGTTGTGGCTGCCCGCCGGGAAGACCGCCAGTTCACGGCTGTAAGGGTGAGACCACTCACCGACAATTTCCAGCTGGGTGTGCGGTGCATTCACCAGCGGGTTGTCGTCCAGCGGCCATTCACCGGCCGCCACCCGGTCAATCTCGATGCGGATCGCCAGCATCGCATCAATAAAGCGATCCAGTTCGATTTTACTCTCCGACTCGGTTGGCTCCACCATCAGGGTGCCCGCGACCGGGAAGGACATGGTCGGTGCGTGGAAGCCGTAATCGATCAGGCGCTTGGCAATATCCAGCTCGCTGATGCCGGTCTGCTCTTTCAGCGGACGAATGTCGAGAATACATTCGTGCGCCACGCGGCCGTCGCGGCCGGTATAGAGCACCGGATAGGCGGACTGCAGGCGGCTGGCGATGTAGTTAGCATTCAGGATAGCGACCGAGCTGGCCTGTTTCAGCCCCTCGGCTCCCATCATACGAATGTACATCCAGCTGATAGGCAGGATGGAGGCGCTGCCAAACGGTGCAGCGGAGACCGCGCCCTGCTGCGTCAGCACACCGTCGATCTGCACCACGCTGTGACCCGGCACAAACGGGGCCAGATGCGCCTTGACGCCAATCGGTCCCATACCCGGACCGCCACCGCCGTGCGGGATGCAGAAGGTTTTGTGCAGATTGAGATGCGACACATCCGCGCCGATATATCCCGGCGTGGTGATGCCGACCTGCGCATTCATGTTTGCGCCATCCAGGTAGACCTGACCGCCATACTGATGAACAATCTGGCACACTTCCCGGATGGTCTCTTCATAGACACCATGGGTAGAGGGATAAGTCACCATGATGCAGGAGAGTTTATCACCTGCCTGAGCGGCTTTTTCGCGCAGGTCACCCAGATCGATGTTGCCCTGTTTATCACAGGCCACCACCACCACATCCATACCCGCCATCTGAGCAGAGGCCGGGTTAGTGCCGTGGGCCGAGCTGGGGATCAGGCAGAGATGGCGATCCCCCTCGCCGCGACTTTCATGATAGCGGCGGATCGCCAGCAGTCCGGCGTACTCCCCCTGCGCCCCGGAGTTGGGCTGCATACAGAGCGCATCATAGCCGGTGATTTGCACCAGCCACTGTGAAAGCTGACCGATCATCTGCAGATAACCGGCGGCCTGTTCAGCCGGGCAGAAAGGATGCAGCTCAGCAAACTCCGGCCAGGTGATCGGGATCATCTCCGCCGCGGCATTGAGCTTCATCGTGCAGGAGCCGAGCGGGATCATCGCCTGGTTCAGCGCCAGATCTTTTTTCTCCAGGCTGTGCATGTAGCGCATCATCTCAGTTTCGCTGTGATGACGGTTGAAAACCGGATGAGTCAGAATGTCGCTCTGGCGCAGCAGGCCGGCAGGAATAGCGTGGCCTTCGCTGGCGACTTCGCTGTCGAGTTTGTCCAGGTTTGGACGCTGATCGTCACCCAGCAGAATAGCGAACAGCGTCAGAATATCTTCGCGGCAGGTGGTTTCATCCAGCGTGATGCCGACCGCGTTGTGAATATCGCTGCGCAGGTTAACGCCAAAGCTCAGGGCGCGGTTCAGCACGGCGGCTTTATCCGCCACCTCGACCGTCAGCGTATCGAACCAGTGCTGATGGCGCAGCGTCAGGCCGCCCTGCTGCAGGCCGGCTGCCAGGATCGTGGTGAAGCGGTGAATGCGTGAGGCGATACGTTTAAGTCCGGCCGGGCCGTGGAACACCGCGTAGAGACCGGCAATGTTGGCCAGCAGCACCTGTGAAGTACAGATGTTGGAGTTGGCCTTTTCGCGGCGGATATGCTGCTCGCGGGTCTGCATCGCCATGCGCAGCGCCGTGTTGCCTGCGGCATCGCGCGAGACGCCAATGATGCGGCCCGGCATAGAGCGTTTATGCTCATCACGGCTGGCGAAGAACGCCGCGTGAGGCCCGCCGTAACCCATCGGCACGCCGAAGCGCTGAGCCGAACCAAACACGATGTCCGCGCCCTGCTTACCTGGCGCTTCCAGCAGGACTAACGACATAAAGTCGGCGGCCACGCTGACGACCACTTTGCGCGTTTTGAGTGCGGCAATCAGTGCGCGGTAGTCGTGCGCTTCACCGGTGGTGCCCACCTGTTGCAGCAGCACGCCAAACAGATCGTCATGCTCAGGCGCTTTCTCTGCACGGTCGATAATCAGTTCAAAGCCGAACGTTTCTGCACGGGTTCGCACCACATCCAGCGTCTGCGGATGAATATCATCGGCAATGAAAAATTTATTCGCGTTTTTGAGCTTGCTGACGCGTTTTGCCATTGCCATCGCTTCGGCGGCGGCGGTTGCTTCATCCAGCAGTGAGGCGGAGGCGATATCCATGCCGGTGAGATCCAGCGTCAGCTGCTGGAAGTTCAGCAGTGCTTCCAGACGGCCCTGCGACACCTCAGGCTGATAAGGGGTGTAAGCGGTGTACCAGCCGGGATTCTCCAGCATGTTACGCAGGATCACCGGCGGGGTGATCACCGCACTGTATCCCATGCCGATCCAGGATTTGTAACGCAGATTCTGGCTGGCGATGGCTTTCAGTTCCGCCAGCGCCTGCTGTTCAGTGGCGGCTTCGCCTACCGCAGGCGGGCCTGGCAGTTGAATGTCGGCAGGCACAATGGTGCCGATTAACGCGTCCAGCGAACGGGCACCAATCGCGTCAAGCATCTGCGCCTGCTGCTCAGGTGAAGGACCGATATGGCGCTCAATGAAGGCACCGTTGTGTTCAAGCTGGCTGAGAGTCTGAGTCATTAGCAGTAAATCCTGAATCGGGCTGGGGAACCGGGGATCAAACAGAAGTCAGCGGCCTCTGCAGGAGGCCGCCTGACGATTACTCGTCGATGGAGGCTTTATAGGCATCCGCATCCAGCAGCGAGTCAAGTTCGGACGCGTCGCTGGCTTTCATTTTGAATAACCAGCCGCCGGCATAAGGCTCGCTGTTAACCTGCTCCGGTGAGTCGGTCAGCGCGTCGTTGACCGCCACAATTTCACCGCTGAGGGGTGCATAAATATCTGAAGCCGCTTTAACGGATTCCGCTACCGCACACTCTTCACCGGCTGAGAACGTCGCGCCCACTTCCGGCAGATCGACAAACACCATGTCGCCCAGTAACTCCTGCGCATGTTCAGTAATCCCCACGGTGTAGCTGCCATCCTCTTCTTTGCGCACCCATTCGTGGCTGTCGCGGTATTTCAACGTATTCGGCACATTGCTCATTGGCCATTTCTCCTGAATAAAATTTACTGAGCGACCGGCTTACCGGCGCGGACAAAAATGGGACGGGTGACCTGTACCGGCATCTGGCGGTTACGGATCTCAACGATGGCGGCGCTGCCGACGGAAGCGGGGACGCGCGCCAGGGCGATGCTGCAACCCAGGGTCGGTGAGAAAGAACCGCTGGTAATGATCCCCTCCTGCTGCTGGCCCTGCTCATCCGTGAAACGCACCGGCTGCCCGTGACGCAGCACCCCTTTTTCCGTCATGATCAGTCCCACCAGCTTTTCCGTTCCGCGTTCACGCTGTAGCTCCAGGGCTTCCCGGCCGATGAAATCGCGGTCTGCTGGTTCCCAGCAGACGGTCCAGCCCATGTTGGCGGCCAGCGGTGAGACACCTTCATCCATCTCCTGACCATAGAGGTTCATCCCCGCTTCCAGACGCAGGGTGTCGCGCGCGCCCAGTCCGGCCGGTTTCACCCCTGCAGCCAGCAGGCGCTGCCAGAACCCCGCCGCCTCGCCTGCGGGCAGCGCAATCTCATATCCCGCTTCACCGGTGTAACCCGTTGTAGCGATAAACAGATCGCCCGCCTGCACGCCGAAAAAGGGCTTCATGCCTGCGACGGCCTGACGCTGCTCTTCGCTGAACAGCGTCTGCGCTTTCTGCTGTGCCTGCGGACCCTGCACGGCAATCAGCGCCAGATCATCGCGTTCGGTCAGCGTAATGCCGTAGTGCTGCGCGTGCTGCGCTATCCAGGCGAGATCTTTCTCACGGGTCGCGGAGTTAACGACCAGCCGGAAGAACGTCTCGCTCATAAAGTAAACAATTAAATCGTCAATGACGCCACCCGAGGCATTGAGCATCCCGGTGTAGAGCGCCTTGCCGGGCTGGGTCAGTTTTGCGACATCGTTCGCCAGCAGGTAGCGCAGAAACTCGCGGGTACGCGGACCGGTCAGATCGACAATGGTCATGTGGGAGACATCAAACATGCCGGCGTCACTGCGCACGATATGATGTTCATCCATCTGGGAGCCGTAGTGCAAAGGCATCATCCAGCCATGAAAGTCCACCATGCGGGCACCGCAGGCCTGATGCTGTTCAAACAGAGGTGTTTGCTGAGTCATAACCATCCTGTGCAGAAGCGAATGAGTACAAAAGCGCGTCGTCATACTGTGCCGACGCAAACGTTCTCCTGAGGCTGACGTTACCACCGAATCTGGCGATTAACCATAAGCAAATCGGGGTCGAAAGCAGAGGCACAGACTAACCAGGAATCGGAAGCGACAGGATAATAAACTGCATTTTTGTGATTAATCGCGCAATAAATGCAGGCTATTTAAATATACGCAGCAAATTTATGCGGCACGACGTCCAGGTTGTTAAAAAGATCCCGCCTTCCGCGCGCTTCCGGATAAAAAAAAGTAATGCGAAATCTCACGCAAAATTAGAATAAATCAAACGAGGAACCCTGCTGGTGCAGCGTTGCCTTTTTGTGGTGCAGAGGGGTTTGAGAGATAAAAAAAGCCAGCAGAAGCTGGCTTAGCAGAGCGGCAGATTCAGCGAAGCCAGGCGGGCAAATCGGTCAGGCCCATCGCCTGTTTCAGCATCATCGGTTTGACGCCCGGTAAACGGTCCGCCAGCTTCAGACCGACATCACGCAGCAGTTTTTTCGCCGGGTTGTTGCCTGCAAACATTTCGCGGAAGCCCTGCATGCCAGCCAGCATCATGGCGGCGCTGTGTTTACGGCTGCGCTCATAGCGGCGCAGATAGAGGTGCTGACCGATATCTTTGCCCTGCTGATGGAGACGCCGGATCTCACCGATCAGCTCTGCGGCGTCCATGAAGCCCAGGTTAACCCCCTGTCCTGCCAGCGGATGGATGGTGTGAGCCGCATCCCCGACCAGCGCCAGACGGTGCGCCGCGAAGTTGCGGGCGTAGCGTGCCACCAGCGGAAACGTTTTGCGCTCGCTTTCCAGCTGGCAGAGGCCGAGGCGCATATCAAACGCCACGGAGAGCTGCTGGTTGAACAGCGCGTCCGGCATGGTTTCCAGGCGGCTGGCTTCCTGAGGCGACAGCGACCAGACGATAGAGCTGAGGTGTGGGTCCTGCATCGGCAGGAACGCCAGTATGCCGTCGCCGTGGAACACCTGACGCGCCACCGCGTCGTGAGGTTGTTCGGTGCGAACGTTAGCCACCAACGCATGGTGGTCGTAATCCCAGAAGGTCAGTGGAATATCCGCTTTGTTGCGCAGCCAGGAGTTTGCGCCATCAGCAGCAATCATTAAGCGCGCGCTTAGCATGCTGCCATCCTGCAGCGTGATAAAGGCTTCGTTGTCACCAAATGCCACCTGCTGCAACTGCGAAGGCGCCATCAGCGTGACGTCACTGCAGGTGCTGGCGCGTTGCCAGAGCGCGCTCTGGATCACCGGATTCTCGATGATATGGCCAAGATGCGACAGGCCCTGCTGCTCATCATCAAACGCGATGGCTCCAAAACTGTCCTTCTCCCACACTTCCATACCGTGATAGGGGCTGGCGCGCAGGGAAAGGATGGTTGACCAGACATCCAGCTTCTGCAGCAGACGCTCACTGGCGGCATTAATTGCCGAAACACGGACGGAGGGTGACGCGCTCAGCGCCAGGGGCGGCTCCGGCGATTTTTCCAGTACGGCGATGCGCAGTCCACTGCCCTGCAAGCCGCAGGCGACAGCCAGCCCCACCATTCCGCCACCGGCAATCACCACATCAAAAGTTTGCATCTGAGCCTCTTTATTAACGCTTAACCCAGCCAAGCGTGCGCTCAGCCAGTTGATTTCGTAGCCACGGCAGATGGTCCATCGCCAGCAGGCCCAGGTTACGTCCTGCTACCAGCGGGGCGTAACGATTGGCAAAGACGCGAACCAGCCCGTCTGTGATGCCAATGGTGGCGGCACGGTCCGACTGCCGGCGTTGCTGATAGTGATTCAGGACCGCATAGCTGCCGGGGTCCTGCTGTTGCCGATGGGCAGCGGCCAGCGTTTCCGCCAGCGACATCACGTCGCGCAGGCCCAGGTTAAAGCCCTGCCCGGCAATCGGATGCAGCGTCTGTGCCGCATTGCCCACCACCGCCACGCGATGCGTTACCGTCTGCACCGCCTGGTGCAGCGCCAGCGGGTAGCATTCGCGCTGACCGGTGTGGGTGAATCTCCCCAGCCGCCAGCCAAAGGCGCGCTGCAACTCGCTGAGGAATTCAGCATCACTCCACTGCACTATTTTTTCGCGCTGCGACGCCGGATGGCACCAGACCAGCGACAGACGGTTCCCGGACATCGGCAACAGCGCCAGCGGGCCATGCTCGGTGAAACGTTCAAATGCCCGGCCCTGATGAGGCAGCGCGGTGGAGACGTTGGCGATAACCGCCAGCTGCTGATACGCCTCAGTCTGCCACTGGATGCCACAGGATGCCGCCAGTGCAGAGCGTGTGCCATCTGCCGCCACCAGCACTTTTCCGCTGAGTTGCTCGCCGTTGTCCAGCGTCACCTCAACCTGCTCATCACTGCGGGTTGCCTGGGTCACACGAGCCGGACAGCGCAACGTCACGCCCGGCGCTTTTTTCAGTTCAGCAAACAGCCGCTGACCGACGTCAAACAGCTCGACAACCTGCCCCAGCGCCGGAATCTCATAGTCAGCCGCCGCCATCGAGACAAAGCCTGCGTGGCCGCGGTCGGAGACATGGATATCAGTAATCGGCGTGGCACAGCTGGCGATGCGCTGCCAGAGGTTAATCGCCGCCAGCTGCTGGCAGGTGCCGGCTGAGAGCGCAATCGCCCGGCCATCAAAGCCGGGGTGCGCCCGGCTGGCAGGCTCGCTGCGCTCGATCAGCGTCACCGGCAGTTTGCCCTGAGTGAGATGGGAGATCGCCAGCGCCAGCGTCGCCCCGGTCATGCCGCCACCGGCAATCAGAATCGTCATGCCTGTTTAGCCGCCGCCATCAGCGCCTCAATCTCATCGGCCTCTTTCACGACGCTGTCGGTGAGATTTTCAATGCCCTCTTCGGTGATCACGATGTCATCTTCGATACGGATACCGATGCCGCGATACGCCACAGGGACATCCGCATCCGGTGCGATGTAGAGGCCCGGTTCAACCGTTAACACCATGCCCGGTTCCAGTATCCGGTCGCGGCTCGGCGTGCCGTAGTGGCCAACATCGTGAACATCCAGCCCCAGCCAGTGGCCCAGACCATGCATGTAGAACTGACGATGCGCCTCTTCGGCAATCAGCGTATCGACGTCACCGTCGAGAATGCCCAGCTCAACCAGGCCGGTGATCATAATGCGTACGACTTCATCGTTGACTTCGCGAATGCTGATGCCAGGCCGGAACATCTCCAGCGCCCGGTTCAGTGAAGCCAGAACGATGTCATAAATCGCGCGCTGCGCCGGGCTGAATTTGCCGTTAACCGGGAAGGTGCGGGTGATATCCCCGGCATAGCCGTGGAACTCGCAGCCGGCATCGATCAGCACCAGATCGCCGTCGCGCATTTCACTTTCATTTTCGGTGTAGTGCAGAATGCAGCCGTTTTCTCCGGCACCGACAATGGTGTTGTAGGCCGGGAAGCGCGCGCCATGACGGGCAAATTCGTGATGAATCTCTCCCTCCAGCTGATACTCAAACATGCCTGGCTGGCAGGCCAGCATGGCACGCGTATGGGCCAGGGCACTGATCTTCCCGGCGCGACGCATCAGCTCGATTTCATCCGCATCCTTGAACAGGCGCATCTCATGCACCCAGGGACGCCAGTCGGTCAGGGTGGCAGGCGCGCTGAGGTTCTGGCGGAACCCACGACGCAGTTTTTCCAGGGCGCTGAATACCAGGGCATCGGCATGGCTGTAGTCACCCTGTGCGTGGTAGATCACATCCAGGCCGTTGAGCAGCAGGTGCAGCTGTTCGCCAATGTCGTCCCAGGGCAAGGCGCGATCCACGCCCAGTTTCGCAGGAGCCGCCTCCTGACCCAGCCGACGGCCAGACCAGATCTCTGCCGTGAGATCACGCACGCGGTTAAACAGCACGCTGTGGTTGTGATTCTCATCGCTTTTGATGAGGACCAGCAGCGCCTGTGGCTCGTTAAAACCGGTGAAATAGCTGAAATCGCTGCTCTGACGAAACGGATACTCGGTGTCATTACTGCGCGTCACTTCAGGCGCAGCAAAAATTAACGCGGCGCTGCCTGGCGCCATCTTCGCTAACAGCGCCTGACGGCGCTGCAGGAATCGTTCCAGTGAAATCATCTCTGCACTCCCTGTAAACTGACCGGTTAAACTCGTTGACCTGAAACGCCTGACTTAATGCAGCGTCGGCTTTTGCACTTCTGGCGCAGTGGGCTGTGGGCGGGTAAAGGTGTCATGACACAGCAGGGCTGCCACGCGCACATACTCAATCACCTCTTCCAGCGACTGCTCCAGCTCCTCCTGGTCTTCATCCTCTTCATAACCGAGCTGAGCGATGGTGCGCAGGTCATCAATGGCTTCGCCGGTTTCACCGGTGACCTTATCCAGTTTAGGCTGTGTTACGCCCAGGCCGAGCAGAAAATGGTTCACCCAGCCCGCCAGCGCATCGGCACGGTCAAAGACGGTGATGTCATCATCAGCGGGCAGCAGCAGCTGAAACAGAAAGCCTTCATCTTCCAGCGTGGTCGCCGTGTGCGCGTGCAGTTCTGTCAGTGGCACTACGAGAGAGTGAGAAAACGCCATGCCTTCGTTAGCCAGATCGTGGACCAGCGTCTTCCAGCTGGTGTCCTGGTTACCGCCGCAGAGGATCCCACTCAGCAGGCCGTGCATTTCTGCGGGCGTCATTCCAACACCCTGCTGTGAGAGCACCGCCGCAAGCGCGTTGTAATCGGGGGTTGCGTTCTGTAAGGACATAAGTTTTCATCGTCGTTGGCAGAATAAGTTCGTGTTATGCTACCACTAGCTGCCTCAAGGTTTCCAGAAAAGGGGTTGTATCTTATTTCGTGGGTCTATATAGTTGCCCGCCTCCCAAGCCATTGACTGCTAAGGGAGTTGCGAGCGAAGTAATCAGTCAGGAAGGTGGCATGTCTGCACAACCGGTAGATTTACAAATTTTTGGTCGTTCGTTAAGAGTGAATTGTCCGCCAGAGCAGCAAGATGCGCTCAATAGTGCGGCTGACGATCTCAATCAGCGGTTGCAAGATTTAAAAGTTCGCACTAGAGTCACAAATACAGAGCAACTGGTGTTCATCGCCGCGTTAAACGTCTGCCATGAGCTGGCGCAAGAGAAAGTGAAAACGCGCGATTATGCTGCTAATATGGAACAGCGTATCCGTATGCTGCAGCAGACGATTGAGCAGGCGTTAGTTGAGCAGGGTCGCATAACCGACCGCCAGGATGCGAAGTTCGAATAAAACTTCATGGTTGCTGTGCTACAGTAACGGTGAGGTAAATTTTCTCTGAGATGTTTGCAAGTGGGCCAGTCCCCTGAGCCGATATTTCGAAAAAACAGAATGTGACGCTCTGTAACCTGTGTGCATGCTCGGTCCGTCCGAGAAGCCTGATGGTTACGACGGCATGTTCACCTTGAACCAAGGGTTCAAGGGTTACAGCCTACGGCGGCATCTCGGAGATCTCCCTTTCAGCACTCCTGCTTTTTTCCCCCGACCGACATGTTATAGTCGCTGAACAGCGACTTATCCGGCGGGGAAATCATGTCTGAACCTTCCATCTCTGCATCTTCCATGTTACAGCGTCAGGAAATTCGCCAGCAGGTGCGTCATCTGCGCCGGGCGCTGACGGACGAGCAGCAGGCCCAGGCGGCCGAACAGCTTGCGGAGCTGGCCCTGAACTACGCCCCGCTCACTGCCGCACAAAATATTGCCCTGTTTCTGTCGGTGGATGGGGAGCTCAATACCCGTCCGCTGATTGCCCGGTTGTGGCATCTGAAAAAAACGGTCTGCCTGCCGGTTTTACACCCCTTCTCTCCCGGTAATTTACTGTTTCTGCGCTATTCGCCCGATACCCCCTTGCAGACCAATAAGCTGCGTATTCCCGAACCGCCGCTGGATATCCGGCAGTTGATCACCCTGGATCAGCTGGATCTGATGATGGTGCCGCTGGTGGCGTTTGACCACGCCGGTCAGCGTCTGGGGATGGGCGGAGGCTTCTACGATCGCACACTGCAGAACTGGCGGCATCACGGCTTTTTGCCCGTGGGTCTGGCCCACGATTGTCAGCAGGTTGACAGCCTGCCGGTGGCAGAATGGGATGTGCCTTTGCCGGCCGTAATGACGCCGTCAAAGCTGTGGCAGTGGGAGTAGAGGAAGTAGTGTTACGGACTTTTCAGATGGCTTAATCCCCTGTCCGGGCGCACCTGGCTGCAATGAAACCTGAAGAGACGCGACTCAGCGCCTCTCCAGGCGGATAGCGCTTAGTAAAGTAAACGCGCGCGGATAGTCCCCGGAATAGCCTTCATCAGCTGCAGAGCTTTCTCAGCCACTTCCGGCTCAGCATCGATATCGATGACCACATATCCCATAAATGGCGACGTCTGCAGATACTGAGCGGCGATGTTAATGCCCTGCTCGGCGAAAATCTGGTTGATCGCCGTCAGCACGCCCGGACGGTTCTCGTGGATGTGCAGCAGACGGCTGGCGCTGATGCCGTGGATCGGCAGTGAGACTTCCGGGAAGTTGACCGCCGACAGGGTGGAGCCGTTATCGGAGTATTTCGCCAGCTTGCCCGCAACTTCAATACCGATGTTCTCCTGCGCTTCTTCTGTCGAACCGCCAATGTGCGGCGTCAGGATCACGTTGTCGAACTCACTCAGCGGAGAGATAAAGGGATCGCTGTTGGTGGCTGGCTCGACCGGGAAGACGTCGATGGCCGCGCCTCCAACATGCTTGCTGGCCAGTGCCTCGCACAGCGCCGGGATATCCACAACCGTGCCGCGAGAGGCGTTAATCAGCAGCGCGCCAGGCTTCATCTGCGCCAGCTGCTCCGCCCCGATCATATCCTGTGTCGACACGGTTTCCGGTACGTGCAGGCTCACAACGTCGCTCATGTTGAGCAGTTCCGCCAGATGGCGAACCTGAGTGGCATTACCCAGCGGCAGCTTGTTTTCAATGTCGTAGAAGAAAACGTGCATGCCCAGGCTCTCTGCCAGCACGCCCAGCTGCATCCCGATATGGCCGTAACCGATGATGCCGAGTTTTTTCCCACGCGCTTCGAATGAGCCTTTGGCATTCTTGTTCCAGATACCACGGTGCGCTTTGGCGTTCGCTTCCGGGATACCACGCAGCATCAGCAGCATCTCACCAATCACCAGTTCAGCGACCGAGCGGGTATTGGAGAACGGCGCATTGAAGACCGGAATCCCGCGGCTGGCGGCGGCCTGCAGGTCAACCTGGTTGGTTCCGATACAGAAACAGCCGACAGCGACCAGCTTTTCAGCTGCCGCAAAAATCTCTTCAGTGAGCTGGGAGCGGGAACGGATACCAATGAAGTGCGCATCACGGATGGAGGCTTTTAATGCGTCAGCGTCCAGCGCGCCCTTGTGAAATTCGATGTTGGTGTAGCCTGCAGCCCGCAGGTTGTCCAGCGCGCTCTGATGCACACCCTCCACCAGCAGGAACTTAATCTTATCTTTATCCAGTGATACCTTTGCCATTTCCCGATCCTATTCAGCATTCAATGAGGAGTACCATAAGCCAGCCTTCTGTCAAAATATCAAAAAAATCGCGTCGGGCAATACAAACGATTGCCCGGGAGCCAGCACGGCAACGGCTGGCAGCACCACAATGCCAGACAAAATCACGGGTTCAGGGTTGAAGAGAGAATGAAACCGTTGCGGATAACGGTTATGTGACATAAGTCACCAAATTTCACCCGGGCGAGAAAAGATGATTTGCAGGCAGAAATAAGCGGCGCCGTATCGACGCCGGACAGATCATTTTTTGATGGTTTTCACGCCATCCGGACCGCCAATCAGCGC
Source organism: Pantoea sp. EKM103V (assembly GCF_011800365.1). Lineage (NCBI taxonomy): Bacteria > Pseudomonadati > Pseudomonadota > Gammaproteobacteria > Enterobacterales > Erwiniaceae > Pantoea > Pantoea sp. EKM103V. Next base: position 34,598 of record NZ_JAALFQ010000014.1, on the reverse strand, counting down.
AATATCGGCGCCGCGTGCGGCAAACAGGCCCACGGTGACCACGCCAGGCAAAGCGTTGATGCTCTTTTCCAGCGCAATCGGATCGAGAATAGTCAGATTATGCACATCGAGAATGATGTTGCCGTTATCGGTAATGACATTCTGGCGATACTCCGGCAGGCCGCCCATTTTAACCAGCTCACGCGCAACGTAACTGCGCGCCATCGGGATCACCTCGATCGGCAGCGGGAAGCGGCCCAGCACATCGACCTCTTTAGAGGCGTCGGCGATACAGATAAAGGTCTGCGCCACCGCGGCCACGATCTTTTCACGCGTCAGCGCCGCGCCACCGCCCTTGATCATCTGCATCTGCGGGTTGATCTCATCCGCACCATCGACGTAAACCGACAGCAGATCGACCTCGTTCAGGTCAAACACCGGAATGCCCAGGCTTTTCAGTTTCAGGGTCGAGGCATCCGAGCTGGAGACGGCACCTTCGATCTGATGCCTGACTGTGGCAAGCGCATCGATAAAGTGGGCAGCGGTGGATCCGGTGCCTACGCCAACAACCGTCCCCGGCTGCACGTACTCAAGTGCAGCCCAGCCAACGGCTTTTTTCAGTTCATCCTGGGTCATGGTATGTTTAAAACCTGTGCGACAACGAAGTGCGCGTAGTATAAAACAAGGCTGGCTGAAAATGCTCGGCTGAGCGACGTGGATTTAACGCTTTGGAAGCCAGCCCACAAAAAACAGTTGAGCCATCACAGGCGGCACTTTTGTGGCATAGTGACGTCCACCCTGAAGGAGAGAGAAGAATAATGAAACGCCCGGATTATCGAACGCTTCAGGCGCTGGATTCAGTGATCCGCGAACGCGGATTTGAGCGAGCCGCACAGAAACTCTGCATCACCCAGTCGGCGGTGTCTCAGCGTATCAAGCAGCTGGAAAACCTGTTTGGCCAGCCGCTGCTGGTGCGCACCGTGCCGCCGCGTCCGACCGAACAGGGCCAGAAACTGCTGGCGTTACTGCATCAGGTCGAGCTGCTGGAAGAGGAGTGGCTGGGTGATGAGAACAGTGGAACCACGCCGCTGCTGCTGTCGCTGGCGGTCAACGCCGACAGTCTGGCGACCTGGCTGCTGCCCGCCCTGAAAGATGTGCTGGCCGACTCGCCCGTGCGCCTGAATCTGCAGGTGGAAGATGAAACCCGCACCCAGGAGCGTCTGCGTCGCGGTGAGGTGGTGGGCGCGGTCAGTATTCAGCCGCAGCCGCTGCCCAGTTGCCTGGTGGACCAGCTCGGCGCGCTCGACTATCTGTTTGTGGCGTCGCGCGACTTTGCCGATCGCTTCTTCCCCAACGGGGTGACCCGCTCTGCCCTGCTGAAGGCGCCTGCTGTCGCGTTCGACCATCTTGATGATATGCATCAGGCTTTTCTGCAGCAGAATTTCGACCTCTCACCCGGGAGCGTGCCCTGCCACATCGTCAACTCATCGGAAGCCTTTGTGCAGATGGCGCGACAGGGGTCAACCTGCTGTATGATTCCGCATCTGCAGATTGAGCGCGAGCTGGCAAGCGGGGAGTTAATCGATTTGACGCCTGGCCTGTATCAGCGCCGGATGCTCTACTGGCATCGTTTTGCGCCGGAGAGCCGTCTGATGCGTCGGGTCACCGATGCGCTGATAGCGCATGGGCATCGGGTGCTGCGTCAGGACGACGTCGCCGCCTGACCAGTAAAAACGGGGCGTTTGCCCCGTTTTTCATTACTGTGCCGCGTTGGGCTTGAGTTCAAACACCACATCGACCTGATCGTCAAAGTTAATGCTCTGCTGATCGTAGGTTTCCTGGGCTGAGGTATCGGCTGCTGCCGCCGCTTTATACATGCGGTTCATCGGCATCGGCTGATAGTTAGCGACCTGATAGCGGATGCTGTAGATCGGGCCCAGCTTCGCGTTAAAGCCTTCAGCCAGCTGTGAGGCCTGCTGAGTCGCATTCTTAATCGCCGCTTTACGTGCCTGCTCTTTGTAGCTCTCCGGGTTTGCCACGCCTAACTCGACGCTGCGCACCTCGTTCAGACCCGATTTCAGTGCGCCATCCAGCAGATCGTTAAGCTTGTCCAGCTGACGCAGAGTGACCTGAACCTGACGCACCGCGCGATAGCCTTTCAGGACGGATTTGCCCTCTTTGGTGTAATCGTACTCTGGCTGGGTACTCAGGTTAGCCGCATCAATATCTTTCTTCTCAATGCCGTTTTTCTGCAGAAAATCGAAATATTGTGCAACCCGGCTGTCCGCCTGCTTTTTCGCATCGGCGGCATCTTTGGATGAGACATTCACCACGATAGAGAGCGTGGCGATATCGGGACGGGCATCGACTGTTGCCTTGCCTGAGGTCACCACGTGCGGCCCATTTGGTAACTCATCAGCGTGTACGCCAGGCAGTGCTCCGGCGCTCATGATTGCGGCCAGAGCCAATGCTTTCAGTTTCATGAAAGTCCTCCTTGAAAAGGTCACTATGACGGCTTCTAACCGGCGAAGCCCAGCAGCGCATCGGTATGCGCCATGCTTTGAGTGGTCATTATGGCAAAAGTTCGCCAGCGGTGCGGCAATAACCGTAGCCTGTTCGCGTTCTGTTCAGAAAGCGGCGATACCCTGGCGCGCCAGTTGCAGGGCAATAAACCACATCACTGCGCCGACCAGCAGGTTAATGATCCGCTGTGCCGTCGCGGTGCGCAGACGCGGTGAGAGCCACGCGGCCAGCAGGGCCAGGCCAAAAAACCACAGGACAGAGGCGCTGATGGTTCCCAGCGCGAACCACTGACGCGCCGCGGTGGTTGGCAACTGACCGCCAAGGCTGCCCAGCACCACAAAGGTATCAAGATAGACGTGCGGGTTGAGCCAGGTCACCGCCAGCAGCGTCGCCACGATGCGTCCCCTGCTCTGCCTGCGCGACGTCCCCTCTGCCAGATCGACATCGCCGCGAAAGGCGTGACGCAGCGCGCCCCAGCCGTACCAGAGCAGAAAGGCCACGCCCGCCCAGGTGATTGCCCCCAGCAGCAGCGGAGAGTGACTGAGGAGTGCACTTCCGCCGAAAATACCGCCGCAAATCAGCAGAATATCGCTCAGCGAGCAGAGCGCCGCTGTCATCAGGTGGTACTGCCGCTTTACCCCCTGATTCATGACAAAGGCGTTCTGCGGACCCAGCGGCAGAATCAGTGCGGCACCCAGGGCAAACCCCTGAAAGTAGAGAGATATCACAGAATTATGTCCTCACATCGTCAGATGTGAAGCAGTATAAGAGGGGGCGATGATTAGCGGAAATTGAAAGAATTAATCTGCGATTAGCAAAATGAATGGGCGACCGGGGTCGCCCATAAAACGATTACTCCGGCTGGGCCTGTGGCGCGATTGTCTCTGGCGCGGCGGTCTCCGGCTTTTTAACACGGTGCAGATGCACATCCATCTGTGGATAAGGAATGCCAATCCCTTTTCCATCCAGCGCACGCTTAAAGTTCTTCAGCAGATCCCAGTAAACATCCTGCAGGTCTCCGCTGTTGCTCCAGCAGCGCACCACAAAGTTCATTGAGGAGGCCGCCAGCTCATTCAGACCGACCTGTACGCCTTTCTCCTGCAGAACACGGCTATCAGCATCAACCACTTCGCGCAGCAGCGTCAGCACCTGATCAACATCCGCATCGTAAGAGACGCCAATGATAAATTCATTGCGGCGTATCGGCTCGCGCGAGAAGTTAACGATGTTACCGGTGATGATTTTACCGTTAGGCACCACCACCAGCTTGCCGTCAGCCGATTTGAGGGTCGTTGAGAAGATCTGTACATTCATGACCGTACCCATGATGCCGCCCAGATCGACAAACTCACCGGCCCGGAAGTGGCGGAAAATCACCAGCAGCACACCCGCCGCGAGGTTTGACAGGGAATCTTTTAATGCCAGGCCTACAGCCAGACCGGCTGCACCCAGAATAGCAATGACCGAGGTGGTCTGGACGCCGATACGCCCCAGTGCGGCGATAAGCGTGAACGCGATAATGCCATAGCGTACCAGCGCAGACAGGAAGTCAGCGACCGTGGTATCAATGTGACGCGCGCGCAGCAGACGATTGACCGCATTGGCGATGATGCGCGCAATCATCAGCCCTACCACGATAATCGCAATCGCGGCGACGATGTTTACCGCATAGCTAATCAGGAGTTCCTGATTTCGTATAATCCAGTTTCCCGCGTTGTTGATTTCATCGATCATGCCCGTATCCTGCATGTAACCATCCTGTAATTAAATCCCAAAGGGAATGAGACCACATTGTCAGAACCGCTCTGACAATCCCTGACAAAAGGGTAAACAATAAATGCCGGTGTGCCAAACCTGCATGACCTCTGACATAACTCTGCTGAAAAAAAGACAAAAAAAAGGCCCTTTCGGGCCTTTTTTATACGGTAACTACCAGAGTGTTACAGTACGTCGACAGCGTTAAGCTCTTTGAAAGCCTGCTCCAGACGGACCACCATAGATGCCTGGGCAGAACGCAGCCAGACGCGTGGGTCGTAGTATTTTTTGTTTGGCTTGTCGTCGCCTTCCGGGTTACCCAGCTGCGACTGCAGATAGCCTTCGTTCTTTTTGTAGTACTGCAGAATGCCGTCCCAGGTTGCCCACTGGGTATCGGTATCGATGTTCATCTTGATCACGCCGTAGCTGATAGACTCTTCGATCTCTGCTGCTGAAGAACCTGAACCGCCGTGGAAAACGAAGTCCAGCGCGTTGTGCGGCAGGCCATGTTTTTCACACACAAACTTCTGCGAATCACGCAGAATGGTCGGGGTCAGTTTCACGTTGCCTGGCTTGTACACGCCGTGAACGTTACCGAATGATGCCGCAATGGTGAAGCGCGGGCTGATCGCATGCAGTTTTTCGTACGCGTAGTTCACATCTTCTGGCTGGGTGTAGAGTGCAGATGCGTCCATGTGGCTGTTATCAACGCCATCTTCTTCACCGCCGGTGCAGCCCAGTTCAATCTCCAGGGTCATGTCGAGTTTCGCCATGCGCGCCAGGTATTTGCTGCTGATTTCGATGTTCTCTTCCAGAGACTCTTCTGACAGGTCGATCATGTGAGAAGAGAACAGCGGTTTACCGTTTTTCTGGTAGTACTCTTCACCCGCGTCCAGCAGACCGTCGATCCACGGCAGCAGTTTCTTGGCACAGTGGTCAGTGTGCAGAATTACCGGCACGCCATACTGCTCAGCCATCAGGTGAACATGGTGAGCACCCGAGATTGCACCGAAAATAGCGGCGCCCTGTGGTTTATCAGTCTTGAAACCTTTACCCGCGATGAAAGCCGCACCACCGTTAGAGAACTGAATGATGATTGGTGCTTTAACTTTCGCAGCAGCTTCCAGTGCGGCATTGATAGAGTCGGTGCCGACGCAGTTTACGGCTGGCAGTGCGAATTTGTTCTCTTTCGCAACTTTGAAGATCTTCTGTACGTCATCACCAGTGACAACGCCGGGTTTTACGAAATCAAAAATTTTAGACATGATTGTGTCCTGTTTCGTGACCGTTGTTCCCCTTAAGGAACGTCGATTTAAACGCCCAGACGGGCAAGACTTCAGGCGATGCCGCAGGGCATCACCCCCAAAGGTTTACTGCTTCGCACGCTCTTCCAGCATGGCGACGGCAGGCAGTTTCTTGCCTTCCACGAACTCAAGGAACGCGCCGCCACCGGTAGAGATGTAGGAAATTTTGTCTTCGATACCGAACAGGTCGATCGCCGCTAAGGTGTCGCCCCCGCCAGCCACAGAGAACGCCTCACTGTCTGCAATAGCGTTCGCCACGATTTCAGTGCCTTTACGGAAGTTAGGGAACTCGAATACGCCCACCGGGCCGTTCCACAGGATGGTTTTCGCATCCTTCAGGATGGCAGCCATCGCCTGTGCGGTTTCGTCACCGAAGTCCATAATCTCTTCGTTATCCGCCACTTCCGAAACCTTTTTCACGGTCGCTGGTGCAGTTTCGGAGAATTCCGTGCCGACACGTGAGTCAGTCGGCACCGGAATACCGTGCTGATCGCGCAGGCCTTTCGCTGCTTCAACGAAGTCTGGCTCATACAGGGATTTACCGACTTTATTGTCGATAGCCACGAAGGTGTTGGCGATGCCGCCGCCGACAATCACGGTGTCCGCGATTTTCACCAGCGACTGCAGCACATCAAATTTGGTTGAAACTTTAGAACCGCCCACGACAGCGACCAGCGGACGCTCAGGGTTGGTCATCACCTTGCCCAGCGCTTCCAGTTCAGCGGAGAGCAGCGGACCGGCACAGGCAACAGGCGCAAATTTGCCGACGCCGTGAGTAGAGGCCTGCGCGCGGTGTGCAGTACCAAACGCATCCATCACGAAGACGTCGCACAGGGCAGCATATTTTTTAGACAGCGCTTCGTCGTCTTTCTTCTCGCCTTTGTTAAAGCGAACGTTTTCCAGCACCACCAGTTCGCCAGCGCCCACTTCCACGCCGTCGAGGTAATCTTTTGCCAGGGTCACATTGGTGCCGCTCAGCTTCTCTTTCAGGTAGTTCACGACCGGCAGCAGCGAGAACTCTTCGTTGTATTCACCTTCGGTCGGACGACCCAGGTGAGAGGTAACCATTACTTTCGCGCCCTGTTTCAACGCCGCTTCAATGGTGGGCAGAGAAGCACGGATACGTGCATCAGACGTCACTTTACCTTCTTTAACCGGTACGTTGAGATCGGCACGGATCAGCACGCGTTTGCCAGCCAGATCCAGATCGGTCATCTTAATTACAGACATGGTGAACCCTCTCGTTGATTCTCATAAGTTTTGCCAGACGCAAACCGCGTCTTACCTGAAACCGCTTGCGGCCATGGCTAACGTCGTGTCGAGCATTCGGTTAGCAAAGCCCCATTCGTTGTCACACCAGACCAGGGTCTTGATAAGGTGTTGACCGCTGACCCGCGTTTGCGTTCCGTCCACAATGGCGCTGTGCGGATCATGGTTAAAATCTACTGAGACTAACGGTAATTCCGTATAGTCAACTATACCACGAAATGCCCCCTCTGCCGCGCTTTGCAACAGGGTGTTAACCTCGCATGCCTTCACTGCCTGACGAACAGAAACGCTGAGATCAATAGCCGTCACGTTGATCGTCGGGACGCGAACCGCTATCGCCTCAAAGCGATCGTTGAATTTTGGAAAAATGCGGGTGATGCCCGCCGCCAGCCGGGTGTCGACCGGAATGATCGACTGGCTGGCTGCTCGGGTGCGGCGCAGATCGCTGTGATAAGCGTCGATCACCTGCTGATCGTGCATCGCCGAGTGAATCGTGGTGACGGTGCCGGATTCGATGCCAAACGCATCATCCAGCAGTTTAATCACCGGTATAATGCAGTTGGTGGTACAGGAGGCATTGGAGACGATGCGATCGCTGGCACTCAGATCCTGCTGATTAACGCCATACACCACGGTCGCGTCGAGATCGTTTCCGCCGGGATGAGAGAACAGCACTTTTTTGGCACCCGCCTGAAGATGCGCTTCGCCATCCGCGCGCGAACCGTAAACGCCGGTGCAGTCCAGTACCACATCAACATCGAGTTCACGCCACGGCAGATCGGCAATCTCTGCACGGTGCAGAATGCGCAGGGTATCGCCCCCCACCCACATCACATCGCGCTCCTGCCGTACATCAAAAGCAAAACGGCCATGGCTGGTGTCATATTTCAGCAGGTGCGCCATCCCGGTAGCTTCCGCCAGCTCGTTGATCGCCACCACCGTAATCTCCGCCCGCCGGCCCGTTTCATATAACGCGCGCAGAACGTTGCGTCCAATCCGGCCAAAACCATTTATTGCTACCCGTACCGTCATTTCTCTCCTGCCACGTCAGACTGAAAAAAACGTGCCGTTAGCCTGAGCGTTTCACTGCATTTTGTACAGGAGATTCTTACCCGGCATTGTCCGAAACCAGGGCAAGTTGCCTGACGACTGAAACGGTTCAGCTACAATAATAGAAGGAAGGAATAACGGGAATGACTGTGATCAATCTGACTGCTTATATTTAGATCTGCGTCACAAATTGAGGCGAAAACAGGTTATTACTGCAGGAATAAAAGAGCGAGAGGGACGAAAGAGTCGTCCCTCTGCGTTTAGCGCCAGGCGGGTTCAGGCCCGCCTGACCGGTTTTTTACGCCAGCAGCGCTTTGGCTTTCGCCACAACGTTGTCGACGGTAAAGCCAAACAGTTCAAACAGCTGATCCGCAGGCGCTGATTCGCCGAAGCTGGTCATGCCGACGATGGCCCCATTCAGACCGGTGTATTTGAACCAGTAATCTGCGATGCCCGCTTCGATAGCCACGCGTGCGCTGACCGCTTTTGGCAGAACGGCTTCGCGATACGCATCGCTCTGCTTGTCGAAGGCATCCGTTGAAGGCATAGAGACGACACGCACCTTACGACCTTCGCTGGTGAGTTTGTCCCACGCACCGACAGCCAGTTCAACTTCTGAACCGGTGGCGATCAGGATCAGCTCAGGCGTGCCGTCGCAATCTTTCAGCACATAACCGCCGCGCGCCACGTTAGCCAGCTGCTCAGCGTCACGCGACTGCTGCGCGAGGTTCTGACGGGAGAAGATCAGTGCCGTCGGGCCATCCTGACGTTCAATCGCGTATTTCCACGCCACGGCAGATTCAACCTGGTCACACGGACGCCACAGGCTCATGTTTGGCGTGGTGCGCAGGCTGGCCATCTGTTCAACTGGCTGGTGCGTCGGGCCATCTTCGCCCAGACCGATAGAGTCGTGGGTGTAGACCATGATCTGACGGATCTTCATCAGTGCCGCCATACGCGCAGCGTTACGCGCATACTCAACGAACATCAGGAAGGTGGCCGTGTAAGGCAGGAAGCCGCCGTGCAGCGCCAGGCCATTAGCGATAGCGGTCATACCGAATTCACGCACGCCGTAATGGATGTAGTTACCTGCCGCATCTTCATTGATCGGCTTAGAGCCCGACCAGACAGTCAGGTTGCTCGGCGCCAGGTCAGCTGAACCGCCCAGGTATTCCGGCAGAATTTTACCGAAGGCTTCAATCGCATTCTGTGAGGCTTTACGGCTGGCGATCTTCGCCGGGTTCGCCTGCAGCTGCTCAACAAATTTCTGAGACTCTTCCTGCCAGTTAGCAGGCAGCTCATTGCTGATGCGACGCTTAAACTCAGCGGCCAGTTCCGGGTGAGCTTGCGCGTAAGCCGCGAATTTCTCATCCCAGGCGGACTCTTTCGCCTGACCCGCTTCTTTCGCGTCCCACTCAGCGTAGATCTCTGACGGGATAACGAACGGTGCGTGGTTCCAGCCCAGCTGTTTACGGGTCAGCGCCACTTCGTCATCACCCAGCGGTGCGCCGTGTGAATCATGGGTGCCCGCTTTGTTCGGCGAACCGAAGCCGATGACGGTTTTGCACATCAGCAGTGATGGCTTGTCGCTGACGCTCTTCGCTTCGTCGATCGCTTTAGCAATCGCATCCGCATCGTGACCATCAACGCCACGCACAACGTGCCAGCCGTAAGCTTCAAAGCGCTTAGCGGTGTCATCGGTGAACCAGCCATCAATGTGACCGTCGATAGAGATACCGTTGTCATCATAGAAGGCCACCAGTTTGCCCAGCTTCAGCGTACCCGCCAGTGAGCAGACTTCGTGCGAGATGCCTTCCATCATGCAGCCATCGCCCATGAAGACATAGGTATTGTGGTCTACGATGTCATGACCCGGACGGTTGAACTGCGCGGCCAGGGTGCGCTCAGCGATAGCAAAACCGACCGCATTAGCGATGCCCTGCCCCAGCGGACCGGTGGTGGTTTCAACGCCGGCGGTGTAGCCATATTCCGGGTGACCTGGAGTTTTTGAGTGCAGCTGGCGGAAGTTTTCCAGTTCGCTCATCGGCAGATCGTAGCCGGTGAGGTGCAGCAGGCTATAGATCAGCATGGAGCCGTGACCGTTGGAAAGCACGAAACGGTCGCGGTCAGCCCACTGCGGGTTGGTCGGGTTGTGGTTCAGGTAACCGCGCCAGAGTACTTCAGCGATGTCCGCCATACCCATTGGGGCACCCGGATGTCCCGATTTCGCTTTCTGTACTGCATCCATACTTAACGCACGAATGGCGTTGGCAAGCTCTTTACGAGAGGGCATTTTCTACTCCAGGTCGGATTAATGCTTCGCGCCTTAACTTATTGTTATTAATGAGTTACCGGGCAAAACAAGGAAAAAGTTGCCCATCAATGTACATGAAAATCGGGGCAAAAGTACATGCTGTAAAACGCTAAATGTCACCGCTTCGTATGGCTTTTCCGGCCAACTCTGCTAGCAAAGTGCAGACTGGCAGGCTATAACCAAAACGTTTATTCACCTGGCACGGTTTCAGGTGTTTGTTTTTCTTACCTTGTTATGAATGGGATAGAGCATGAAAATCCAGAAAACGGTATTAGCGCTTGGACTGGCGACGCTGCTGAGCGGCTGTCAGGGGCTGGACAATAACGCGCTGATGCAGTCAGGCGCTCAGGCCTATCAGGCTTACACGCTGAGCGACGATCAGGTTAAGCAGCTGAGCGATAAGTCCTGTGAGCAGATGGACAAAGAGAATCAGATCGCGCCGGCTGACAGCGAATATCAGCAGCGTCTGAACAAGATTGCCGCCGCGCTGGGCGACAACATCAATGGCGTCCCGGCTAACTACAAGGTTTACCAGACGAAAGATGTCAACGCCTGGGCGATGGCAAACGGCTGTATCCGTGTCTATAGCGGACTGATGGATATGATGACCGACAATGAAGTCGAAGGGGTACTGGGCCATGAGATGGGTCACGTTGCGCTGGGCCACACCCGTAAAGCGATGCAGCTGGCGTATGCCACCACTGCGGCCCGCACGGCTGCCGCGTCGGTTGGCGGGGTGATTGGTTCGCTGTCGCAGTCGCAGCTGGGCGAACTGGGTGAGAAACTGGTCAACGCGCAGTTCTCCCAGTCGCAGGAGTCACAGGCGGATGACTACTCCTATGACCTGATGAAGAAGCGCAACATTAACCCGATGGGGCTGGTCACCAGCTTTGAGAAACTGGCGAAGCTGGAACAGGGCCGTCAGAGTTCAATGTTTGACTCCCATCCGGCTTCAGAAGCGCGCGCTCAGCATATCCGCGATCGCATTGCTGCCGACGCGAAATAAGAGACAATCAGGCGCATCATCCTTCAGGGCGATGCGCCTGATACCTTTCGATTCTGGCTGATTCAGCGCTTAAATATCTGATCCACCATTGAGCCTAAATCGAGTTTATTCTCATGCAGTGACGCCTCATCCATGCGCCCCTGCGGTGACATCCTGTCGATCAGCTGCGGCAGAATCACCGCCAGCGTGCCTGCTGCGCCCTTAACGTCGGTTCCCAGCTTATCCGCCAGTGACTGCAGTTCCGCCTGACCAAACGCCGAGTGGATATCGCTGTGCGCGACCGGCTGATTGCTGCCGGTGCCAATCCACGAGCTAAAGACTTCACCCAGCCCGCCCTGCTGAAATTTTTGCAGCAGCACTTCAATGCCGCCCTGCTCCTGTACCCAGTGCCACACTGCCTGCAGCTGGCCGGGCAGATGCCCGTCACTCTGACTGCCCTGCAGTGAGCCCGCCAGTTCATCAAGAAAGCCCATGATTGCCTCCACGTCGAAAATTGATGTCACTAAGTTTAGTTGCTGATGTGCAGTTGCGCCTGAACCGCATGGCCGAAGCCAGCAGCCGGTCAGACAGGGTATTCGTGGGGAAAACGCAGAGGGGGAATGGCGGGAGACGGCAGCAAAGCCTGCCGGATTATCCCGGCAGACTTATCAGAGGGGTGCGGCAAATCAGCCCTTGTTGGCCGCCTGAACATGCAGCATATCCAGCGCCAGCGTCGCCGCGGCCAGCGCGGTTAAATCCGCATGGTCATAGCCCGGTGCCACTTCCACCAGATCCATACCCACGATGTTCATGCCCTGCAGGCCACGGATCAGTTTGGTGGCTTTATCGGTGGTCAGGCCGCCAATGACCGGCGTGCCGGTGCCAGGTGCATGAGCCGGGTCCAGACAGTCGATATCGAAGGTGAGATAGACCGGCAGATCGCCGACGGTGCGTTTTACTTCAGCGAGGATATCGTCAACGCTGCGGTCATTGACCTGCGCCGCATCCAGCACGTTGAAGCCCAGGCTCCGGTCAAATTCGGTACGGATACCGATCTGCACCGAGTGCTGAGGATCGATCAGCCCCTCTTTCGGCGCGGTAAAGAACATGGTGCCGTGGTCAAAGGTCGGGCCGTTGGAGTAGGTGTCGGTGTGGGCATCAAAGTGCACCAGCGCCATCTTGCCGAAATGTTTCGCATGCGCGCGCAGCAGCGGCAGCGTCACGTAGTGGTCGCCGCCAAAAGTCATCATGCGCTTGCCACTGGCCAGCAGTTTTTCGGCGTGAGCCTGTAATTTATCGGAGAGATCCTGTGAGTCACCGAAGGCGTAAACCAGATCGCCGCAGTCGACAACGTTCAGACGCTGACGCAGATCGAAATCCCACGGCCAGCGGCAGCCTTCCCAGGCCAGGTTGGTGGAGATCTGGCGGATGGCGCCCGGCCCCAGGCGGCTGCCCGGACGACCAGAGGTGGCAGCATCAAACGGTACACCGGTAATCACCCACTCCGCGTCGCTGTCATAAGGCTGGAAGTTCAGCGGAAAGCGCATGAAGCCGAAGGCGTTAGAGACCAGGGAGTTGTCGTACTGATTGCCAAGCGTGTTATACATAATTACTCTCTCTATGCGTAAGTCGGGCCAGGCCCGCAAGCCATTAAGGTTGAGATAAAAAAAATCCCCTCCGCGTCGTTAGGCCCGACGAGGAAGGGATTGAGTGAGTCAGATTATCAGCATAGTCAGCGGCAACTGCAATATACGATTACGGGCTGAACGATGCGATTACTCATCTTCTAAATAGGTATATCCGTAGAGGCCGCTCTCAAACTCTTCCAGGAACTGGGCACGAAGCTCTTCGTCGAGATCGGACGCCTGCACCTGATTGCGGAACAGCGACATCAGCTGGTTAGGATCAAGCTGCACATAGCGCAGCATGTCTGCCACGGTGTCACCCTCATCCGACAGCTGAACTTCCACTTCGCCATTTTCGCGCGCGTAAACATCCACCGCCTCGGTGTCACCGAACAGGTTGTGCATGTTGCCCAGAATTTCCTGATAGGCCCCGACCATGAAGAAGCCCAGCATCGGCGGGTTATCCAGGTCATATTCCGGCATCGGCATGGTGGTGGCGATACCGTCACCATCCACATAGTGGTCGATGGTACCGTCAGAGTCACAGGTGATGTCGAGCAGCACAGCGCGGCGTTCCGGCTTCTTATTCAGCCCTTCCAGCGGCAGAACCGGGAAGAGCTGATCGATACCCCATGCATCCGGCATCGACTGGAACAGCGAAAAGTTAACGTAGATCTTATCCGCCATTCGCTCCTGCAGTTCGTCAATGATCGGACGATGCGCACGGTTGCTCGGATCGAGATGCTGCTGAATATAGTGACAGATGCTCAGATAGAGCTGCTCAGCCCATGAACGCTGCTTAAGATCGTAAGTGCCGGAGGAGTAGCCGGTGTGGATATCGAACAGGTCCATCTGGCTGTCGTGCAGCCACTCACGCAGCGAACGGCGGGTATCTGGCTCGTGCATCTCCTGCCAGGTTTCCCACATGCTGAGAATCGGGCGCGGCGCATCGGCATCCGGCGTTTCAGGTTCGCTGAACTCGTTGCGCTCCACACCGATGATGTTAGAAACCAGCACCGTATGGTGTGCGGTCACGGCGCGACCGGACTCGGTGATCACCGTCGGATGCTCCAGGCCGTGCTCATCACAGGCGGCCCCGATGCCCCAGATCACGTTGTTAGCGTACTCATTGAGGCCATAGTTGACCGAACAGTCAGACTGCGAGCGCGTGCCTTCATAATCGACACCCAGACCGCCGCCGACGTCGAAACATTTGATGTTTACGCCCAGCTTCGCCAGTTCGACATAGAAACGCGCCGACTCACGCACACCGGTGGCGATATCGCGGATATTGGACATCTGTGAACCGAGATGGAAATGCAGCAGCTGCAGGCTGTCGATGCGGCCCGCTTCGCGCATAATCTCAACCAGCTTCAGCACCTGCGTCGCTGACAGGCCAAACTTCGACTTTTCGCCGCCGCTCGACTGCCACTTGCCGGAGCCCTGTGACGCCAGGCGAGCACGGATACCGAGACGCGGCACCACGTTCAGACGCTCCGCCTCTTCCAGCACCAGCCGCACTTCGGTCATTTTTTCCAGCACCAGATAGACCTTGTGGCCCATCTTCTCGCCAATCAGCGCCAGACGAATATATTCCCGGTCTTTATAGCCGTTACAGACGATCACCGTGCGGGTCTGACCCGCATGTGCCAGCACCGCCATCAGCTCCGCTTTCGAGCCAGCCTCCAGGCCCAGCGGTTCACCGCACTGGGTCAGGGATTCAATGACGCGTTTATGCTGGTTGACTTTAATCGGGTAAACCAGGAAGTAGTCACCGGTATAGCCGTAGGATTCACGCGCACGTTTGAACGCGCCGTTAATAGAGCGCAGACGATGTTGCAGAATCTGCGGGAAACAGAACAGCGCGGGCAGACGCTGGCCCTGTGCTTCACGCTCTTTCACCAGCCGGGCTAAATCGACGCGCACATCCGGGCGATCCGGATCCGGGCAGACACTGATGTGGCCCAGTTCGTTGACGTCGTAATAGTTGTTGCCCCACCAGGCGATGTTGTACGTCCGCAACATTTTGCTCGCGTCCTGATCGTTCATTGCAACCTCCTGCATGGAGCGGAGTGCACCCTGTTCGCCAGCTGACGAACCTTTGATATTCTTCATGTCGTCAGACATCGCGAACCTCAATTTTCCGTTGAAAGATGAAACTGTTAACCGGCTTTATGGCCGCTAATCTGAAACGCAGATACCCCATTAAACGTCATGTCCTGTTCACCTGACGTTGCCGTCAGCGCGCTTCACGCATATGAGTTAAGTGTAAAACACCCTGGCCAGATCCGTTTAAACAGAGAACATTTACCCGATCTTTATTGACCATAGATAACCGGTCTCGTTCCACTGCGGGGACGCAGAGAGGAGACAAAGCCCTGAGAACAGAGGTAAAGATTAGCCAGCGCTCGTGTCGGTAAAATTACCGCATCGCAGATATTGTCGGCTGGAAAGAGAAACAGAGGGGAGGCAGGAGCGCGCCAGTGTTGCGCCAGAGCGCAGAGAACCGGGAGAAGAAAAAGCGTGGTTCATTACTTGTATCACCTCCGCATATGCCAGGGGCACATGGAGAACAACCAGGGTGAAAGCCAGACCGGTGTCTGACGGGCGCGACGCACACAGTGGCGTCATCCTTGCTGCGGCTAGCGAAGCAGCGGCGTTTTATACCGTTTACGGCGCTAAAAAGCAAAAAGATTATCGGGTAATTCCGTGGAGTGTCAGCAAATTATGCCGATAAAGCTGACAGGTAAAATGCCGAAACAGAAAAAGGGCTGGTAATTGGTTTATCCTCTATCCTAAAATAGCCGTCCAGATGGTTTTCCATCTAAACAGGTTAATATCCAGGCGGTGTTGGCCTGCTGTGCTGACACAACCTCACTGCTCGCGGCTTTGCCTGAAGGGGCGTCAGGTCAGATAACCTCACTGGCGCTATGCAGTCGAATTCAAACCATATTTAAGGTAAAGAACAGAATGGCTAAACACCTTTTTACGTCCGAGTCCGTATCAGAAGGACATCCCGATAAAATCGCCGACCAGATTTCCGATGCCGTGCTGGATGCGATCCTGGAACAGGATCCAAAAGCGCGTGTGGCCTGCGAAACCTACGTTAAAACCGGTATGGTACTGGTTGGTGGTGAAATCACCACCAGCGCCTGGGTCGATATCGAAGAGATCACCCGTAACACCGTTCGCGAAATCGGCTATGTTCATTCCGATATGGGCTTTGATGCCAACTCCTGCGCCGTATTGAGCGCGATTGGCAAACAGTCTCAGGATATCAATCAGGGGGTTGACCGCACCGATCCGCTGGAACAGGGCGCGGGCGACCAGGGCCTGATGTTCGGTTATGCGACCAACGAAACCGACGTTCTGATGCCTGCACCGGTGACCTATGCGCACCGTCTGGTTCAGCGTCAGGCAGAAGTGCGTAAAAACGGCGCCCTGCCGTGGCTGCGTCCGGATGCCAAGAGCCAGGTCACTTTCCAGTATGACGATGGCAAAATTGTCGGCATCGATGCGGTCGTGCTGTCAACGCAGCACGCGGAGTCCATCAGCCAGAAAGATCTGCAGGAAGCGGTGATGGAAGAGATCATCAAGCCGGTTCTGCCTGCCGAGTGGCTGAATGCCTCAACCAAATATCACATCAACCCGACCGGCCGCTTTGTGATCGGCGGCCCGATGGGCGATTGCGGTCTGACCGGTCGTAAAATCATCGTCGACACCTACGGCGGCATGGCGCGTCACGGTGGCGGTGCGTTTTCCGGTAAAGATCCGTCAAAAGTTGACCGCTCTGCGGCCTATGCAGCGCGTTATGTGGCGAAAAACATCGTCGCAGCCGGTCTGGCTGACCGTTGTGAAATTCAGGTCTCTTATGCGATTGGCGTTGCTGAACCGACCTCCATCATGGTGGAAACCTTTGGCACCGAGAAAATTGCGACCGAACAGCTGACGCTGCTGGTGCGTGAATTCTTCGACCTGCGTCCATATGGTCTGATTCAGATGCTGGATCTGCTGCACCCTATCTACAAAGAGACCGCCGCTTACGGTCACTTTGGTCGCGAACATTTCCCATGGGAAAAAACCGATAAAGCCGCCTTGCTGCGTGAAGCGGCTGGCCTGTAAGTTTTCCGGCTGATCATGAAACCCTGCCACGCCGGCAGGGTTTTTTATTGCCTTTTCAGTGGCTTTGCCTTCGTGCAGCACGGGCAGATTGCGCTCTGTTTTGCACTCCCGGCCTGCCCCCTTCTGATCGGATAAAACGCTTCTGCCCGACCTTCCCGCCGCCCCTCAGCAGGTTTCCTAATCTCAGCTACACTTCATTGCGCTTTTTCTGACAACAAAATGTTAACGATTACAAATTGAAATGCTTTGTTTATCTGACATTTAAGATTTAACGCACGTGGTTATTCTGTTCAAAATGCGTTATTTTCAGCGTCGTCTGATAGCCAATAAATAGAGCATTGTCAGAAACTTAATGAGTGCTATACCTCACTGGTTAATTAATCTTTACGGGTAAAATATGCTGAATTTCAGGGTTTCAGCGTGTGTAAGCGATTACACTGATGTGATCAGACTCACTTTTTTCCCGTAAAAGGTTTTTTAACATTGATAAAAACAATGATGGATAAACCTGGAGGCTAAAATGCCTGGCAATACACACAAAAGCAGAACTTCAAATAAGGCGATGACCTTATTTGTCTGCTTTCTGGCAGCCCTTGCGGGTCTGCTGTTCGGTCTGGATATCGGCGTGATTGCCGGTGCCCTGCCGTTTATCGCAAAGGACTTCAACGTTACCGCTCATCAGCAGGAGTGGATCGTCAGTTCCATGATGTTTGGTGCTGCGGTGGGGGCTATCGGCAGCGGCTGGATGTCCTCCCGCCTGGGCCGTAAAAAGAGCCTGATGGCCGGTGCGATTCTGTTCGTTATCGGTTCTCTCTGGTCGGCGATGGCGCCAAACCCGGAAATGCTGATCAGTGCCCGCGTATTGCTGGGTCTGGCAGTCGGTGTCGCCTCTTATACCGCCCCGCTTTATCTTTCTGAAATCGCTCCAGAAAAAATTCGCGGCAGTATGATTTCGCTCTATCAGCTGATGATCACCATCGGGATTCTGGGTGCTTACCTGTCTGATACCGCCTTCAGCTTTACCGGCAACTGGCGCTGGATGCTGGGCGTCATCACCATCCCTGCCCTGCTGCTGCTGATCGGTGTCTTCTTCCTGCCAAACAGCCCACGCTGGCTGGCGGCACGTGGCAACTTCCGCGATGCGCAACGCGTACTGGACCGTCTGCGCGACACCAGTGAGCAGGCAAAACGTGAGCTGGATGAGATTCGTGAAAGCCTGAAGATCAAGCAGTCTGGCTGGGGTCTGTTCACCAGCAGCAGCCACTTCCGTCGTGCCGTCTACCTCGGCATTCTGTTGCAGGTTATGCAGCAGTTTACCGGTATGAACGTCATCATGTACTACGCACCTAAAATCTTTGAAATTGCCGGCTTCGCCAACACCACGCAGCAGATGTGGGGTACGGTCATCGTCGGTCTGGTCAACGTGCTGGCGACCTTTATTGCCATTGGCCTGGTAGATCGCTGGGGCCGTAAACCGACCCTGATTCTGGGCTTTATGGTGATGGCTGCCGGTATGGGCGTGCTGGGAACGATGCTGCACTTTGGCATTACTTCGCCGGGCGCACAGTACTTCGCGGTAGGCATGCTGCTGATGTTCATCGTTGGCTTCGCGATGTCAGCCGGTCCGCTGATCTGGGTACTCTGTTCTGAAATTCAGCCGCTGAAAGGCCGCGATTTCGGTATCACCGTCTCGACCACCACCAACTGGATCGCCAACATGATCGTGGGTGCGACCTTCCTGACGATGCTGAATACCCTGGGCAACGCCAACACCTTCTGGGTCTACGCGCTGCTTAACCTGTTCTTCATTCTGCTGACGCTGATGCTGATTCCGGAAACCAAAAACGTCTCGCTGGAACACATCGAACGTAACCTGATGGCCGGTAAAAAACTACGCGACATCGGTGCACGCGACTAACCGTTAAGCACTAAAAAAAGGGCGGGGTTTCTCTGGAAACCCCGCCCTTTTTATTGGTTCAGCCCCTTATCATACCGGGGTGAACCGCACGTCCGGCCGGGGCCGCGGCAGGCAGCAGAGCGCCAGCGCCATGATAAAGATGGTGGCAGTCTGGTTATAGGGCAGCACCGAATCGGTCAGCCCGGTGATAAACAGCGCCAGCATCGGCAGCGCCGCCCCGCGCAGATCGCACTTCTTCAGCCAGCCCGCCAGCGTCGTCAGATAGAGCAGCGCCAGCGACAGCGTCCCCAGCCATCCCTGTAACGTCGTCACTTCGAGAAACTCGTTGTGCATGTTGTATTTGACGTTGGTGTAGCCTTCCACATTGAGCGGATAGTGTTTGATGATGAACTGGCGCGCTTCCGTGGTGCGCGCATCCGGCGTTGCGAAGCCGCCGTGATGCTCAATAAAATTCATCGCTCCGCCCCAGATCGCCACGCGCGCACCCAGCGAGGTCGAGCTGTTGGAGCCAAAGTTCTCAATATCCTGCACCCCTTCCACCCAGCGGTTACTGGTCATCAGGATCAGCAGCGCCACGACGCCTACCGCCAGCGTGCCGACGCGCCAGTTAGTGAGCAGCGACAACCGGTAACTCTGCACCACAAACAGCAGGCCTGTGGCGATCAGCGCAATCAGGGTCACGCGGGTTGCACACAGGTAGAGCAGTGCGAAGGTGACAGCCAGCACCACCACATCGGCAACCTTCCAGTAGCGATGCGTCTCAAAACGACTCAGCCATAGCCAGGCGCAGTAGATAAACAGAATCATGTAGGAGGACATCGACGCCGCTTCAGTCGTGAGTTTGATGCGGATGTTCGCGGTGTAGAGATGCTCATGAATACCGAAGCCCAGCGTAATCAGTAGTCCGATCAGAATGAGCACTTTCCCGATACGCAGCGTGGTCAGGGAAACCCGATCGCCATAAATAGCCAGGCTGAGGAGAATAAACGCGCCCAGCAACAGCCGCTTCGCGCCCAGCAGATAGTTGCCGATATTGGTTATCGCATCGGTTGAGGGGGCGGTCTCAATCCCCTTAACGTGAAGGGCCCAGAACAGACGGATCAGGGCAAAGATAATCAGAACAGCGAACAGCGCGAGATAAAAACCCTCTCCCCTGAAGTCGATCCGTCTGCGCACCAGGCCATAGAGTATGGAGGCAACGGAGAGATAGGAGACGAAGTAGAATATTTTTTGCGGCAGACCGGTAACAAACATATTCAGTGAGAGTGCCAGGCAGAGCGCAATCACGGAGAAATTAACCAGTAACGTTAATCCATTGCGTTCGGTTTTATTCGTCATGCTTAACCTCAGTAAGGCGATTAAGCACGGTCATCAGGTGCTTCATATAATTTTCCTCATAAAAACCGGTGATGCTCGCTTTAATAACCTGATGGTCAGGGAAACGGAAATCCCCGCTCATGGCGTTGAGAATAGCGGCCAGCGCCATGCTGTCATTGACAGGGTAGAGCTGACCATTGTGACCGTTCTGAATAATTTCCGCCGGACCGCTGATGCAGTCTGATGAGACGCAGTAGACGCCGCGCGACATCGCCTCCAGCAGGATCAGCGGGAACCCCTCAAAGTTGGAGGTCATGAGCAGACAGCTGACCTGTCTGATCTGGTGGAGGACATACTCCCAGGCGTTCTCCTGCCAGCCATGCCAGGTGATGCGATCCGCAATCCCAAGCTGCGCCGCGTAGTGCTGGCACTGCGCCAGATCCTCGCCATCTCCCACCATCTCCAGCGTCCAGGGGACGCTGACCTGCTGCAGGGCATCAAACAGATCTTTCAGCTGTTTCTGTCGCTGGAAGTGGATGCGACCGATATAGAGAAACTTCAGCCCCTGCGGGCGGCCAATGACCACCTCAGTGCGCTTTACCGGGTTATAGATCACATCAACGTCTGTATCGCGGGCACCCAGATCCACCAGCTGCTGTTTAATCTGCTGGCTGATGGCGAAATGGTGATCGGCCCGCAGCAGATAGTGGGGACGGTAACGTTCACGCGGGGGCAGATGCATCCAGCTCGACAGCATGATTTTACGGCCGGAGAGGCTGATGGCGCGGCGCGTCATCAGGCAGGGAATCGTATTCAGGGTCAGGACATGATCGGGCTGATAGCGGCGAAAAAAGGCGGCCATTCGCAGCGTATGAATCAGATTTTTTATCTTTTTGTTGCGCAGCGTGCAGACGCTCTCGGCTAAAACAGCGTTGGCGGTCCAGGCACGGGAGTGGCTCTCTTCGCCGCTGTTGATAATAAACAGCCCCGCTTCCGTTCCGGCCTCTGCATTCAGCGCGGTAATCAGCTGACCGGTCACATTCTCCATACCGCCGCGACCTGCCATCAAATCGGTCACCAGCACAATGCGCTGCTTCCTGATGTTATTATTTTTCATTGCGTTGTCCGTACACTGTGCCTGTCGCATCTCATCGGTTCACGCTGCAGTGAACCTTATCAATAGGATATTCTAAAAACGCCGATAACCATATTGAATCCGGAAATTTCCGCCGCTGCCGCGCCGCGTCTGACCACCCTGTGGCCGCCGCCTGCCGTGCCGGAAACGGGGCGGCAGATTATAGCCACGCTGCTGCCATTTTCACGGGTCATGTTGAGTTCCCGGGCAGCGATGATTATCCTGAACGCCATGAAAACACCTCGTCTCCCTATTGCCCTGCAGCAGGCGGTGATGCGCTCGCTGCGCCAGTCGCTTGCGCGTGCCAATCAGGCCCTGAAAACGGACTACCCGGAACCTGCCCTGCTCTACCAGCAGCGCGGCACGGCGGCGGGCACGGCCTGGCTGGCCGCCTGGGAAATCCGCATTAATCCGGTGCTGCTGCTGGAAAATCAGCAGGCGTTTATTGATGAAGTGGTGCCGCATGAGCTGGCGCATCTGCTGGTCTGGAAACAGTTTGGTCGCGTTGCGCCGCACGGCAAAGAGTGGAAGTGGATGATGGAGCAGGTGCTGGGCGTGCCGGCGCGGCGCACCCATCAGTTTGAGATCGCTTCCGTGCGCAGCAAGACCTTTGCCTATCGCTGTCAGTGCCAGCAGCACCAGCTTACGGTGCGGCGCCACAATCGGGTGGTGCGCAAAGAGAGTGAGTATCGCTGCGTGCACTGCGGAAGCCTGCTGACCGCGGGCGAGTTTGTGCCAGCCTGAGACTAATCCCCATTCCGCCCTATTGGACATTCTGTTAACCTGCCGCCCTTTTTTGTACTGAACAGAAGCTGGAATATGTCTCGCATTTTAAGTCTGGCGGTGGCGTTGCTGTTTGCCCCTGCCGCTGACGCTATCAACCTGAATAACTATCATCAGAATAACTTTCAGCAGGCCAAAACCTTTGCTGCGGCGATTAATGCCGATGC
Source organism: Pantoea sp. EKM103V (assembly GCF_011800365.1). Classification (NCBI taxonomy): domain Bacteria; kingdom Pseudomonadati; phylum Pseudomonadota; class Gammaproteobacteria; order Enterobacterales; family Erwiniaceae; genus Pantoea; species Pantoea sp. EKM103V. The sequence continues at coordinate 12,352 of NZ_JAALFQ010000014.1, read as the reverse complement.
ACCGGGCTCCTTTTACTGTGGCTGTAAAATTACGTGGCAGGGAAAAAAGGGCATTCCTGATCTCAACAGCTGTGGCTATCAGGTGCGCAAAAATGCGAATCGCGCCGCACGCATTGAGTGGGAACATGTGATGCCTGCGTGGGAGTTTGGACATCAGCGCCAGTGCTGGCAGGACGGTGGCCGCAAAAACTGCAACAAAGACCCCGACTATCGCCGCATCGAAACCGATCTGCACAACCTGCAGCCTGCGGTGGGTGAAGTGAATGGCGACCGCGGCAACTTCGCCTACAGTCAGTGGAACGGCAGCGAGAAGCAGTATGGTCAGTGTGAGATGAAGATCGACTTTAAACTGAAGCAGGCGGAGCCGCCTGCGCGGGCGCGGGGCGCGATTGCCCGCACCTATTTCTATATGCGCGACCAGTACCATCTGCGCATTTCGCGCCAGCAGACGCAGCTGTTTACCGCCTGGGATAAGCTCTATCCTGTCACGCCGTGGGAGTGCGAACGCGACCAGCGGATTGCCAGGGTGCAGGGCAATCACAATCCTTATGTGCAGCAGGCTTGCCAGCGCTAAAATCCCTGCCCTACACTAGCTCTTTTCCCATGACGCCGCTGCAGCGCGGCGTCCGGTCTCAGGAACCTTATGCGCATACCTCGCATCTATCACGCCGCGCCTCTGAACATCGGCAGTGAAATTACTCTGGATGAAGATGCATCCAACCATGTGGGCCGGGTCCTCCGGATGACGGCAGGCCAGCGTCTGGAACTCTTTGATGGCACTAATCTGACTTTTGCAGCAGAGATCACGCATGTTGATAAAAAGCGTGTAAAAGTATCGGTCACAGAGAGCCAGCCGGACGATCGCGAGTCACCTCTGCATCTGCATTTAGGTCAGGTGATGTCGCGCGGTGAAAAAATGGAATTCACTATCCAGAAATCAATTGAACTGGGCGTGAACGTCATTACACCCTTGTTTTCCGAGCGCTGTGGCGTAAAGCTTGATGCTGAACGTCTGGCGAAGAAGATCCAGCAGTGGCAGAAAATTGCGATTGCCGCCTGCGAGCAGTGTGGCCGCAATCGCGTGCCGGAAATTCGTGAAGCGATGACGCTGGAAGCCTGGTGTGCGGAAGCGGACAGCGGTCTGAAGCTCAACCTGCATCCGCGTGCCAGCCAGAGTATCAACACGCTGCCACAGCCTGTGGAGCGGGTCCGGCTGCTGATTGGCCCGGAAGGCGGCCTGTCAGCGGACGAGATTGCGATGACGGCGCAGCACGATTTTACGGACATCCTGCTTGGCCCACGGGTTCTGCGAACCGAAACCACCGCGCTGACCGCCATTACGGCACTTCAGGTGAGGTTTGGCGACCTGGGTTAAGCGATACTTTCGGCGGTGAGAGAGCAGGCATAGTGTCCTGACTGTTCGGCCCACTGCAGACCGAACCGAACGAGGCGATCAACGCCTTACCGAGGAGATAATAATGATTAAGCTTGGCATCGTGATGGACCCTATTTCGTCCATCAATATTAAAAAAGACTCCAGCTTCGCCATGTTGCTGGAAGCACAGCGCCGTGGTTATGAAATTCACTACATGGAGATGCACGATCTCTCGATGCGCGGTGGCGTCGCCTCTGCCCGCACCCGCCTGCTGAGCGTTGAGCAGAATGCGGATAGCTGGTATCAGTTCGGCAGCGAGCAGGAGATCCCGCTGGCTGACCTGAATGTGATCCTGATGCGTAAAGATCCCCCTTTCGACACCGAGTTCATCTATGCGACCTACATTCTGGAGCGCGCAGAAGAGCTGGGAACGCTGATCGTGAACAAACCGCAGAGCCTGCGTGACTGTAACGAAAAGCTCTACACCGCCTGGTTTGCGGAGTTCACGCCTGAGACCCTGGTGACCCGCCGCAAAGAGCAGCTGCGCGCCTTCTGGCAGGAGCACGGCGACATCATCATGAAACCGCTGGATGGCATGGGCGGCGCCTCTATCTTCCGCGTGAAACAGGACGATCCTAACTTTGGCGTCATCACGGAAACCCTGACCGAGCACGAAAGCCGCTTCTGCATGGCGCAGAACTATATCCCGGCTATCAAAGAGGGTGACAAGCGTGTGCTGGTCGTGGATGGCGAGCCGGTTCCTTACTGCCTGGCGCGTATCCCGCAGGGCGGTGAAACGCGCGGCAATCTCGCCGCTGGTGGGCGCGGTGAAGCCCGTCCACTGAGCGAAAGCGACTGGGAAATTGCGCGCCGTGTTGGCCCGACGCTGAAAGCAAAAGGACTGATTTTTGTCGGTCTCGACATCATCGGTGATAAACTGACTGAAGTTAACGTGACCAGCCCGACCTGCATTCGTGAAATTGAGGCTGCGTTCCCGATCTCCATCACCGGCATGTTGATGGATGCCATTGAGAAACGCCTGGGCTGAGCAAGACGCCGGGGCGAGGCTCCGTGATCAACCCAATACCGGTGCGGCCGTCGCGTGCCGGTTATTTTTTTGGTACATCGTGTGAGAATGAATTTACAACATCACTTTTTGATTGCCATGCCTTCATTGCAGGACCCTTTCTTCAAGCGTTCCGTGGTCTATCTCTGCGAACATAACGAAGAAGGTGCAATGGGACTGATCATCAATAAACCCATGGAAAACCTGACGGTTGAAGGCATTCTGAAGAAGCTGAAAATTTCTGCTGACGATCGCGACCCGGCCATCAGGCTGGATAAGCCGATTTTCACCGGTGGCCCGCTGGCGGAAGATCGCGGCTTTATTCTGCACTCAGCGCAACGGACTTTTACCTCCAGCATTCGTGTCTCCGACAACACCGTCATCACCACATCCCGTGATGTGCTGGAGTCGATTGGCACCGCCTCTCAGCCCACAAATGTGCTGGTGGCGCTGGGGTACTGCGCCTGGGAAAAAGATCAGCTGGAAAATGAGCTGATGGAAAATGCCTGGCTCACGACCCCAGCCAACAGCAATATCCTGTTCCAGACGCCTATCGCAGAGCGCTGGCGCGAAGCGGCGCGCAGTATCGGCGTCGATATTCACAACATGGCCAGCGACGCCGGACACGCCTGATGTCAACGCAAACACTGTTAGGTTTCGACTTCGGCACCAAAAGCATTGGTGTCGCCGTCGGTCAGCAACTCACCGGCAGCGCCCGCCCCCTGGCGGCGCTGAAAGCCCAGGATGGTACGCCAGACTGGCTGCTCATTGAAAAGCTGCTGAAAGAGTGGCAGCCCGATTTCGTGGTGGTGGGTTTACCCCTCAATATGGATGGCACTGAACAGCCGTTAACGGCCCGGGCGCGAAAATTTGCCAATCGCCTGCACGGTCGGTTTGGCATCCGGGTCGAGCTACAGGATGAGCGCCTCAGCACCGTCGAAGCGCGTGCGGGTCTCTTCGAACGTGGCGGTTATCGTGCGCTCAGTAAAGGGTCGGTGGATTCACAGTCGGCCGCCATCATTTTGGAAGACTGGTTCGAGAACCACTACTGACCTGACGCGATCAGTCCGGCAGCCTCACGCGCCAGCCTGCTCTGCTCAAAGGTTTGCATACCGGCCTGTGCGCCGGTCTGCAACAGAGCGGGGATCTGGTGCATCTTGCCCTCCCGAATCAGATGAGTGATGCCCGGTGTCGCAACCAGGATCTCGAACAGCCCGATGCGCGATCCGCTAACGGAAGGCACCAGCCGCTGCGCAATGACCGCTTTCAGGCTGCCCGCCAGCTGCGTTCGCACCAGCGGTTTCTCCTCCGCCGGAAAGACATCCACCAGCCTGTCCACCGCCTGCGCCGCGCCGCGGGTGTGCAGGGTTGCCAGCACCAGATGCCCCGTTTCCGCCGCCGTCAGCGCCTGACGGATGGTGTCACTGTCGCGCAGCTCGCCCAGCAGAATCACATCGGGATCTTCCCGCAGCGCCGCTCTGATGCCCAGTGAGAAAGAGGGACAGTGCAGGCCGATTTCACGCTGCTGTATCAGCGACTGCTGGCTGTGGTGGATAAATTCAATGGGATCTTCCAGCGTGATGATATGACGGGCATGCTGGCGATTGAGCGCATCCACCAGCGCCGCCAGCGTGGTGGATTTGCCGCTTCCGGTCGCCCCGGTGACCAGAATCAATCCATCCTGCTGCTCCAGCAGCGTCGGCACCACGGCGGGAAGCTGCAGGCTCTCCAGCGTGGGGCAGACCGCAAAGATAAGGCGCAGCGCCAGCGACAGGCCGTTGCGCTGCATAAACAGACTGGCGCGCAGACGCTGACCGTCGGCGAGGCTCAGGGCGAAATCGATCTGCCCGTCACGCGCCAGCTGCTGGCGCTGGGGTTCACTGAGCCAGCGGGCCATAAACTCCGTCATCCAGGCGGCCGAGAGCGGGCTCTGCTGCGGAATCGCCTCCAGCCTCCCCTGCCGCCGCCAGTAGGGCAAATGTCCGCTGCAAAGGTGCAGATCGGCCGCATTATGCTTTACACTAAGCGCCACCATTTCATCCAGATTCATAATGTCTCCTGACTATGACCTCAATCCAGCACAACCTACAGCAAGTCCGGCAGCGCATTGCGGCCGCTGCCGCGCGTTGCGGCCGCGCACCAGAAGAAATTACCCTGCTTGCCGTCAGTAAAACCAAACCTGCGAGCGCGGTCGAAGAAGCCTTTACCGCGGGTCAGATCGCCTTTGGCGAAAATTACGTGCAGGAAGGGGTTGAAAAGGTTCAGGCGCTGGCCGCACATCCGGAACTGGAGTGGCACTTCATCGGTCCGTTGCAGTCCAATAAAAGCCGGCTGGTGGCGGAAAATTTTGCCTGGTGCCACACCCTTGACCGTCTGCGCATTGCCCAGCGGCTCAACGATCAGCGTCCCGCCTCACTGCCACCGCTGAATGTGTTAATTCAGGTAAATATCAGTGACGAGACGAGTAAATCTGGCATCATGCTGGAGGCCGTTTCCGGGCTGGCAGAGGCGATAGCGGCCCTGCCGCAGCTGCGACTGCGGGGATTAATGGCGATTCCGGCGGCGGAGAGTGACTACACGAAGCAGCTGGCGGTGTGTCAGCAGATGGCGGAAGCATTCCGTCAGCTGCAGCAGCACTATCCGCATATTGACACGCTTTCGCTGGGAATGAGCGATGACATGGAGGCGGCCATCGCCGCAGGCAGTACGATGGTGCGCATCGGCACCGCCATTTTTGGCGCACGCGATTATGCGCACAACTCACAACAATAACAGAGGAACTTCATGTTAACACTGACGTTTTTAGTAAAAACGCTGATCGATCTCTACGTCATGGTGCTGCTGCTGCGCATCTGGATGCAGTGGTCACGCTGCGATTTTTATAATCCCGTGGCGCAGTTCGTCGTCAAAGTCACGCAGCCGATTGTTAAGCCGCTGCGCCGCATCATTCCGGCACTGGGGCCGATTGATACCGCCTCGCTGCTGCTGGCCTTTGTCCTGACCACGCTGAAATACCCGATTTTACTGCTGATTCAGGTGGGCGTGTTCTCGGTTGATCCGACCAACCTGCTGGTCGGCCTGCTGTCGCTGATTAAATCGGCCGGTTATCTGGTCTTCTGGGTGATCATCATTCGCTCACTGATGAGCTGGATCAGCCAGGGTCGCGGCCCGGTCGACTACCTGCTGGTGCAGCTGACCGAACCGATGATGGCACCGATTCGCCGTATTCTGCCTGCCATGGGCGGTATCGATTTCTCCGCGATGATCGTCATCCTGGTGCTGTATGCCCTGAACTTTCTCGGCATGGACCTGTTCCCGGGTCTCTGGTACCTGCTGTAAATGAATCAAACTGGAACTGTTATGCAAAAAGTTGTGCTCGCCACCGGTAATCCCGGCAAAGTGCGTGAACTGGCGGAGCTGCTCTCCGCCTTTGGTCTGGATATCGTCGCTCAGAGTGACCTGGGGGTTGAGTCAGCGGAAGAGACCGGCCTGACCTTTATCGAGAATGCCATTCTCAAAGCGCGTCACGCGGCGCAGATCACCGGACTGCCGGCGATTGCCGACGACTCCGGCCTGGCCGTGGATGTGCTGGGTGGCGCGCCTGGTATCTATTCGGCGCGTTACGCCGGAGAAGATGCCAGCGATCAGCAGAATCTGGAGAAGCTGCTGCAGGCGCTGGAAAACGTGCCGGACGGCCAGCGTCAGGCGCAGTTCCACTGCGTGCTGGTCTATCTGCGTCATGCGGACGATCCTACGCCGCTGGTGTTCCACGGCAGCTGGGAGGGGGAAATTACCCGTTCCGCTGCGGGTGCCGGTGGCTTTGGATATGACCCGATTTTCTCTGTTCCGGCGCTGGGTAAAACGGCCGCTGAACTGAGCAAAGCGGAAAAAGGTGCCGTTTCTCACCGGGGTAAAGCATTGACGCTGCTGCTGGAAGCGATGCGTAATGCCTAATCTGCCGCCGTTAAGTCTCTATATCCATATTCCATGGTGCGTTCAGAAGTGTCCCTACTGCGATTTTAACTCCCATGCGCTGAAGGATGAGGTGCCGCACGTTGAATACGTGCAGCACCTGCTGCGCGATCTGGAGATCGATCTACCGCTGATTCATGGCCGCGAAGTGCGCACCATCTTCATTGGTGGCGGCACCCCCAGCCTGCTGAGCAGCAGCGCGATGCAGATGCTGATGGATGGGGTGCGGGCGCGTCTGACGCTGGCTCCCGATGCGGAGGTGACCATGGAGGCCAACCCGGGCACCGTGGAAGCCGATCGCTTCAGCGCCTATCAGCGCGCCGGCATTAACCGTATTTCGATTGGCGTTCAGAGTTTCAGTCCGCAGAAGCTGCAGCGCCTCGGCCGCATTCACGGGCCTGACGAGGCGACCCGTGCCGCCCAGCTGGCACAGTCGCTGTCGCTGCGCAGCTTCAACCTCGACCTGATGCACGGCCTGCCGGACCAGTCGCTGGAAGAGGCGCTCGACGATTTGCGTCAGGCGATTGCGCTCAATCCGCCGCACCTCTCCTGGTATCAGCTGACCATCGAACCCAACACCCTGTTTGGTTCCCGTCCGCCGGTGCTGCCGGATGATGATGCGCTGTGGGATATTTTCGAACAGGGCGATCAGCTGCTGCGGGAAGCCGGTTATCAGCAGTATGAAACCTCCGCCTACGCGAAGCCGGGTTATCGCTGTGAGCACAACCTTAACTACTGGCGTTTCGGCGACTATCTGGGGATCGGCTGTGGCGCACACGGCAAGCTGACGCAACCGGATGGCCGCATTGTACGCACGGTGAAAACCCGTCATCCGCGTGGATTCATGCAGGGAAATTACCGCGAGAAGCAGTATGAGGTGGCCGACAGCGACAAGCCGTTTGAATATTTCATGAACCGCTTTCGCCTGCTGGAAGCGGCACCGCGCGACGAGTTCAGCCGCTACACCGGTCTGTCAGAGCAGGCGATCCGTCCGCAGATGGATGCCGCGATCGCTGCGGGTTATGTGACGGAAACGGCGGATCGGTGGCAGATTACAGAGAAAGGAAAACTGTTTCTGAATTCGCTGCTGGAGCTGTTTCTGGCGGAAGAGTAACAAAGGCGCCTCAGCCCGGCAGGCTGAGGCGTGACACTATTTTTTCAGGGCGCCCGTAAGCTGCTTACGCTGATCTTCCAGCGAAATGACGCGATTACAGACCTCGTGACCGAAGTTCTGGAAATCCTGCTCCTGCTTGCTCCACTCAGCCTGAATCGACTGCTGCAGACCGCCAAGATTTCCCATAATCGCCTGCAGCGGATTGCTGCCGCCACTGCCCTGCTTACTGCCCATCTCATTCAGGCTATCCTGCATGACGCCGCCCAGCGTCGACTGAACCAGCCTCTCCCCTTCCGCGCGCACTTTATCGATCGCCTGATGGTGGAACGTCAGCCCGTCGTCGCGGTGCTCGATGATGCGGTTCATCTGCTGTTTCAGCTGGCCATTCAGCGTGCTCAGGCGATTGCGGACGTTGCTGTCGGTGCCCAGTTTCTCCACGATCACCCGATCCAGTGCCGCACGTCCTTTCTCCAGACGGGAGGTCGCCCCGCTGTCGATCCACGGCAAATCGCGACGCAGCGCGTTCTGGTAATCGATCGCTTTCTGGCGTTCCGCTGTGCTCAGCGATACCTTCTGACCGTTGAACTGTACGTCGCCCTGCGGCGAGATCTCAAGATTGCCATTGGCACCGACCACCTGCACGCTCTGCGGCTTAATCACCACATCATCCTGCGGCTTAACGCTGCATTCATAGGCTGCCTGAGCCTGGGTCGCTGCTGCCAGCAGCACAGCAAGAAGCGCTTTTCGCATCATATCTACTCCCTAACATCTGGTGCGGAACCGTTCAGCGATCGGGCCTCAGCCCGACACCGTGTTTCTTAAAACCGGGCCGGCGGCCTGATGTTCTGCCCCATCCGGGATGGCAGACCAGCAGCCTGACCGACCTGACCTTTAGTCCCACCAGACGTCGAAGAGTTCCGTCATCTGCACATCCTGCAGCTTGTGATCTTCCAGCCATTTGCGGACCAGAGCGCGATGCTCCTCGGTGCATTTGCCGGTTTTCTGCAGGCAGACCAGACCTTCCCACACCAGGTAACCGCTGCCATCAAAAGCCAGACCGTTAGGATCGATCGCTTCGTTGATGAACTGGTTGAGCGTCTCATCAATTTCACTTTCGCTGGTGCCTTCCGGGAAGCGCCAGGCAACCGAGAACCCCAGCTCCTGAAACTCATCAATGTGCAGTTTTTTGCGTAAACGGCGGCTGCGTTGTGTGGCCATTATTTCACCCTCTCAAACATTAAATCCCATACGCCGTGGCCTAAACGCTGCCCGCGCTGCTCAAACTTGGTCAGTGGACGCGTCTCAGGACGCGGCACATAATTCTGTTGCTCTGACTGGTTGCGGTAACCATCAATACTGTTCATCACTTCCAGCATATGCTCCGCGTAGGCTTCCCAGTCGGTCGCCATGTGGAAAACGCCGCCCAGCTTCAGTTTACGCATCACCAGTTCGGCGAAAGGCACCTGGACGATACGGCGTTTGTTATGACGCGCTTTGTGCCACGGATCGGGGAAAAAGAGCTGAACCATGCGCAGCGAGTTATCCGGGATCATCTTCTCCAGCACTTCCACCGCGTCATGACACATCACCCGCAGGTTCTGTACATCCGCCTCTTTCGCGGCGGCCAGACAGGCTCCCACGCCTGGCGCATGCACTTCAATACCCAGGAAGTTCTGATGCGGCGTGTTCTGAGCCATGGTGACCAGCGACGCGCCCATACCAAAGCCAATCTCCAGCGTCACCGGTGCCTCGCGGCCAAACAGCGCGACTAAATCGATCGGCTCCGGCTGATATTCCACCCCCATGACCGGCCACAGGGTATCCAGCGCCTGCTGCTGGCCTTTCGTTAAGCGACCCTGGCGGCGCACAAAGCTGCGGATCCGGCGCAATGGCCGCCCGTTCTCATCAAATTCTGGGGTGATGACGTCATTAATCATGTAAAAGCCTGCTGGTTAGCCTGTTCCGGGAAACGGGCATTATGCAAAGTTCATAAGCAGAAGCAAGCCTTTGCAATCTTCCGGTTTACACCCAGGTGCGCATGTGCTGGAATTCCTGCCTGAGTGTAGAGTAAACACGGAAATTTTCCTTCTTATGATGCAAGCGCCGCAGTTCGCGCAACAGGTGCTGGACTGGTATCAGCGCTTTGGCCGCAAAACCCTGCCCTGGCAGCTGGAGAAAACACCTTACAAGGTGTGGCTGTCTGAAGTGATGTTACAGCAGACCCAGGTTGCCACGGTTATTCCCTACTTCGAACGCTTTATGGCGCGCTTCCCCACGGTCAGCGATCTGGCGGCGGCACCGCTGGATGAGGTTCTGCATCTCTGGACCGGCCTCGGCTACTACGCCCGTGCGCGTAACCTGCACAAGGCGGCAAAACAGATTGTCGATGTTCATCAGGGCGAGTTCCCTGTGAATTTCGATGATGTCTCTGCCCTGCCCGGCGTAGGCCGCTCGACGGCCGGGGCGATCCTGTCGCTGTCACTGGGACAGCACTTCCCGATTCTGGATGGCAACGTCAAGCGCGTGCTGGCCCGCTGTTATGCCGTCAGCGGCTGGCCGGGTAAAAAAGAGGTCGAGAAGCGGCTCTGGCAGATCAGCGAAGAGGTCACTCCTGCTGCGGGTGTCAGCCAGTTTAACCAGGCGATGATGGATCTGGGCGCGCTGGTCTGCACGCGCTCGAAACCGAAGTGCGAAATCTGCCCGCTGAACAGCGGCTGTGAAGCCTATGCCAGCAGCAGCTGGGCCAGCTATCCCGGTAAGAAGCCTAAACAGGTGCTGCCGGAGCGCAGCGGCTGGTTCCTGATGATTCAGGATGGCGATGATGTCTGGCTGGAGCAGCGTCCCCCGGTGGGTTTATGGGGAGGGCTGTTCTGCTTCCCACAATTCACCACCGAAGCGGCGCTGAACGACTGGCTGGCGGCACGCGGCATCCACGCCAGACCGCAGCAGATGACGGCCTTTCGTCACACCTTCAGCCATTTCCATCTCGATATTGTGCCAATGTGGCTGGCATGGCCTTCTGTCGGGGCGGCGATGGATGAAGCAGGCGGTCTCTGGTATAACTTAGCGCTGCCACCATCTGTGGGATTAGCTGCACCCGTTGAGCGCCTGCTGCACGAGCTGCGCCATCCCCGACAACTGGCTTTGGACAGTTGTGAGATTAATGAGGAAGAAGAATGAGCCGCACCATCTTTTGTACGTTTTTACAGCGCGACGCGGAAGGACAGGATTTTCAGCTCTATCCGGGCGATTTGGGTAAGCGCATTTACAACGAGATTTCGAAAGAAGCCTGGCAGAAGTGGATGGCGAAGCAGACCATGTTGATCAACGAGAAGAAGCTCAACATGATGAATCCTGAGGATCGTAAAGTCCTGGAGAAGGAGATGGTCAACTTCCTGTTCGAAGGCAAAGACGTTCACATCGAAGGCTATACACCGCCAGAAGCGTAAATTTTCGGGCCTCATCGCTGGGGCCGGTTATCCAGGTCAGGCTTGCATTCCCAATGAATAAAAAATTAATCGCCCTGCTGGTGATAGCACCACTTTTGGTTTCCTGTTCCGGGTCGAAAAAACAGCAGTTCCACGAAGAGTGGGTAAAAGACACTAACGGCTTTGATATTCTGATGGGGCAGTTTGCTCACAATATTGAGAATATCTGGGGTATCAATGAGGTCCTGATCGCCGGACCCAAAGATTACGTCAAATACAGCGACAACTATTACACCCGCAGCCACATCAACTTTGAAAGCGGTAAGCTGACTATCGAGACGATTTCGGGCACCGATCCCATGGCCAGCCTGCGTCAGGCGATCGTGACCACCCTGCTGATTGGCGACGATCCGGGGAATGTCGATCTCTACTCCGATGCCAACGATATCGTGATCAGTAAAGAGCCACTGCTCTATGGTCAGGTGCTGGATAACACCGGGCAGCCGATCCGCTGGCAGGGCCGCGCTGAAGCCTTTGCTGACTATCTGATCCAGCACAAACTGCAGCGCCGCACGTCGGGTCTGCATGTGATTTACACCATTACAATTCCGATGGTGCCGAACCACCTGGATAAGCGTGCCCACAAATACCTGCCGATGGTGCGCAAAGCCGCCGAACAGTATGGTGTGGATGCGTCACTGATTCTGGCGATTATGCAGACCGAATCGAGCTTTAACCCCTACGCCGTGAGCCACTCCGATGCACTGGGCCTGATGCAGGTGGTGCAGCACACCGCCGGTGTTGACGTGTTCCGCATGAAGGGAAAATGGGGCAAGCCGAGCCGCAGCTATCTGCTGGACCCGGAGAACAATATCGATGCGGGCACCGCCTATCTGTCGCTGTTGCAGCGCAGCTATCTGGGCGGCATTCAGGATCCGCTGTCCCGCCGCTATGCGGTGATCACCGCCTACAACGGTGGTGCAGGCAGCGTTCTGCGCGTCTTCTCCAGCGATAAAGATCGGGCATTTGCGATGATTAACGACCTGCCGCCGAACAGGGTCTATCAGATCCTGACCAGCCAGCATCCGTCGGCGGAGTCGCGCCGTTATCTGTATAAGGTGAGTACCGCACAGCGGAGTTATCGGGGGTTCTGATCGGAGCCGCTGAAGCGGGGGCTTCGCTGCGCGAGCGGGCTATGAGAAGGTTTCGTTCGCCCAACGGGTTGGGCAGTTTCAGTTTCGCCTCTGCAGGCGACCGACAAGGGGGCGCCAGTCGCCGCGCCCCCTTGACCCCCGGCTCCGGCCTGCCTCACCGCCGCTCCGCGGTCCCTTCGCTTCTTCCGGATTTCTCACGGACCGGCAGGACGCGCCATCCCTGGCGCGACCCTGCCTCTTCGC
>NZ_JAALFQ010000013.1:74255-94615 GCF_011800365.1 Pantoea sp. EKM103V | reverse complement strand
ACCCGTTTCCCGTTGCCGGTGTGCCGTGTCGATGGAGGCGCATTATAGGGAGCGGTTCAGATAGCGCAAGTGCAAATGACAACTTTTTTACCAACCGTTCACTTTGCACTCAATTCGCTGCCTTATTAAACAAAACTCAGGTAAAAGGGCATAAAAAAACGGGCCAGAGGCCCGTTTTTATCTCGCAGGATTACTGATGAGCTGTAATCACATCGTTTTCCACATCCATCTGGATTGTTTTGCCCGGCACCAGTGAACCAGATAGGATCTGCTGTGCCAGCGGGTTTTCGATCTGCTGTTGTATCGCCCGTTTCAGCGGACGCGCACCATAGACCGGATCGTAGCCATTCTCCGCCAGCAACCGCAGAGCCTCCTCGGAGATCTGCAACTGATAGCCCCGCTCCTCCAGACGGTGATACAGCCGCTGCAGCTGAATCTGAGCAATAGAGGCAATATGTTTCTCAGCCAGCGGATGGAACACCACGACCTCATCAATACGGTTGATGAATTCAGGACGGAAGTGCTGGCCAACCACACCCATCACAATCTCTTTCATTTCCGGATAGCCGAGATCGCCGAACCGCTCCTGAATTAAATCTGACCCAAGGTTAGAGGTCATGATCACCACGCTGTTACGGAAATCGACCGTTCTGCCCTGTCCATCCGTCAGGCGTCCATCATCCAGCACCTGCAGCAGAATGTTAAAGACATCAGGATGCGCCTTTTCGACCTCATCCAGCAGGATGACGGAGTAAGGACGACGGCGTACCGCTTCAGTCAGATAACCGCCCTCTTCATAACCAACATAACCCGGAGGGGCACCCACCAGCCGTGACACCGAATGTTTTTCCATAAATTCGGACATGTCGATACGCACCATGGCATCGTCACTATCGAACAGGAAGTTAGCCAGCGATTTACACAGCTCGGTCTTACCTACACCGGTCGGCCCCAGGAACAGGAACGAACCGATAGGACGGTTAGGATCCGACAGACCGGCACGGCTGCGACGAATCGCATTGGATACCGCCTCAACGGCTTCATCCTGTCCGATAACCCGGCCATGCAGCTCCTGCTCCATCCGCAACAGCTTATCGCGCTCACCTTCCATCATTCGTGCTACCGGGATACCGGTCCAGCGGGCCAGCACATCGGCAATCTCCACATCTGTTACCCGGTTACGCAGTAACTTCATGGTTTTGCCTTCCGCCTGGGTGGCTGCAGCTAACTGTTTTTCCAGGGCAGGAATTTTACCGTACTGCAGCTCTGACATCTGAGCGAGATCGCCCTGACGACGGGCCTGCTCTAAATTGAGACGCGCCTGCTCCAGTTCAGCTTTGATGTTCTGCGTGCCGGATAATGAGGCTTTCTCGGTTTTCCACTCATCTTCAAGCTCGGCATACTCCCGCTCTTTCTGATTCAGCTCGCTCTCCAGCATCTCAAGGCGTTTGATGCTGGCATCATCGGCCTCTTTCTTCAGTGCCTGCTGCTCCAGCTTCAGCTGAATGATGCGACGCTCCAGGCGATCCAGTGACTCCGGCTTCGAGTCCATCTGCATACGAATGCTGGATGCCGCCTCGTCGATCAGGTCAATCGCCTTGTCAGGCAGCTGCCGGTCCGCAATGTAACGATGAGAGAGCGTTGCAGCCGCGACGATCGCCGGGTCAGTGATCTGCACATGATGATGCAGTTCATAACGCTCTTTCAGGCCGCGCAGAATGGCGATGGTATCTTCGACACTCGGTTCCGCCACAAAGACTTTCTGGAAACGGCGCTCCAGCGCAGCATCTTTTTCAATATATTGCCGGTACTCATCCAGCGTAGTGGCACCGACACAATGCAGCTCGCCACGCGCAAGCGCGGGTTTAAGCATATTGCCGGCATCCATCGCGCCGTCAGCTTTACCGGCACCGACCATCGTATGCAGCTCGTCGATGAACAGAATGACGTTACCTTCCTGCTTCGACAGATCGCTCAGCACCCCTTTCAGGCGCTCTTCGAATTCACCGCGATATTTAGCACCGGCCACCAGCGCACCCATATCCAGCGCCAGAACCCGCCGGCCTTTCAGACCTTCAGGCACTTCGCCATTGATGATGCGCTGCGCCAGCCCTTCAACAATCGCTGTTTTACCCACGCCGGGTTCCCCAATCAGCACCGGGTTATTTTTGGTACGGCGCTGCAACACCTGGATGGTGCGACGGATCTCTTCATCACGGCCGATAACCGGATCGAGTTTGCCCTTCTCGGCGCGCTCGGTCAGATCGATGGTATATTTCTTCAGTGCTTGGCGCTGATCTTCAGCCCCCTGATCGTTCATGTTGTCTCCTCCCCGCATTTGTTCAATCGCACTGGTGATTTTTTCGCGAGTGGCACCTGCCGCTTTGAGCAGATCGGCCAGAGAGCCGCGTGATTCCAGGGAAGCCAGAACAAATAATTCAGATGAAATAAAGTTGTCGTTGCGCTTCTGCGCCAGTTTGTCGCACAGATTTAATACCCGGACGAGGTCAGATGAGGGTTGAACATCCCCTTCGCTGCCTTCAACCTGCGGCAGGCGGTCAATGGCCTGCTCAACCTGCGCGCGAAAAGGTGTCACGTCGACACCGGCCGACGTCAGTAAAGGCGAAACCGATCCGCCTTCCTGTTTGAGCAATGCGCTCATCAGGTGCAGAGGTTCAATAAATTGGTTGTCGTGTCCCAGAGCCAGGGACTGCGCGTCGGCGAGAGCCAGCTGAAATTTGTTGGTAAGACGATCCAGACGCATAATTCCTCCCATTACAGGTCAAAATGCTACTGGAGATTAAATGAGGTCATCCCTCAAATTTTCAAGGTTAATGACCTGAGATTTGAGTAAAAAATACGCTAACTGGACCGTCTTATCGCGTAAGGTTATAACAGCCAGATCAAAGTTGCCATACGCCCGGTGATCCCATCGCGGCGGAAAGAGAAGAAATCGTCACGCTGTGTAAAGGTACAGCGACTGTCGGCGCTGATGGAACGGACGCCTGCAGCCTGCAGTCGCCTGCGCGCCAGCAGCCAGATATTGGCGTAGAATCGCTCTCCAGACGGATGAAAAGCCTGTCCGGCGTGGGGGTCCTGAGCCACAAAGGCGTCGCGCACTTCGGCACCGACCTCAAACGCATCAGGGCCGATTGCCGGCCCCAGCCAGGCATGAATCTGATCCGGCGGCGATCGGAACTGCGCCAGAGAATTTTCCAGAACGCCCGCACAGAGGCCACGCCAGCCGGCATGCGCGGCCGCCACTTCAGCACCGTCCTGCGAACAGAACAGCACCGGCAGACAGTCAGCCGTCATAATGGCGCAGACCACGCCAGGCTCGGAGGTGATGCAGGCGTCAGCGCGTAATGGCGTTTCTCCCCCTTCAGCCAGACGCACGACACCGGTGCCGTGCACCTGATCCAGCCACTGTGGCATAGCAGGCAACCCCGCCTCATCAACCAGCAACTGACGGTTACGCGCAACCGCGTCGGGATTATCCCCCACGTGCCCGCCCAGGTTAAGCGCATCCCACGGGGAGTGACTGACTCCGCCCTGGCGGCGGGTTGAGCAGGCCCGGACACGCGCCGGTGCGGGCCATTGAGGAATAATCAGATCCATTACCAGTCCATCTGGTCTTTAAATTCTGCGGTGTCTGCTTTTAACGCCGCAATCAGATCGACCATGTCCTTCGGGATAGCCGCATGAAACTCCATTTCAATACCGCTGATAGGATGGTAAAGACGCAGCATCGTAGCGTGCAGCGCCTGACGGTCGAAGCCCCGTAGCGTAGCGATAAATGCCTCTGAGGCGCCTTTTGGCGGACGCGGGCGCCCACCGTAGAGCGGATCGCCCACCAGCGGATGGCTGATGTGCGACATATGAACGCGGATCTGGTGAGTACGCCCGGTTTCCAGACGCAGACGCAGACGCGTGTGCGCACGGAAATGCTCCATGATGCGGTAGTGCGTGACCGCCGGTTTCCCCATCGGGTGTACGGCCATGTGCGTACGTTTGGTGGAGTGACGACTGATCGGCTCTTCGACCGTGCCGCCCGCTGTCATATTACCAATCGCAACGGCTTCATATTCGCGGGTAATTTCACGCCGCTGCAGTGATTCCACCAGATGCGTCTGCGCCGGTACGGTTTTCGCCACGACCATCAGGCCGGTCGTGTCTTTATCCAGGCGGTGTACGATGCCCGCACGAGGCACATCCATGATCGCAGGATAGTGATGAAGCAATGCATTCAGCACCGTGCCATCCGGATTACCGGCACCGGGATGCACCACAAAATCGCGGGGTTTATTGATGACAATAATGTCTTCATCTTCGTAAACGATGTCGAGTGGCAGATTTTGCGGTTCCCAGCGCTGTGCCTCCTCAATCTCAGCGTTAATCGCGACCAGCTCGCCGCCCAACACTTTTTCTTTTGGGGTATCGACCATGACGCCGTTTACCGTCACGCGACGATCGAGGATCCACTCTTTTATGCGTGAACGTGAATAATCAGGGAACAATTCCGCCAAAGTCTGATCTAAGCGTTGTCCGAGTTGTGATTCGGATACCGTTGCGGTGAGTTGAACTTGTTGTGCCATATACAGCTTCTTCGTTAACGTTGGGTTTTCACGGCGATGCCGTTTAATATAATGTGCTATCGTACCTGGTCATTACCGGGAGCTATACGGACAGCTTCCGCCATAACATTTGAGGATAATCACTTCGTCATGACGCGTATGAAACATCTGGTGGCTGCTGCCACACTGAGCCTGGCACTTGTTGGTTGTTCCGGCTCAAATGACGCGGTACCGGACAGCCCGCCTTCTGAAATCTATGCCACAGCGCAGCAAAAGCTGCAGGACGGTAACTTTAAAGCTGCGATTAAGCAACTGGAAGCGCTGGATAATCGTTATCCGTTCGGTCCTTACTCGCAGCAGGTGCAGCTGGATTTAATCTACGCGTACTATAAAAATGCCGATCTGCCTCTGGCGCAGGCTGCCATTGCGCGCTTTATGCGTCTCAACCCGACCCATCCGAACATCGACTATGTCATCTATATGAAAGGTCTGACGGACATGGCGCTGGATGATTCAGCACTGCAGGGCTTCTTCGGTATCGATCGTTCTGACCGCGACCCGACGCACGCACGTGATGCTTTCCGTGACTTCTCACAGCTGCTGCGCAGTTACCCGAACAGTCAGTATGCCGCTGACGCGCAGAAACGTCTGGTCTACCTGAAAGATCGCCTGGCCAAATATGAGCTTTCAGTGGCGCAATTCTATACTAAGCGTGAGGCTTATGTCGCGGTTGTTAACCGGGTTGAAGGGATGATGCGCGATTATCCGGATACGCAGGCGACACACGACGCACTGCCGCTGATGGAAAATGCCTACCGAAACCTGCAGCTGAACGCTGAAGCGGATAAAGTGGCGAAAATCATCGCGGCTAACAATAGCTGACAGCAGGCTGCGTTTCAGCCATAAAAAAAGCAGCCGGAAAGGCTGCTTTTTTTTGCTCACAAAACAGTCATAACTGGATCTGAAATCAGCGAGCTAACCCATCAAGAATGCCGGGTTTATCGGTTCGCTTCAAGGTATTTCCGCCCGTTTCTGAGCCTTTCTCACAGATTGTCAAAACTGACAAAAAGTGACATTTTTCCGTGATAGAAATCTCACATTCAGCGCTTTTTCGCGCTATGCTGAGAAGACCAAGACGGAAATGACAGAGAGGTAAGAACGATGATTCTGAACATTACCAGTAAGCAAATGGAAATCACCCCGGCCATCCGAAGCCATGTTGAAGACCGTCTCGCCAAGCTCGAAAAATGGCAAACCGACCTGATTAATCCGCATATTGTTCTGTCGAAAGAGCCCAAAGAATTCGTGGCCGATGCCACCATTAACACCCCAAACGGGACTCTGGTGGCCAGTGCCAAACATGACGATATGTACACCGCGATCAACGACCTGATTGCGAAGCTGGAGCGCCAGCTCAACAAAGTACAGCACAAGTCTGAAGCACGCCGCGCCAGTGCCAGCGTGAAAGACATCATTCCTGCTGACGAAGCGTCCTGATTTTCTTAACGCGCCTCCGGGCGCGTTTTTTATTGACAGCTTTTAAGCTGTACGGTTACTCTCCCCCTACTCCTTTTACGGACATTTCCATGAAACATGATCTGTTTTTCTTCGCTTTCTTTTTTACCTTCCCCTGAACGGGAGGCCATTCGTCGTGAGAAAATGAAAGCGAAGACGAACAACCAAGCCTCCCAGCCGGGAGGCTTTTTTTTTGGATAGCATACAGGTGAGCCCTATGAATCCCGACAATCCATTGCTGGCGCTACGCGATAAGATCAGCGCAGTGGATAAAAAACTTCTGACGCTGCTGGCTGAGCGTCGTCTGCTGGCAGTGGAAGTTGCGCAGGCCAAGCTGGCTACACATCGCCCGATTCGGGATGTCGAGCGCGAACGCGCGCTGCTGGAAAATCTGATTGTGCTGGGTAAGGCCCATCACCTGGATGCGCATTATATCACCCGTCTGTTTCAGCTGGTTATTGAAGATTCCGTTCTGACCCAGCAGGCGCTGCTGCAAAAGAACCTCAACCACCCTCATGCCCATGCGGCGCGTATCGCCTTCCTCGGTCCTAAAGGCTCTTACTCCCATCTGGCGGCACGCAACTATGCATCGCGCCACTTCGATAATATGGTGGAGTGTGGCTGCCTGAAGTTTCACGACATCATCAAACAGGTCGAAAATGGCGCAGCCGATTACGCCGTCATGCCGATTGAGAACACCAGTTCAGGCTCCATCAATGATGTTTATGACCTGCTGCAGCAGACCAGCCTCTCCATTGTGGGTGAACTGACGCTGCCTATCGACCACTGCGTCCTGGTGAAGGGTAGCAGCGACCTGCAGCAGATAGAGACGGTTTACAGCCATCCTCAGCCGTTCCAGCAGTGCAGCCAGTTTATTAACCGCTTCCCGCACTGGAAAATCGAATATACCGAGAGTACGGCCGCGGCAATGGAAAAGGTCGCAGCGCTCAACTCCCCTGCCGTTGCGGCCCTGGGCAGTGAAGCCGGTGGTGAACTCTATCAGTTGCAGGTGCTGGAGCGGAATCTGGCCAATCAGCAGCAAAACCACACCCGCTTCATCGTGCTGGCGCGTAAGGCAATCGATGTGTCAGATCAGGTACCGGCCAAAACCACGCTGATCATGGCAACCGGTCAGCAGGCGGGTGCGCTGGTCGATGCGCTGCTGGTACTGCGTCAGCACAACCTGATTATGAGCAAGCTGGAGTCCCGCCCGATTCACGGTAATCCGTGGGAAGAGATGTTCTACATTGATGTGCAGGGCAATCTGCAATCAGAGCGGATGCAGCAGGCGCTGCAGGAATTACAGACAATGACCCGCTCGCTGAAGGTGCTGGGCTGTTATCCCAGCGAGAATGTCGTGCCCGTTGAACCTGCCGAATAGAAAAAAGGCATCCGGAAGGATGCCTTTTTCTTTTATGGGCGGCTGTCGTTCGCCGATCGCAGCAGGCTGCGACTCTCAATGAGGAAGCGTCGGGCGTGATCGCCAAACCACTGCTCTACGCGATTAAAGCTGGCGATAAACGCCTGTTTGTCACCCTGCTCCAGCAGCGCAATCGCTTCACCAAACCGCTGGTAGTAACGTTTAATCAGCGCCAGATTACTCTCTGAAGACATAATGATATCGGCGTAAAGCTGCGGGTCCTGAGCGAATAACCGCCCGACCATCGCCAGTTCCAGCCGGTAAATCGGTGATGAAAGCGCCAGCAGCTGGTCAAGATTGACGTTCTCTTCGGCTAAATGCAGGCCATAAGCAAAGGTGGCAAAGTGACGCAGCGCCTGGATAAACGCCATGTTCTGATCGTGCTCAACCGCACTGATGCGATGCAGGCGCGCACCCCAGACCTGAATCTGCTCCAGGAACCATTGATACGCCTCCGGCTGCCGGCCATCACACCAGACCACCACCTGTTTCGCCAGGCTGCCACTGTCCGGGCCGAACATCGGGTGAAGACCCAGCACCGGACCGTTATGGGCGGCCAGCATCGCCTGCAGAGGGCGGTTTTTGACCGACGCCAGATCGACCAGAATGCAGTCGTCTGGCAGAGGCGGTAATTGTGCTATCACCTGTTCAGTCAGGTGAATTGGCACGCTGATAATGACCATACCGGCATCACGGAGTAAGGTCTCCGCCTGCGGCCAGTCCTCTTTATCCAGCGTTTTCACCGTATAGCCTGACAGGCCGAGCATCTTTTCAAAGAGTCGGCCCATCTGGCCCTTGCCACCAACGATCACCACCGGACGCAGTGCCGGGCACAGGGTTTTAAAGCCTTTATCATTCTCGCTGGTATAGGATTCGCGCATCACGCGACGCAGCACATCCTCAATCAGATCCGGCGGCACACCGAGCGCTTCAGCCTCTTTGCGACGGGAAGCCAGCATTGACGCTTCCCGTTCAGGCACATAGATAGGCAGGCCGTAACGGCTTTTAACTTCCCCTACCTCAGCGACCAGCTCCAGACGTCTGGCCAGCAGATCAAGGAGCGCTTTATCAACACTATCAATTTGATCGCGTAACGCGGTCAGTTCAGCCACCATTCCTCTTATACCTCTTGTGACAGACGCGCCGACAGCACTCCCTTCAGATCCTGATGCATCTCACGCAGCAACGTTTCGGTCACGTCCCAGCTGATGCACGCATCGGTGACGGAAACGCCATATTTCATTTCGCTGCGTGGCAGTTCAGAAGACTGGTTACCCTCATTGATATGGCTTTCCAGCATCAGACCAATGATTGAACGGTTCCCGTCTTTGATCTGGGCGATAGCGGATTCCGCTACGCCAGGCTGACGGCTGTAGTCTTTGTTCGAATTACCATGGCTGCAATCTATCATTAAGGCAGGACGCAGTCCCGCCTTCTGCATCTCTTTTTCACACTGTGCGACATCTTCAGGACCGTAGTTCGGCGCTTTACCACCACGCAGGATTACATGCCCATCCGGGTTGCCCTGCGTCTGCAGCAGGCAGACCTGACCCGCCTGATTGATGCCGACGAAGCGATGCGGCATTGCCGCGGCGCGCATCGCATTGATCGCCGTGCCCAGGCTGCCATCGGTGCCATTTTTAAAACCTACCGGCATGGAGAGACCCGAAGCCATTTCGCGGTGCGTCTGGGATTCGGTCGTGCGTGCGCCAATCGCGGACCAGCTGAACAGATCACCCAGATATTGCGGGCTGTTTGGATCGAGCGCTTCTGTCGCCAGCGGCAGGCCCATTTCAACCAGGTCCACCAGCAGCTTACGAGCGATGTGCAGACCCGCTTCCATATCGAACGAGTTATCCATGTAAGGATCGTTGATCAGCCCTTTCCAGCCGACGGTGGTACGGGGTTTTTCAAAGTAGACGCGCATAACGATATAGAGCTGATCGCTCAGCTGTTCAGAAAGGGTTTGCAGACGACGCGCATAGTCCAGTGCGACTTCGGTATCGTGAATTGAACAGGGTCCGCATACCACCAGCAGACGCGGATCGCGCCCGGCAATGATGTCAGAGATGGTCTGGCGTGAAGCCGCAACCTGCTCCTGCTGTTCCGGCGTCAGTGGAAACTTCGCTTTCAGCTCTTCAGGTGTAATTAAAACCTGTTCACCGGCGATGTGCACATTGTTCAGCGCGTCTTTTTGCATGATGGCGATCCTTTATCTCGTATTGGCGGTTCTGGACTCCTCGCTGAGGATTGACGTCACTGTATCACAGCCGGTACAGAGCGCAAGATAGAATGTACACATTAATTACCACAGATCAATAACCGCCGCAGGAATCTATAAATTAATAAATAAAATCATATATATAAAAGATAAAACAAAAGAGAGCGCCAGGATCAAAATGTAATTATATCTTTACACCCGCTTTTGTTGTTTTTCTTACCGGCGCAGGCAAAATGAAACGATTAAGGGTTTGCATCCGGGAATGATATGCCTTCATCACCACGCACGACGCATCTGCGACCTTTCCTGTTAAGCGATGTTCCTGCGTTTACCGCTGCGGTGAACGCCTCACTGGACAGCCTGATCCCCTGGATGGCCTGGGCACATCACGACTATCAGCCGCATGAGGCGGAGAGCTGGATTCGCTTTACCCACTGGCAACGGATGCGGGAAGAAGCTGAAGAGTTTGCGATTGTCGATCAGCACGATCAGCTGCTGGGAGGCGCAGGCGTGCGCTTTGCCCGCCATCCCGGCGCTGCCAGTGCGATTGGCTACTGGGTGCGTAGTGATGTTCAGCGTCAGGGGATTGCGACCCGTGCCGTCGCCACTTTATTGCCGCTGGGGTTTTCACGTCCTGAAACACGGGTGATTGAGATTCTGGTTGCCGAGGATAATCTCGCCAGCAGAGCCGTCGCGGAGAAGTCGGGCGGCGATTTTATTGGCTGTCGTTATGGCCTGATCGTGCTCAATGATGGGCCGGTCAATACCGCGATTTATCATTTTCAGCGGCCAGAGACCGCTTAACGGCAGGCAACAGGACAAAAAAAGGGGCTGGCAGATGCCAACCCCTTGTTTGCTATTAACTTTCAGATGTCGCGTTAGCGATACCTTAGTTAAGACGCTCTTTAATACGAGCAGACTTACCAGTACGCTCACGCAGGTAGTACAGTTTGGCTTTACGCACAGCGCCACGACGTTTAACAGCGATGCTGTCAATGACCGGCGAGTGAGTCTGGAATACACGCTCAACGCCTTCGCCGTTAGAAATTTTGCGAACAGTGAATGCAGAGTGCAGACCGCGGTTACGAATAGCGATAACCACGCCCTCGAATGCCTGCAGACGTTTTTTAGAACCTTCAACGACCCATACTTTCACTTCCACGGAATCACCCGGGCGGAAGGAAGGTACGTCCTGTTTCATCTGCTCTTGTTCAATTTGCTTGATAATGTTGCTCATAATTAAATCTCATATCCTGGGTAAACTGATAGTCGGGGAAGATTACTCTTCCACATCATCGTTTTGTTGCTGCTGATGTTCCCGCTGGAACTCATTCAGCAACCTTGCTTGCTCTTCAGTCAGAGCCAGGTTTTCCAGAAGTTCAGGTCTTCTTAGCCAGGTACGGCCTAGCGACTGCTTCAGACGCCAGCGGCGAATATCGGCATGGTTACCTGACAGTAAAACTGCCGGGACTTCCACGCCCTCTAACACTTCAGGTCGGGTATAGTGCGGACAATCCAGCAAGCCGTCAGAGAACGAATCCTCATCGGCTGACGCCTGCTTGCCGAGTACGCCGGGAATAAACCGGGCGACTGCGTCAATCATCGTCATGGCTGGCAGTTCCCCGCCACTGAGAACGTAATCACCGATTGACCATTCTTCATCAATTTCGGCGTGGATTACGCGCTCATCTATCCCTTCATAACGGCCACAGACCAGAATTAACTTGTCTCGTGCCGCCAGTTCGCAAACGCCCTGTTGGTCCAGTTTGCGACCCTGAGGTGAAAGATATATCACCCTGGCGCCATCACCTGCCGCTGCTTTCGCTGCGGAGATGGCATCCCGTAAGGGTTGTACCATCATCAGCATTCCCGGTCCGCCGCCGTAAGGACGATCATCCACGGTACGGTGCCGGTCGTGCGTGAAGTCACGCGGACTCCAGCTTTGAATGCTGAGCAGACCGTTTTTTACAGCCCGGCCAGTTACCCCGTAGTCGGTAATAGCGCGAAACATTTCTGGAAACAGGCTAATAACACCAATCCACATTGTATTCGCCGTTACGTTACCGCTCGATTCGGAGCTCAAAAACCAGGATCCCAATCTACCTCAATGACGCGAGTAGAGAGATCGACTTTCCTGATAACCTGTTCATCAAGAAACGGAATTAACCGCTCCTGAACACCGAATGCATCCTTCAGGTTTGCCTTAACGACGAGAACGTCGTTCGAGCCGGTTTCCATCATATCGATGACTTTGCCCATCTCGTAGCCTTCAAGGTTAACCACCTGGCAGCCCATAAGGTCTTTCCAGTAGTAGTCACCCTCTTCCAGCGATGGCAACTGCGTCGAGTCAACCTGAATTTCGCAATTGGTTAACTGAGCCGCCGCATCCCGATCTTCAATGCCTTTGACTTTGATGATCAGGTCCTGATTGTGGTGCTTCCAACTTTCCAGTTCGACATGCTGCCATTTACCGGCGCGCTGGATGAACCAGGGTTGGTAGCTGAAGATGCTTTCAGCGTCTTCAGTGGAGGAAAACACTTTGAGCCAGCCGCGAATACCGTAGGCGGCTCCCATCTTGCCCAATACAATCGGGTTGACAGGAGGCTGTGCGGCAATTTGTCTGCTCATGCTCACCACCGTGACAGATTAAGCTGCTTTCTTAGCTTCTTTGACCAGCGCGTTAACGCGATCAGAAAGCGTTGCGCCCTGGCCAACCCAGTGCTCGATACGATCCATATCCAGACGCAGACCTTCAGCCTGACCAGAAGCGATCGGGTTGAAGAAACCAACGCGCTCGATGAAACGACCGTTGCGTGCATTGCGGCTGTCAGTAACGACGACCTGATAGAACGGACGCTTTTTAGCGCCGTGACGTGCCAAACGAATTGTTACCATAACATCCTCTTCAGTTAATAAAACACCCGGCCCCCATCGAGGAACGGGGTCCGGGTGCTGTATAAAAAGCCCGAAAATTTTACTCATTTTGGCGCAAAAAGCAACCTAAACCGCGTCCTTTCGGGCTTTTTTGTGGAACCCTTAGCGGCCAGGGAATCCTGGCGGCATCATACCTTTCATGCCGCGCATCATTTTCGCCATACCGCCCTTCTTCATCTTCTTCATCATACGCTGCATGTCGTCGAACTGCTTTAATAAGCGGTTAACGTCCTGCACCTGCATGCCGGAGCCGGTGGCGATGCGGCGCTTACGCGAGCCTTTGATGATCTCTGGCTTCTCACGCTCTTTGCGTGTCATCGAGTTGATGATGGCTTCCATGCGCACCAGAACCTTGTCATCCATCTGCGACTTTACGTTGTCAGGCAGCTGTCCCATGCCGGGCAGTTTACCCATCAGGCTGGCCATGCCGCCCATGTTGCGCATCTGCTTCAGCTGCTCAAGGAAGTCGTTGAGATCGAAACCGTCGCCGGTTTTCAGCTTCTTCGCCAGCTTCTCCGCTTTATCGCGGTCAACCTTGCTTTCGATATCTTCGATCAGTGACAGCACGTCACCCATGCCGAGGATGCGTGATGCAATACGGTCCGGATAGAACGGCTCCAGGGCTTCGGTTTTCTCGCCGACACCCATAAATTTAATTGGCTTGCCGGTGATATGACGAATCGACAGCGCCGCACCCCCACGTGCATCACCGTCAACTTTGGTCAGGATCACGCCGGTGAGCGGCAGCGCTTCGTTGAAGGCTTTGGCCGTGTTGGCCGCATCCTGACCGGTCATGGCATCGACCACAAACAGCGTTTCTACCGGATTAATCGCGGCATGAACCTGTTTGATTTCGTCCATCATCGCTTCATCAACGTGCAGACGACCCGCGGTATCCACCAGCAGCACATCGTAGAATTTCAGGCGCGCTTCACGCAGCGCATTGTTGACGATCTCCACCGGCTTCTGGCTGAGGTCAGAGGGGCAGAAATCCACGCCAACCTGCTGCGCCAGCGTTTCCAGCTGTTTGATTGCCGCCGGACGATAAACGTCGGCAGAGACAACCAGCACTTTCTTTTTGTGCTTCTCGCGCAGGAATTTACCCAGCTTACCCACGCTGGTGGTTTTACCGGCACCCTGCAGACCCGCCATCAGCACCACGGCTGGCGGCTGAGCGGCCAGGTCGAGAGCATTGTTCTCTGCCCCCATCGCCGCAACCAATTCGTTACGAACGATTTTGATGAACTCCTGACCCGGCGTCAGGCTTTTGTTCACATCATGGCCGACCGCGCTCTCTTTTACGCGGTTGATGAAGTCACGCACCACCGGCAGCGCAACGTCAGCTTCAAGCAGTGCCATGCGCACTTCACGCAGGGTCTCTTTAATGTTCTCTTCAGTCAGCCTTCCGCGGCCGCTGATGTTT
This sequence comes from Pantoea sp. EKM103V, assembly GCF_011800365.1. Taxonomy (NCBI): domain Bacteria; kingdom Pseudomonadati; phylum Pseudomonadota; class Gammaproteobacteria; order Enterobacterales; family Erwiniaceae; genus Pantoea; species Pantoea sp. EKM103V. Next base: position 80,528 of record NZ_JAALFQ010000013.1, on the reverse strand, counting down.
CGCAGGGTTTGCGACAAACGATCGGTTAAATTATCAAACATGGTCTCTCACTTAAAAAGATCGCGAGGCGCCTGATCGGCAGAATGCGGCGGATTATAACACGAAGCCGCCGCGATCTCTGCAATTGCCCCTCAGATCGTTTGGAGCCTGCTGCGGCTGGCGCTATACTGCCTTTTTCCTTATCTGACTGAACCTGAAAGGATCTATGTTCGTTTTCCCGATAGTGGCGCTGTTAGCCTACTCCTTAAGTCTTGCCCTGATCATTCCGAGCCTGCTGAAGCGTAATGGCGGCTGGCGGCGAATGGCGATGCTCTCTGCCTGTGTGGCGCTGGTGACACACGCGGTAGCCCTGCAGCAGCGCATATTTGCGGTTGATAGCGGCCAGAATTTAAGCCTGCTCAACATCGGTTCACTGGTCAGCCTGTTGATCTGCGCCATTATGACCATTGTGGCGTCACGCAACCGCGGCTGGTTGCTGCTGCCGATTGTCTACAGCTTCGCGCTGATCAATCTGGCCTTTGCGACCTTTGTCCCTAATGCCTTTATCACCCACCTGGAAACGACGCCAGGGATGATGATCCATATCGGCCTGTCGCTCTTCGCCTATGCAACGCTGATTATCGCTGCCCTCTATGCGCTGCAGCTGGCATGGATCGATTACCAGTTAAAAAACAAGCGCCTGGCGTTTACGCAGGATATGCCGCCGCTGCTGACCATCGAACGCAAGATGTTTCATATCACGCAGGTCGGGGTCGTCCTGTTAACGCTGGTGCTCTGCACCGGTCTGTTCTACATGCAGGATCTTTTCAGCGCCGAAAACGTCGATAAAGCCGTGCTTTCGATTATCGCGTGGTTTGTTTATATCGTTTTGCTCTGGGGACACTATCATGAAGGCTGGCGTGGTCGCCGCGTCGTCTGGTTTAACTGCAGCGGTGCGGTGCTGTTGACCATGGCTTACTTCGGCAGTCGCATCCTGCAGCATCTGCTTGTCCCTGTCTCTCATTAAAAAGGAAGTTCTGCGTTGGAACATGTTTCAACCACCACGCTGATTATTATTCTGTGCGTCATGGTTCTGGTCTCCGCCTGGTTTGCCGGGTCGGAAACCGGCATGATGACGCTTAATCGCTATAAGCTGCGCCATCAGGTTAAAAACGGCAGTCGCGCTGCGCGCCGGGTGGAAAAGTTACTGCGGCGTCCCGATCGGCTGCTGAGCCTGGTATTAATCGGCAATAACCTGGTGAATATTCTGGCCTCCGCCCTCGCCACCATCGTCGGCATGCGCCTGCACGGTGACGAAGGGGTCGCCGTCGCGACCGGTATCCTGACCTTCGTCGTGCTGGTCTTTGCTGAAGTGCTGCCGAAAACGGTAGCCGCGCTCTATCCGGAGCGGGTCGCTTTTCCCAGCAGCCTGCTGCTGGTCCCGCTGCAATACATCATGCTGCCGCTGGTTTGGCTGCTGAATACCATTACCCGTCTGCTGATGCGGATGGTGGGAATCCGGGCTGAAGGCGCAATCAGTTCTGCGCTGAGCAAAGAGGAGCTTCGCACCATCGTCTATGAGTCACGTAGCCTGATGTCGCGCCGTAATCAGGATATGCTGCTCTCGGTACTCGATCTGGAGAAGGTCAGCGTTGATGACATCATGGTGCCGCGTAACGAGATTGTCGGTATCAACATCAGCGATGACTGGAAATCCGTCGTCCGCCAGCTGAGCCACTCACCGCATGGCCGCATTGTCCTGTTCCGCGACTCACTGGATGACTGTGTCGGCATGCTGCGGGTGCGTGAAGCCTGGCGCATGATGACCGAGAAAAAAGAGTTCACCAAAGAGATGCTGCTGCGCGCTGCGGATGAGATTTACTACATCCCGGAAGGGACACCGCTCAACACCCAGCTGGTAAAATTCCAGCGCAACAAAAAGAAAACGGGCCTGGTGGTGGATGAATATGGTGACATCAAAGGACTGGTGACCATAGAAGACATTCTGGAGGAGATCGTGGGAGATTTTACCACCTCAATGTCGCCGTCGCTGGCCGAAGAGGTGATGCCCCAGAATGATGGTTCCGTGCTGATCGAAGGCAGTGCCAGCGTGCGTGAAATCAACAAGGCGTTTAACTGGCATCTGCCAGAGCAGGAAGCCCGCACCATCAACGGTATGCTGCTGGAAGCGCTGGAGGAGATCCCCGCTATCAACACCCGCGTTCAGATCGGTCACTACAATATCGATATCCTGGACGTGCAGGACAACATGATTAAGCAGGTGCGCATCACGCCGAAGACACCGCTGAAAAAATCGGTCGGTTCCTGAAGCCATAAAAAAACGCCGCAATCGACACGATGCGGCGTTTTTTTTAGCCGGACAGCTCTGACTAGATGTGCAGTTCTTTCAGCTTTTCAGCAGGCAGTTTCAGATCTTCGTTACGGTTAACGCCGATCTCATGCGCCAGCACGTTGCGGGCAATCTGCTGCGCTTCATCCAGTGAGTGCAGTTTGTAGCTACCACACTGGTATTCGTTCAGCTCAGGGATCTGGTTCTGATCTTTTACTTTCAGAACGTCTTCCATCGCCCCTTTCCACGCTTTCGCCACGCGCTGCTCATCTGGCGTACCAATCAGGCTCATGTAGAAGCCAGTACGGCAGCCCATCGGCGAAATATCGACGATTTCCACACCGTCACCGTTGAGATGATCACGCATAAACCCGGCAAAGAGATGCTCCAGCGTATGAATGCCACGCTCAGTGAGGATATCAATGTTCGGGCGGCAGAAACGCAGGTCAAAAACGGTAATCGTATCGCCATGCGGAGTCTTCATGGTTTTCGCAACGCGAACCGCCGGTGCGCCCATGATGGTGTGATCAACGGTAAAACTATCCAGTAGTGGCATACGTCACCTCCTGTTCTGAGAATTTTTTTTAAAACGATGAAACTTTTCTGTTCGCCCAACGTCTGAATATATGAAAGACGCGCATTTGTTATCATCATCCCTGACAACAGAGATGTTAATTTGGCCACATTGATGTGGCCTTTTTCTTTTCTACCCTTCCCGGCTCGCCAGATACGCTTCAAAATCCAGCTTATCGTTCGCTTCCAGCTGCTGCTGCGCCGCGACAGATTCCTGCGCCTGACGCGAGAAATCCTCTTCGGTCAGCACCTCCAGCGGCTCTTCGCAGAGCAGATGACGATACTGTTCAGCCAGCGCCACGCCGGTTCCGGTCACACCATTATCCTTCATGGCCTGCAGAATGCGCGCCGAGTAGGTTAGCTCAGGATCGTCGAACGATGCTACCAGTTGATCGCAAACCTGTTGATATTCCGTGCTCGCCTGATTGTTGCTGTCTAACACTTCAGCAACCCGACGCAGATCGGCAAACAGGGTTTTGCCCACTTCAACCAGCGAATGTTCCGCTTCACCACAACCCACGGCAATTTTCTGATCCGGTTTACGGCCTTCCAGCACCACGCGGTTCCAGTTTTTACGGGTACACTGCAGCTCTTCTGCACTCATCTCCGGCGCATCGGCCAGCGTACACCAGATCAGGAACAGGTCGAGGAAGCGCACCTGGTTCTCATCGACACCGATAGCCGAGAACGGGTTGATATCCAGTGAACGGACTTCAATGTACTCAATGCCACCCCGCAGCAGCGCATCAGATGGCGCTTCACCGGAACGGGTCACCCGTTTTGGCCGGATTGGCGCATAGAGTTCATTCTCAATCTGCAGCACGTTGGTATTGAGCTGCAGCCAGTTGCCGTCAGCATCTTTCGTGCCCATGCCCGCAAACTCTTCTGACGGCGTTTTGATCGCTTTCTTCAGCGCCGTGACATAGCCTTCCAGCGAGTTAAACGTAATGCCCAGCGAGCTCTGCGATTTATTGGTGTAGCCGAGATCGCTCAGACGCAATGAAGTTGCATAAGGCAGCCACATTGTATCTTTGTCGTTGGTTTCAAACGGCAGCGGACTCTCACGGCCCTGCAGGAAGCTGGAGCTGATCGCTGGCGATGCGCCAAACAGATAAGGGATTACCCAGCCGAAGCGATAGTAGTTGCGGATCAACCGCAGGTAGCCCGCCGAGATGGTCTCTTTTCCGCTCTCCACATCTTTCACATCCGCCCACTCCTGCCAGAAGGAAAGCGGCAGCGAGAAGTTGTAGTGAATGCCGGAGATGGTCTGCATCAACGCGCCGTAGCGGTTTTTCAGCCCCTGACGATAGAGGGTCTTCATCTGACCAATGTTGGATTGACCATACTGTGCCAGCTCAATATTATCCGCATCGTCAATCACGCACGGCATACTGAAAGGCCACATACGCTCGTCACCCAGCTCACGGGCAACGTGACGATGGATATCGCGCAGGAAAGCCAGCATGTGATCGATGCTGTGATCCACTGGGGTAATAAACTCCAGCAACGTTTCGGCAAAATCGGTGGTGATCCAGTCATGCTTCAGCGCCGACCCCAGCGAGGCCGGGTGGCCGCTTTTTGCCAGTTCGCCATTTGCCTGTACGCGCAGTGTTTCACGCTCGATGCCACGGCCAATGCCCTTAAGAGCATTGGGATGCGCTTCCAGCCAGGAGAGCGCTTTAGAGACGTCCGGGATCACATTCCCCCCCCGCTGTGATAATAATTTATTTTTGTTCAGCATAATCTTAACCGTAGCCTCGAATCTGTGCGAATCAATGCCACCATTCCATACCCTGTAATGTGGCTATCGCGATAACGATATAACGCAGTGTTTTACCGACAGCGAGAAACAGCATCACTGGCAGCCAGGCGAACCGTAACCAGCCCGCGAGAACGCAGAGCAGGTCACCTATCACCGGTAGCCAGCTGAAGAGCAGCGCTGCAGGTCCCAGCCGGTGCAACCACGTCATTGCTGTGTCATGCCATCGCCCCTGACCTTTTAACGGCAGCAGGCGACCAATAAGAATGTTCGTTAAGCCGCCCAGTGTGTTTCCCAGTGATGCGGCTAAAAGCAATCCGTAAACTGATGTCTTTTTTGCTATCAATAGTGCTATCAGCAGTGCTTCAGAACTTCCAGGCAGAAGCGTCGCACTCAAAAAACTGCTGCCGAACATGGAGGCATAGGTGAGGATGTCACTCACAGTAAGCGGACATCCACCACATCCATCCCTGCCGCTTTCGCGGCCTGAATGCCAAAATCGGCATCCTCAAAGACCACACACCGTTCAGGCGCCACACCCATCAGCGCTGCGCAGCGCAGAAAGGTTTCTGGCTCGGGTTTGTGTCGCTTCACATCATCAGCACCCACCACAGCCGAAAACAGCTCACGCACGCCCAGTTGCGTCAGTAACGCCTCCGCCATGCTGTGCTCGCTTCCGGTGCCCACCGCCATCGGACGACGTCCGTGGTACGCTTTAGCCACTTCCAGTAAAGGCAGCGGCCTGACGTTGTCCAGCAGCATCGCTTTCACGGCAGCGGTTTTCTCTGCGGCAAGAAGATGGGGATCGAGAGACGACTGATTGGTGTCAATGATGAACTGCGCAAGCCGCCAGGCGGGTGCGCCATTGAAGTCGATAATACGTGCTTCATCCAGCGTTAATCCGTAGTGCGCCAGTACCTGACGCCACGCTTTTCGATGTGTCGGCTCTGTATCCAGGATCGTGCCGTCCATATCGAAAATCAGGGCGTCATAGTGATCGTACATTGTCACTCCGGACATTCATCAAATGAGACATTACTTTAGCCTAATGTGGACAGGTTGTCGCCAGGGGGGATGAACAGCAAATGCTTTGAAAGCATTAACAATTTTTCTTTTCAGATAAAGGTGATCGTGCGCGACCAGCGATAACAGTACGAATTTTCAGCGATTTTTTAACAATCGTCTGGTGCCAGGGCGGCGGCGCACCTGCATGAGGGGCAAACTGCAGCGGGTTAAGCAGGACAGGTGTGGCTGGGCGTTGCTTAAGATGAAATGATGAATCTGTTACGCAGATGAGGCTGAAAAGCCGCGTGGATGGAGCCAGAGAAAAAGAGAAGAGCGTGAATGCGGGCTGGACACAAATTACGTCATGGCACACTGAGGCGCTGACCCTATTTGAGAATATGGTGCATCCAGGAGGATTACTCAGCTTGCGCTTCGCCCTGCGGGCCGTTGCTGATGCAACGTTATCCTCCTTAGTGCGGCCTGAACGCAAATTACGTCATGACACACTGAGGCACTGACCATATTGAAGAATATGGTGCATCCAGGAGGATTCGAACCTCCGACCGCTCGGTTCGTAGCCGAGTACTCTATCCAGCTGAGCTATGGA
>NZ_JAALFQ010000013.1:0-74157 GCF_011800365.1 Pantoea sp. EKM103V | reverse complement strand
TGTGCATCCAGGAGGATTCGAACCTCCGACCGCTCGGTTCGTAGCCGAGTACTCTATCCAGCTGAGCTATGGATGCATCGAAAATGGCGGTGAGGGAGGGATTCGAACCCTCGATACAGCTTTTGACCGTATACTCCCTTAGCAGGGGAGCGCCTTCAGCCTCTCGGCCACCTCACCTTACGCTTTCTTTCGAACCGTGCTTCTGAACTTGTTTCTGCTCATCGGCACTGCGTGGCGCACATATTACTTTCCCGGACTTTTAAGTCAAACAATTTTTCCGAAACTTTGTTTGATTGAGCAAATCACACACAATTGGAACAAAATGGCGGCAAAAAGAGTGAATTATCAACAATGAAAGAGGAGGACGTTAACAAAACGGAGAACAGCGGGAGAGAACAAAGGGTGGGATTTTTTGCAGAAAGCGGTAGCGCCTCGCACAGGTGCGAGACGCTGAATCCGTTAAACGCTGGTCTGTTGCGTTTTTTCAGCCTGGATGCGTTGATAGATCTCTTCGCGATGCACAGACACTTCTTTCGGCGCGTTAACCCCTATACGAACCTGGTTACCCTTAACACCCAGCACCGTTACCGTTACCTCATCACCGATCATGAGGGTTTCACCAACTCGACGAGTTAGAATAAGCATTCTTTGCTCCTTGAAAGATTAAAAGAGTCGGGCTTGTACAGGCTCCCGGCATTATCCATCATTTAACGCTGCGCATTGACTATGAGGAATACACCAATGCACATCGATGCGCCAATACATTCTGCTGATAGTTAGTTTAGCCGAAATACACTACATCAACCTGACTTTGTCATTTGCTGCTTTAGCATCGTATTAAAAAGCGCCGGAACCGGGGTTCTGACGCTTCTGACCATGCTTTGTTTTATTTCATTACAGGCGGCTGCTAACCCAGCTCTCAACCCCTGCCAGCGCGCCTTTCAGCGCCTCAGCATCGTTACCACCCGCCTGAGCCATATCCGGACGACCACCGCCCTTCCCGCCTACCTGCTGCGCCAGACCGGCAATCAACTCGCCTGCTTTAACACGGTCGGTCAGATCTTTGGTCACACCCGCGATGAGCGATACCTTGCCTTCCGCCACCGTCGCTAACACGATAATCGCCGATCCCAGCTGATTCTTGAGATCGTCAACCATGGTACGCAGCATTTTCGGGTCAACATTGCTGAGCTCGCTCACCAGCAGCTTCGCCCCTTTGACATCAATGGCATTGCTGCTCAGTGACGCGCTCTCCTGCGCAGCCTGCTGATCGCGCAGTTGCTGCAACTCTTTCTCCAGAGCCCGGACGTGGTCAACCAGACCGCGTACCTTCTCGTTCAGGTTGCTGCTGTTCGCTTTTACCAGCTGCGCAATATCCTGCAGCTGGCTGCTCTGCGCGTTGACCTGAGCCAGCGCACTTTCACCGGTAATCGCCTCGATACGACGGATGCCGGCAGCGGTGCCTGACTCAGCCTGAATGCGGAACAGACCGATATCGCCAGTGCGTGCCGCGTGGGTTCCCCCACACAGTTCGACAGAGAAGTCACCCATGGTCAGCACGCGAACACGCTGATCATACTTTTCGCCGAACAGGGCCATCGCCCCTTTAGACTTCGCCGCATCAAGATCCATCACCTCGGTTTCCACCGGCAGGTTGCGACGAATCTGTGCATTGACGATATCTTCGACCTGACGAATCTCCTGAGGTTTCATCGCTTCAAAATGCGAGAAGTCGAAACGCAGATATTTGTCATTAACCAGAGAGCCTTTCTGCCCCACGTGCTCACCTAAAACCTGGCGTAATGCGGCGTGCAATAAGTGGGTGGCAGAGTGGTTAAGACGGATGCGTGCACGACGTGCCGCATCAACCTGCGCCTCAAGGCGGTCGCCGATACGCAACTGCCCGGCGGTCAGCTTACCGACATGACCGATTGCCTGACCATATTTTTGTGTATCCTGGACGCTAAATTCAGCATTCTTCCCTTTCAGCAGACCGGTATCGCCAACCTGACCACCCGATTCGCCATAGAATGGCGTTTCATCCAGCACAACGACGGCATCCTGACCTGCGGACACTTCATCCACCGCCTCACCTACAACATAGAGTGCTTTTACGGTGGCGGCTAAATCGAGCTGGTCGTAGCCTTTGAAGGAGGAAGCCGCATCGATGCGGATTACGTTGCTGTAGTCAGCGCCGAAGCCGCTCGCTTCACGGGCACGCTGACGCTGCTGCTCCATCGCCTGCTCGAAGCCCGCTTCGTCGATTTTCAGATTGCGTTCGCGGCAGACGTCAGCGGTTAAATCCGCCGGGAAACCAAAGGTGTCGTAGAGACGGAAGACGATTTCACCATCCAGGGTGTCGCCCTGCAGTTTTGCCAGCTCCTCGTCCAGCAGCGCCAGTCCGCGTTCCAGCGTGCGGGCAAACTGCTCTTCTTCGCTTTTCAGCACCTGCTCAACCTGAGCCTGCTGGCGCTGCAACTCTTCGCCTGCGGCACCCATGACCTCAACCAGCGGCGCAACCAGCTTATAGAAAAAGGCCTCTTTGGCACCCAGCATGTTGCCATGACGCACGGCACGACGAATGATACGACGCAGCACGTAGCCCCGGCTCTCATTGGACGGGATCACACCATCGGCAATCAGGAAGGCGCAGGAGCGGATGTGGTCGGCAATCACGCGCAGCGATTTGTTGCTGAGGTCAGTCGCACCGGTAACCTGCGCCACAGCCTGAATCAGTTTCTGGAACAGGTCGATTTCGTAGTTAGAGTTGACGTGTTGCAGAACGGCAGAAATGCGCTCCAGACCCATCCCGGTATCAACCGAAGGTTTGGGCAGCGGCAGCATGGTGCCATCCGCCTGGCGGTTGAACTGCATAAAGACGATGTTCCAGATCTCGATGTAACGGTCACCATCCTCTTCCGGGCTGCCTGGCGGGCCACCCCAGATGTGATCGCCATGATCGTAGAAAATCTCGCTGCACGGACCACACGGACCGGTGTCACCCATCTGCCAGAAGTTATCTGACGCGTAGGCGCCGCCCTTGTTGTCGCCGATGCGAATAATGCGCTCGCGTGGCACACCGATCTCTTTTTCCCAGATCGCGTAGGCTTCATCATCGGTTTCATAAACCGTTACCCACAGACGCTCTTTTGGCAGGCCGAACCACTGTTCGCTCGTCAGCAGTTCCCAGGCAAAACCAATCGCCTCTTTCTTGAAGTAGTCACCAAAGCTGAAGTTACCCAGCATTTCAAAGAAGGTGTGGTGACGCGCGGTGTAGCCGACGTTTTCAAGATCGTTGTGTTTTCCGCCCGCGCGCACGCAGCGCTGCGACGTGGTCGCCCGTGTGTAATCACGTTTGTCCTGACCGAGGAACACATCTTTAAACTGGTTCATCCCGGCGTTAGTAAACAACAACGTTGGATCGTTATTCGGTACGAGGGAGCTGCTGGTTACAACCTCATGTCCCTTGCTATGAAAAAAGTCGAGAAACGCCTGACGGATCTCAGCAGTGCTCTTGCTCATATATGTCCTGGAATCACGCTAACGAACGTTCCCACCGATCGGTGCGACCCCATTTTCCTGGTGCCGGATCAGCGGAACAAAAAGTGGGAATAAGATAAATTTTCTTCAGTGGGAAGTAAAATTACATCGGCCCTTAGTCATCAAAATTTCTGAAAACAGACTGGATATCTTCGCTCATAAACCCTTTTGACTGCAGGTAGCGTAGTACTTTCGCTTTCTCTTTCCACTCGACAGGCAGCGGATGCCCGAATTTTCGTTCGGCCAGTTCCGCCGCACAGGCAGCCCAGTCCACCTCCGTTTCTTCCATCGCAATATCAATGGCTTCACGGTCAATGCCTTTCTGGGCCAGTTCAAGACGGACACGCTGGGAGCCAAAGCCTTTCCGGCTGCGGCTCTGAATAAACCGTTCAGTGAAACGCGCGTCGTTCAGCCAGCCGCTCTCCTGACACCAGTTCAGCACCTGCTCCAGCAGCGCGTCGGTGATGATCTCAGGCTCTTTTTTTTGCGCCCATGCCGCACGCTGAGCCGATTGCTGCAGCTTACGCGCCAGCTCTGCACGGCTGTGATCGCGCTGGCCCAGAATACGCATCGCGCGGTCAAGCAGGCGGGAGTAGGAGACAACATTGGATTGGGATTGGGGCTGAGTGGATTCAGTCATACTGCGCACCTTGTACAAACAGGGGAAAGATTATGGCGACAGAACAGGACAGAGGGAAGGCAGGAGAGGGACAGAGGGAAGTAAAATAACGTGAGAGGCGTTCGCCTCTCCCGTCTTAGTCATCAGAAGTCTTCGTTCGCTTCGCTGGCTGCGTTCTCATTCTCAGCAGATTTGTCTGCTTCGAGTGATTCATCCGCGCCGTTGAGCAGTAACTCACGTAACTTCAGATCGATTTCGTTTGCCACGGCCGCATTCTCTTTCAGGAAGTTGCTGGCATTCGATTTACCCTGACCAATCTTGTCGCCATTGTAGCTATACCATGCACCCGCTTTTTCAATCAGCTTGTGCTTCACGCCCAGGTCAACCAGCTCACCGAAGGTATTGATCCCTTCACCGTACATGATCTGGAATTCAGCCTGTTTAAACGGCGCGGCGATTTTGTTTTTCACCACTTTAACGCGGGTCTCACTGCCGACCACGTTATCGCCCTCTTTAATCGCACCGATACGGCGGATATCAAGACGGACAGAGGCGTAGAACTTCAGCGCGTTACCGCCGGTGGTGGTTTCCGGGTTACCAAACATCACACCAATCTTCATACGGATCTGGTTGATGAAGATCAGCAGGGTGTTTGACTGCTTCAGGTTACCGGCCAGCTTACGCATCGCCTGGCTCATCATACGTGCCGCGAGGCCCATGTGTGAGTCACCGATCTCACCTTCGATTTCCGCTTTCGGCGTCAGCGCCGCAACGGAGTCGACGATGATGACATCGACCGCGCCAGAGCGGGCCAGTGCATCACAGATCTCCAGCGCCTGCTCACCGGTGTCCGGCTGTGAGCAGAGCAGGTTGTCGATATCAACGCCCAGCTTCTTGGCATAGACCGGGTCAAGCGCATGCTCGGCATCGATAAAGGCACAGGTTTTGCCTTTACGCTGAGCTGCGGCGATGACCTGCAGGGTCAGCGTCGTTTTACCGGAAGACTCAGGTCCGTAGATCTCAACGATACGACCCATTGGCAGACCGCCTGCGCCTAACGCGATATCCAGCGACAGCGAACCGGTAGAAATGGTTTCCACATCCATTGAGCGGTCTTCACCCAAGCGCATGATGGAGCCTTTACCAAATTGTTTCTCAATCTGGCCCAGCGCGGCAGCTAAAGCCTTCTGTTTGTTTTCATCAATCGCCATTTCAACTCCTAATCAAGCCGGGTAAACACGCACTCAGGGTGCCTGCACTCTTTCTGTTGCGGACAATTATACTGTATAGTCATACAGTATCAAGTTTAATTTGTCAGAAATTCGCCATACAGTGTCTGCAGGGCCCATGCCACCGACTGGCGGCGTACGGCATCACGATCGCCGCTGAAATGCTGCTGAAAAGTCAGCACTTTATCTTCAGGGCCGGCCAGGCCAAACCACACCGTGCCGACCGGTTTTTCTTCACTGCCGCCATCCGGGCCGGCGATGCCGCTGACTGAAATGGCATAGTCTGCCTGAGCGGCCTGACGGGCACCCTGCGCCATCTCCCGCACCACCGCCTCGCTGACCGCGCCATACCGTTCCAGCGACGCTGCCTGTACGTTCACCAGCTGCTGTTTTGCCTCATTACTGTAGGTCACAAAACCGCGTTCAAACCAGGCGGAACTGCCACTGATATCGGTAAAGACCTTTGCAATCCATCCGCCGGTGCAGGATTCCGCACAGGTGACGGTGGCGTTGCGCTGCTTCAGCTTCTCACCTATCTGCGCACTAAGCGCCTGCAGTTGCTGATCATCCATTGCGACTCTCCCGTGGGGTGTGGATTGAAGGTGGTGCAGAAAGCGCACTTTTTCAAGGGCTCTCTGCACTATTGCCCTGTTTTTGCGGCTGAGTTTCCAGCTCACGCCCCTTTTTTCACCGCCACCATAAAAAGACGCGGGAAAGCCAGCAACACCTGACCGTCGGCCCGGGCCGGATAGGCGCTGAGCAGTTGCTGATGATAATCAGCGAGAAACGCCGCCTGGGATGCCTCATCCAGTGACACCAGGAACGGGCGCAAGCCTGTTGCCTGCAGCCAGCTGATAATCGCCTGCGCATCAGCCATGACGTGATAATAGGTGGTGCGCCAGATATCCACCTCACAGCCCGCCTGGGTGAGCAGATCGTAATAGGCGCCGGCAGAGAGCAGCGCGACACGATCAGCGGTGCGGATCTGTGAACGCCAGCGCGCGGATGCGGCGACCTCACGCATCAGCTGGTGCGAGGGTTCATTGAGGTTATCCGGCATCTGAACCGCCAGCACGCCACCGGGGGCCAGCTGCCTGACCAGATGGGGGAACAGCGCAGTGTGATCATCCAGCCACTGCAGGGAAGCGTTGGCGTAGATGACCTGCTGCGGGACCTCTGCCTGCCAGCTGCGGATGTCCTCCTGCACAAAGCGGCAGTGTGGCAGGCGTTCACGGGCCTGCGTTAACATCGCCGCGGAACTGTCCAGTCCGGTAATCTGCGCCAGCGGCCAGGCATCAGCGAGCAGCTCCGTGCTGTTGCCCGGCCCGCATCCCAGATCGGTGACCTGCTCAACCTGCTCCGGACGGATACGCGCCAGCAGCTCATGCGCCGGACGTGTGCGTTCCGCTTCAAATTTACGATACAGCACGGGATCCCACTCTTTCATCCTGACCTCTCATTCAGCAATCAGCTCTTCGTTTACTGAGACGGATGAAAGGCAAAAAAGTGCGACCCGTGACGGCGTTTTACTGACTGAACAGCTAGCGGTGGCGGAAAAAGGGGGAGAGGAAGGCGGAACCGGATAAGGCAGAGTGAGCGCGGGCGCGTCCGTGCGCCCCTGAACTCAGTTCTTTTTCACAAACTCAGATTTTAATTTCATCGGGCCAAAGCCGTCGATTTTGCAATCGATGTTGTGGTCCCCTTCAACCAGACGAATGCTTTTCACTTTGGTGCCGATCTTCAGTGAAGAGGAGCTGCCCTTCACCTTAAGATCTTTGATCACCGTGACGCTGTCGCCATCTGCCAGCAGATTGCCGTTGGCATCACGCACCTCCAGGGGTGCGTTGCTGCTGTCACCCTCTCCTTCGGTCCAGATATGACCGCAGGAGGGGCAGTTGAGGTTGTCACCATCTTGCCAGGTGTAATCGGCGTGACAGGCTGGGCAGGCAGGTAAAGACATAACGACTCCAGAGATAACTGTGGCTGTGTGGCCTGAAAAGGCCGACATCATATAACCTTACAGTTAACAAGGGTAGCCTTTATAACAGACCACCCTGTCGCGCTTTGCCGACCGCCTCACCCAGCTGCCACACCGCCATCGCATAGTGGGTGCTGTGGTTGTAGCGTGTGATGACATAAAAATTGGGCAAGCCATACCAGTACTGATAACTGGTGCCGAGATCGAGCCGCAGCAGACTCACCTCATCGTTGCCGTCCAGCGAGCCCTGAGGAGATAATCCTGAGGCCGCCAGCATGCTCACGCTGTAGCGGGTTTTGAAGCCATCATCCAGCATCGGTGCCTGACCGCTGGCCGGAACGGCAACATTTTCACCGCTGCGCCAGCCATGTTTCTGGAAGTAGTGCGCAACGCTGCCGATCGCATCCACCGGATCCCAGAGATTGGCATGACCGTCGCCGTTGAAATCAACCGCATACTCCTGATAAGAAGAGGGCATAAACTGACCATAGCCCATCGCGCCGGCGAAAGAGCCTTTCAGCGCCAGCGGGTCATCCTGCTCTTTACGCGACATCAGCAGGAAGGTTTCCAGCTCGCTGCTGAAGTACTCAGCACGGCGTGGATAGTTGAACGACAGGGTCGCCAGCGCATCCAGAATGCGCGTTTTCCCCATGACGCGCCCCCAGCGGGTTTCCACGCCGATGATGCCGACAATAATTTCCGGCGGCACGCCGTAAACCTGCTGCGCGCGCTGCAGCGCATCCTGATACTGGTTCCAGAACGCTACCCCGTTTTGCACGTTATCCGGCGTAATGAATTTGTTGCGATAGCGGATCCAGGCCCCGTTAGGACCCGGCGCGGGCGTATAGCTCGGGGCCTGACGATCCATCAGCCGCAGCACATAATCCAGCCGTTTTGCCTGACCGATAATGTCGTGCAGTTGCTGACGATCAAAGTCATGCTCTTTCACCATCTTATCGATAAATTTCTCGGCGGCCGGATTGCCGGCAAAATCGCCAGACATGCCCGATCCGTTATGCGACGGCTGCAGTAAAAAACCGCCCTGCGGCGCAGGCAGCATCTTCTGCCGGGAGGGAACGTCAGGTTTGCTGCTGCAGGAGGCCAGAAGCGGAATAAGGGCAAGGAGGGCTAGCTTGAGACGCATCGGTTATCCATAAACGAGGGGGTAAAATCAGATGCGGTAATAGTAGACGTTCAGCGCAGCGACATACAGGTCAAAATCTTAAAAAAACGTCAAGGCTGACGCCGGTGAAAACCGCCGCAGGGCTGCCCTGCCCCCGCGGCGGCTCAGCATTCAGCGACGGTTTCTGACCAGCTGATAGCGCCGGGTCAGGTACTCAACCGGTGCGCTCCAGATATGCACCAGCCGGCAGAAGGGGAACAGCAGGAACAGGGTCATCCCCAGCACCATATGGACGCGGTAGATCACTGCCACCCCGGCCAGATGCTGTGAAGCACCGCCGTGGAAAGTCACCACCGCCTGTGCCCAGCCCACCAGCTTCATCATTTCACTGCCATCCATATGCTGAGCAGAGAAGGGAATGGTCAGCAGGCCCAGCGTGGCCTGCACCACCAGCAGGGTCAGGATCAGAATATCGCCGACGCTGCTGGTCGCCCGCACCCGCGGATGGGTCAGACGACGCTTCAGCAGCAGCGCTCCCCCGGCCAGCGTCATCGCCCCGAACAGGCCACCCGCCACCATCGCCAGCTTCTGCTTTACGTCGATCGGCAGAAACGACTCATACATCCAGTGCGGCGTCAGCATCCCGACGAAATGACCGAAGAAGATGCCGATAATGCCGATGTGGAACAGGTTAGAGGCGAGCCGCATCCCCTTTTTATCCAGCATCTGACTGGAACCGGCCCGCCAGCTGTACTGCCCGTAGTCATAGCGCAGCCAGCTCCCCACCAGAAAAACCGTTCCGGCAAGATAGGGGTAAATATCGAAGAAGAAAGTGTTCAGAACATTCATGCTGATTCTCCTGTGCGGCGTGCCGTCGCCGCAGCAATATCCAGATAGTGCGGCGCGACCGCATCGGCGAAGCGACGCTGATGCATCGCCTGCTGCGCTGAGGCACAGCCCTGCTCGCCGAGAAATTTAATCTGCTCCTCTTCCCAGACCGCATCCAGCGCCGCCGGGGTGTCGTCACGCGCTTCCTTCGCCACCTGCGGCCGGAGGGCGGCCGGGTCAGCCGCGCTGCCCGCCAGCGTCAGTAACAGCGTGAAAAGGGCGGCATAGGGACTCTGGCGCGCTTCCAGACGCGCCGCCAGCAGAGCCAGAATCGGCACGATATCCTCCAGTCCCTGACGCGCCGCCTCGTCACTTTGACAGGCGAGATACTCCAGATAGAGCGGCAGATAGTCGGGCAGCTCTTTGCTGTCCAGCTCCAGACCGGCGGCCCGGTAGTGCGCCAGCAGATCGACCATCGCCTGACCGCGATCGCGGGATTCGCCGTGCACATGCTCAAACAGCAGCAGCGAGGTGGCGCGGCCGCGATCAAACAGGGCGCAGTAGTCCGCCTGCACATCCAGCAGTGGCCGCGCACAAAGCTGCTGAATAAACTGCTCCAGCCCTGCCCGCTGCGGCAGATCAAGTTCATCTGCCGCGTCCAGCGCCGCGATCAGCTCAGAGTGATGAGCAAACAGCGCCTCGTCAGGGTAATCCAGCAGCCGTGACAGCATCCGTAACGTCATCATGAGGCATCCTCCTGGCGGCGGGTCGGACTGGCGATGTCGATGGCATCAATGCGACGGCTGTTAAACAGATTGAACCGGCTGTCGCTGCCGTGGCAGCCATCGCCAAAGCTAAAGCCGCAGCCTTTACTTTCCGGGAAGGCTTCACGCGCCAGCTCGCGATGGCTGGAAGGCACCACAAAACGATCTTCGTAGTTGGCGATCGCCAGATAGCGGTACATCTCCTGCGCCTGCGCTTCGGTCAGGCCGACCTGTTCCAGCGCCCGGCTATCGCGCTGCCCCTCCACGCTCTCAGCGCGTTTGTAGTGGCGCATCGCCAGCATCCGTTTCAGTGCCCGCAGCACCGGCGCGGTGTCGCCTGCGGTCAGCAGGTTGGCCAGATACTCAACCGGGATGCGCAGACTCTCCACATCCGGCAGCACGCCAGTGTGAGCCAGTGCGCCGCCATCCACCGCCGACTGAATCGGTGACAGTGGCGGCACATACCAGACCATCGGCAGCGTGCGGTATTCCGGATGCAGCGGCAGCGCCAGCTTCCACTCCATCGCCATTTTGTAGACCGGCGAACGCTGCGCCGCGTCGATCACGCTCTGCGCCACGCCATCTTTCAGCGCCTGGGCGATCACTGCCGGATCGTGCGGATCGAGGAAGATATCCAGCTGACGCTGGTAGAGATCTTTTTCGTTTTCCGCTGACGCCGCCTGTTCAATGCGATCAGCGTCATAGAGCAGCACGCCGAGATAGCGGATCCGGCCGACACAGGTTTCCGAACAGACGGTCGGCTGGCCCGATTCAATGCGCGGATAACAGAAGATGCACTTCTCAGATTTGCCGCTTTTCCAGTTGTAGTAGATCTTCTTGTAGGGACAGCCGGTCAGGCACATGCGCCAGCCGCGGCATTTATCCTGATCGATCAGCACGATGCCATCTTCGCCGCGCTTGTAGATGGCGCCGCTGGGACAGGTTGCCACGCAGGCCGGGTTGAGGCAGTGCTCACAGAGGCGCGGCAGGTACATCATAAAGGTGTGCTCGAACTGGCCGTAAATCTCCTTCTGGATGTTATCGAAGTTCTTATCCTGCGAGCGCTTCGCAAACTCGCCGCCGAGGATCTCTTCCCAGTTAGGGCCATTCTCGATCTTTTTCATCCGCTGACCGGTGATCAGCGAGCGCGGGCGGGCGATCGGCTGCTGTTTTCCGGCGGGTGCATTGTGCAGATGCTGATAGTCGAAATCGAACGGCTCGTAGTAATCATCCAGCGCAGGCACGTCCGGGTTAGCAAAGATCTTCGACAGCAGCCCGACGCGGCTGCCCATGCGCGGCTCCAGCCTGCCGTTGATCTTCCGGATCCAGCCCCCCTTCCACTTCTGCTGATCTTCCCAGGCGTGCGGATAGCCGACGCCGGGCTTGCTCTCGACGTTGTTAAACCAGGCGTATTCCATCCCCTCGCGGCTGGTCCAGACGTTTTTGCAGGTCACCGAGCAGGTGTGGCAGCCGATACATTTGTCGAGGTTCAGCACCATGCCGACCTGAGAGCGAATTTTCATGGTTTCACCTCCTGCTGGCCGCCCTGGCAGGCGTCGTGGCCTTCCCCGTCTAACCAGTCAACGTTATTCATTTTTCTCACCACCACGAACTCATCGCGGTTCGACCCGACGGTGCCGTAGTAGTTAAAGCCCCAGGAGAGCTGGGCGTAGCCGCCGATCATATGGGTCGGTTTCGGGCAGGCCCGGGTCACGGAGTTGTGGATCCCCCCGCGCTGGCGGGTGATCTCGGAACCGGGGATATTCACGATGCGTTCCTGAGCGTGATACATCATGGTCATACCGGCCGGGATGCGCTGGCTCACCACCGCACGGGCGGTCAGGGCACCGTTGGCGTTGAACGCCTCGATCCAGTCGTTATCCGCAATGCCCAGTTCGCGGGCATCCTCTTCACTCATCCAGACAATCGGGCCGCCGCGCGACAGGGTCAGCATCAGCAGGTTGTCGCTGTAGGTGGAGTGAATGCCCCACTTCTGATGTGGCGTCAGGAAATTCAGCGCCTTCTCCGGGTTGCCGTTGGGTTTACTGTTGAGCAACGGCTTCGCTGCCCGGGTGTCAATCGGCGGACGGTAGACCATCAGGCTTTCGCCGAAGGCGCGCATCCACTCATGGTCCTGATAGAGCTGCTGACGGCCACTCAGGGTACGCCACGGGATCAGTTCATGAACGTTGGTGTAGCAGGCGTTGTAGGAGACATGCTCATCTTCCAGACCTGACCAGGTCGGGCTGGAGATGATTTTGCGCGGCTGCGCCTGGATATCGCGGAAGCGGATCTTCTCATCTTCCTTGTTCAGCGCCAGGTGAGTGTGATCGCGACCGGTTATCGCACCCAGCGCCTGCCAGGCTTTGACCGCCACCTGACCGTTGGTTTCCGGCGCCAGCGCCAGAATCACCTCGGCCGCATCAATGGCCGTGTCGATATTGGGCCGTCCCGCAGCCGGGCCATCCGCTTTGACATAGTTCAGCTGCTTCAGGAGATCGACCTCTTTACAGGTGTTCCAGCTAATCCCTTTGCCGCCGTTGCCCTGCGCCTCCAGCAGTGGCCCCAGCGTGGTAAAGCGCGCCCAGGTCGCCGGATAGTCACGCTCCACGACCATGATGTGCGGTGCCGTTTTACCGGGGATCAGATCGCACTCCCCTTTTTTCCACTCTCTGGCTTCAAACGGCTGCGCCAGTTCGGCGGGCGAGTCGTGCAGCACCGGCAGCGTCACCACATCCGTTTCAACGCCTAAATGACCGGGGCAAAGGTCGGAGAAGGCTTTGGCAATGCCTTTGTAGATCTCCCAGTCACTTTTTGACTCCCAGGCGGGGTCGACCGCCGCCGAAAGCGGATGAATAAACGGATGCATATCCGACGTATTCATGTCGTCTTTTTCATACCAGGTGGCGGTCGGCAGCACCACGTCGGAGTAGAGGCAGGTGCTCGACATACGGAAATCGAGGGTCACCACCAGATCCAGTTTTCCTTCGGCGCCCTGTGCCTGCCATTCGACCTCCTCCGGCTTCACGCGCCCCTGCTGGCCTAAATCTTGTCCCTGAATGCCGTTTTCGGTGCCGAGCAGATACTTCAGCATGTACTCATGCCCTTTCCCTGACGAGCCAAGCAGGTTAGAGCGCCAGACAAACAGGTTTCGCGGAAAGTTCTGCGGATCGTCCGGCTGTTCAGCGGCAAAGCGCAGGGTGCCCTGCTTCAGGCTCGCCACGGTATAGTCAATCACCGACTGCCCGGCGGCATTGGCCCGGGCGGCGATGTGCAGCGGGTTGACGTTAAGCTGCGGCGCGGAAGGCAGCCAGCCCATGCGTTCGGAGCGGACGTTAAGGTCGATCAGGCTGCCGCTGAAGCGGCTTTTATCGGCCAGCGGCGAGAGCAGTTCTTCGGTCGCCAGGGTTTCATAGCGCCACTGGCTGGAGTGGTTGTAAAAGAAAGAGGTGCTGTTCATCTGGCGTGGCGGACGCTGCCAGTCGAGGCCAAAGGCCAGCGGAGCCCAGCCGGTCTGCGGACGGAGTTTCTCCTGACCGACGTAATGCGCCCAGCCTCCGCCGCTCTGACCGACGCAGCCGCAGAAAATCAGCATGTTCATCAGTCCCCGGTAGTTCATGTCCATGTGATACCAGTGGTTCATACCGGCACCGACAATGATCATTGAACGTCCGTGGGTTTTCTCCGCGTTCCCGGCAAACTCGCGCGCGAGGCGGATGATGTTCTGCCGGGAGACGCCGGTGATCTGCTCCGCCCAGGCGGGACTGTAGGCTTTGATCTCATCATAGTTTTGCGCGCAGTGAGCATCGCCCAGACCGCGATCCAGACCGTAGTTTGCGAGGGTCAGATCGTAGACGCTGGCGACCCGGGCTTCACTGCCATCTGCCAGCGTCAGGCGTCTGACCGGCAGCTTATGCAGCAGGATCTCATCCAGCGCGACGCTGTTAAAATGGTCGCTGGTGATGCCGCCGAAGTAAGGGAAACCGACCTCGACCACCTCATCGTGGCTGCCGAGCAGACTCAGCTGCAGCTCCACCTCTTTTTGCGACAGGCCATCGCGCTGTTCCAGATTCCATTTCCCTTTTTCGCCCCAGCGGAAACCGATCGCGCCCTGAGGGGCCACCAGCTCGCCGGTGGTCTGATCCAGCGCCACCGTTTTCCATTCCGGGTTGTTTTTCTGACCCAGCCCATCGACCAGATCGCTGGCGCGCAGCTGGCGACCCGCGGCATAAAATCCGCCTTCGCGCGGCTCCAGCAGCACCAGCATCGGCATGTCGGTGTAGCGGCGCACATAGTCGCGGAAATAGGGGACATCACGGTCGAGGTGAAACTCTTTCAGCATCACGTGGCCCATCGCCAGCGCCATCGCGCTGTCGGTGCCCTGCTTCGGACTCAGCCACTGGTCGCACAGCTTGGCGACTTCGGCATAGTCCGGGGTGATCGCCACGGTTTTCGTCCCCTTGTAGCGGACTTCGGTAAAGAAGTGCGCATCCGGGGTGCGGGTCTGTGGCACGTTTGAGCCCCAGGCGATGATGTAGGAAGCGTTATACCAGTCAGCGGATTCCGGCACGTCGGTCTGCTCGCCCCAGGTCATCGGTGAGGCCGGTGGCAGGTCACAATACCAGTCATAGAAGCTCAGGCAGGTGCCGCCAATTAACGACAGGTAACGCGCCCCGGCGGCATAGGAGACCATCGACATCGCCGGAATCGGCGAGAAGCCGACCACGCGATCAGGGCCGTAGATTTTGGCCGTGCAGATATTTGCGGCGGCAATCAGCTCATTCACCTCCTGCCAGCTGGACCGCACAAATCCGCCGCGTCCGCGCGCCTGTTTATAGCTGCGCGCTTTTTCCGGATCGCGGATGATGGAGGCCCAGGCCTCCACCGGATCGCTATGCTGCGCCTTCGCCTCGCGCCAGAGCTGGATCAGCGTCTTACGCATCAGCGGATATTTCAGGCGGTTGGCGCTGTAGAGATACCAGGAGTAGCTGGCACCGCGTGGACAGCCGCGCGGTTCATGGTTCGGCAGGTCGGGACGGGTGCGGGGGTAGTCAGTCTGCTGGGTCTCCCAGGTGACCAGGCCGTTTTTGACGTAGATTTTCCAGCTGCACGAGCCGGTGCAGTTAACGCCGTGGGTAGAGCGCACGACTTTATCGTGCTGCCAGCGACTGCGATAGCCATCTTCCCAGTCACGGTTGCTGTTCAGCGTCTGACCATGCTGGCCGGAAAAGGGCTCAGCCAGCTGTTTGAAATAGCGAAATCGATCGAGAAATTTGCTCATCCGGAAGGCTCCTGAAGGCCTGGTGTCACATTGCTTACTCTGCATGCGTGCTGATGCAGAAAATAAAGGGATTGCCGGTGCGCCACACCGGCGTTGTCGTTATCCGGCGCGCGCTTTTCGTCCGTAGACCCGCCAGGTGATGGCGATACAGCAGAGGTAGAAGACCAGAAAGATTTTCATCGCCCCGGCCGGAGAGCCGGTCATGGCAAGCGAGAGGCCAAAGGTTTGTGGAATAAAGAAGCCGCCCAGCGCGCCGATAGCGGAAATAAAGCCAAGCGCCGCGGAGGTTTCTGTGGCGGCTTCCCGCTGTGCCAGCGCCTCGTCACCACCTTCGGCTTTGATGCGTTCCAGCGTCAGCCGGCGGAAGATCACGGCAATCATCTGATAGGTGGAACCGCTGCCGAGGCCGGAAGTGAGGAACAGGCCCATAAACAGGGCGAAGAAGGCGACGAACGATCCCTGATGTCCGGCTCCCGGCAGCGTGAGAAACAGCAGTGCAGCAAACAGTGCCATCAGCACGTAGTTGATCAGGGTGACGCGGGTTCCGCCGAAGCGATCCGAGATCATGCCGCCTGCTGATCGCGCCAGTGCGCCAATCAGCGGGCCAAAAAAGGCGTAGTGCATAATCACCACGCCGGGAAACTGCGTCTTTGTCAGCATGGCGAAACCGGCTGAAAAGCCGATAAAGGAGCCGAAGGTCGCCAGATAGAGCAGCGCCATGATCCAGAGGTGCGGACGTTTCAGCACCGGCAACTGTTCGCGCAGCGAGGATTTCGCTGCCGCCAGATCGTTCATTCCCAGCCAGGCGGCCAGCGTGCCGATGGCCAGAAACGGCACCCAGATCCAGGCCGCATTTTCCAGCCAGAGGCTATCGCCGCTCGCGGTGACTTGTCCCCCATCGGCAAAACCAAAAATGGCGCAGGAGATCGCCAGCGGGGCAACAAACTGCATGACGCTGACGCCGAGATTCCCCAGGCCGCCATTGATGCCCAGCGCGCCGCCCTGACGGGCTTTGGGAAAGAAGAAGCTGATATTGCCCATGCTGGAGGCGAAGTTCGCGCCCCCGAAACCGCACAGCAGAGCGATCGCCATAAAGGTGGCGAAGGAGGTCTGGCTGTCCCTTACCGCAAAACCGAGCCACAGGCAGGGGACGATCAGGATGCCGGTGCTGAAGGCGGTCCAGCGGCGTCCGCCAAAGACGGGAATCACAAATGAGTAAGGCACACGCAGCAGCGCGCCGGAGACCGACGGCAGCGCGGTCAGCAGAAAGAGCTGTTCGGTGCTGAAGCGGAAGCCGACCTTATTCAGGTTAACCGCGACGGTGCTGAACAGCATCCAGACGCAGAAGCTCAACAGCAGACAGAAGACAGAGATCCAGAGGTTGCGGCTGGCGATGCGTTTACCCCGCGCCTGCCAGAACGCCGCATTTTCCGGTTGCCACTCCTGGATCGGTGCGCCGCGCGTCGGGGTTTGCAAAGGGGCAGATTGGGTCATGACTCTCTCATCAGCAGAAGAATAATGGGGCATATCCTGCGTATCCGCCCTGCCCGCTTGCTTGATACAAATCAACGGCAATGCAGGTTATCCGGGCGTGGTCATCCTGTCTCAGCCGGGATAAGTAGCGGAGAGGCAGCAGAGAGTCATTGCAAATCATAAGGTTAATCGGCTGCACTGAAAATGGCGTGCCGGGGAGAGGGAAAATGGAAATAAAGGAGTAGTCCTTTGGGGGTATATAGCGCCCCCGCCTCACCGGTAAGATAGGCCCACACCCGATCCGGACGGGCAGCGGTGACAGGAACAGGAGTCATGGTGACGGCAGAGACATTTACGCTTTTATTGATCGACGACCACCCCATGCTGCGCAACGGGCTGAAGCAGCTAATCGCGCTGGATGAGAGACTGCAGGTGGTTGCCGAGGCGGGAAACGGTGCGCAGGGCGTGGCGCTGGCGCAGCAGCACGATCCTGACCTGATCCTGCTGGATCTGAATATGCCGGGACTGAATGGGCTGGATACCCTGACCCGACTGCGCGAAGCCCCCCTCTCCGGGCGGGTGGTGGTGTTCAGCGTGTCGGATGAGGAAGAGGATGTCGTCAGCGCACTGCAGCGCGGCGCCGATGGCTATCTGCTGAAAGATATGGAGCCGGAAGCGCTGCTGAAAGCCCTGCATCAGGCGGCAGCCGGTCAGATCGTGCTGAGCGAGGCGTTAACGCCGATGCTGGTCACCCGGCTGCGCGACGCCCGGCCTGCCCGGCCGCGTGACATCACGCAGCTGACCCGACGCGAACGCGAAATCCTGCAGCTGATCAGCGACGGGATGACCAATAAAGCGATCGCCCGTAAGCTGGCCATCAGCGAAAGCACCGTTAAGGTCCACGTCAAATATCTGCTGAAGAAGATGAACCTTAAATCCCGGCTGGAAGCCGCGGTATGGGCGCTGCAGCACGGGCTGAACTGACCTGGCTGCCTGTAAATGCTGCGTCAGAAGTCATAGAGCTTAACGGGGTTATCACGCAGTATTCTCTGCCGATCCCGGCTCTCCGGCGCCCAGACCTGCATCAGATCGAGTAACACCGCATCGTCCGGCTTATGGCTGTCCGGTTCGGTCGGATGCGGCCAGTCGCTGCCCCACAGCAGCCGTTCCGGGTTAATCTGCACCAGTTTTTGTGCCACCGGCGTCACATCGTTATAGCCCGGCGCGCCGGTTAAGGAGTCGATATAAACCCCGGAGAGTTTTATCCAGCTTTTCCCGCCATCCAGCATCCGCTGCAGCGTGGTAAACACCGGCGACGTAATGCCCTCCGGCTGCGGCACGTGCCCCATATGATCGATCACCACCGGGGTCGGGAGTCTTTGCAGCCGGCTTTCCAGTTCGGTTAAGTGTTTACCAGAGGTCACCACCTGAATATGCCAGTTCAGGGGATTTACGCGAGCTGCTAACTTCTCCATATCATCGAGGTTAACCGCGCTGTAACGCAGATTGAACCGGATTCCCCTGACGCCCGCCTGATGCAGCTTCTGCAGTTCATCATCGCTGACCGACGAGTCCAGCACCACCACGCCGCGCGCATTTCCCCCGCTCGCCGCCAGGCCATTCAGCAGGACGCTGTTATCGGTTCCATAGCGGGAGGGCGTGACAATCACCATCCGGTTGATGCCCAGTCTCTGCTGAAGCTTCCGATAGTCTTCCAGTGAGGCGTTCGCCGGGTTCATCAGTTTTGTGCCAGGCACGGCAGGACAGCGGCTGTCGTACAGATGCATATGGCAATCGACGCTGCCTGGCGGCGGAATCAGCTGAGGTTTTTTCTCGCCCGAACTGTAAGGCACGTTTGCGAAGGCGGGAAACGTCGCAGCGAAAGCCAGCGCCGCGCCTGAGTGTAAGAAATGCCGACGGGTTAGTGACATTTATCCTCCTGATAATTAAGGTCATTAAAGCCGTTATTCAGACTTTCCGTTCCATCCTGAGCGCGACGTCATCATCCCGGCAAACGCTCCCGGTCGCCGCTATGACGGCGTGATGCTGACCTGACTGCGCCGGGTAAATTTTGCGCGCTGAAAATGTAACCCGTTGATTCAACCACTTTTGTCCGCCGGGCGCAGATGTGCGTGCCACTTCTTTGACCGGTGTCTCTTTTTCAGGCGGGCACGGTGGACTGATTTTTCTTTAATCCGCGCGACCCTGCCGGTGAACCGCACGCTCCGCGCGCAGCCGCCTGATCGGCAATCCCCCGGTGCGCTATCCTGCCAGAAATCGCGAGCCGCCTCGCAGCAGCACATCAGAGGGTGCAAAAGTGACACTTTTCTGTCGCAGCCGCCCTGCCATTTGCCAGGATGGCTCCTGGCCGGTCAGGTTCACGGTCTGCGCATCAGGCTGGCATATGCCCTGCCCTATTCGTTATCATCTGATTATCCTGCGCGCCTGGAATGCCTTTCGGTTTCATGGGCGTTGACCGCCAGAAATTTACCGCATCAAAAATGAGTTAAAACCTTATGCAAGAGCCAACCGAAAAGGACTTTCCTTCTCACACGCCCATGATGCAGCAGTACCTGCGCCTCAAGGCAGAGCACCCTGACATTCTGCTGTTTTACCGTATGGGTGACTTCTACGAGCTGTTTTATGACGACGCGAAACGTGCCTCACAGCTGCTGGAGATTTCGCTGACCAAACGCGGCGCGTCGGCAGGCGAACCGATCCCGATGGCCGGTGTGCCCTATCATGCGGTTGAGGGGTATCTGGCTAAGCTGGTGCAGCTGGGCGAATCCGTGGCGATCTGCGAGCAGATCGGTGACCCGGCGCTGAGCAAAGGGCCGGTCGAGCGCAAAGTGGTGCGTATCGTTACGCCGGGAACCATCAGCGATGAGGCGCTGTTGCAGGAGCGGCACGACAACCTGCTGGCGGCGATTGTGCAAAGCCCGCGGGGGTTTGGCTACGCCACGCTCGATATCAGCTCGGGCCGTTTTCGCCTCAGCGAACCTGCCGATGCCGAAACCATGGCGGCAGAGCTGCAGCGCACCAACCCGGCCGAGCTGCTCTACCCTGAAGATTTCCAGGCGATGTCACTGATCGATCAGCGTCGTGGCCTGCGCCGCCGTCCGCTGTGGGAGTTTGAGATCGACACCGCCCGGCAGCAGCTCAATCTGCAGTTCGGCACCCGTGACCTTAACGGGTTTGGCGTGGAGAATGCGCAGCTCGGACTGAGTGCGGCGGGCTGTCTGCTGCAGTATGCCAAAGATACCCAGCGCACCACCCTGCCGCACATCCGCTCGCTGAGCATGGAGCGGCAGCAGGACAGCATCATTATGGATGCGGCCACCCGCCGTAATCTGGAGATCACCCAGAACCTGGCAGGCGGCACCGACAACACCCTGGCGGCCGTGCTGGACAAAACGGTCACCCCGATGGGAAGCCGGATGCTCAAACGCTGGCTGCATATGCCGCTGCGCGACGTGCGCACGATCACCCAGCGTCAGGAGTCGATTGCAGAACTGCAGCCTCTCAGTGAGGTGCTTCAGCCGGTGTTGCGTCAGGTCGGCGATCTGGAACGAATCCTGGCCCGCCTGGCGCTGCGTACCGCCCGCCCGCGCGATCTGGCCCGCATGCGGCACGCTTTTCAGCAGCTGCCGGAGCTTAACCAGCTGCTGGCCGATGTTGAAGCACCACAGCTGCAGAAGCTGCGCACCCAGATGGGCGAGTTCGCCGCGCTGCGTGAGCTGCTGGAGCAGGCGATCATCGACTCCCCGCCGGTGCTGATCCGCGACGGCGGCGTGATTGCCCCCGGTTATAACGCCGAGCTGGATGAGTGGCGTGCGCTGGCCGATGGCGCAACGGACTATCTCGACAGGCTGGAGATTCGCGAACGCGAGAAGCTGGGACTGGATACCCTCAAAGTTGGCTTTAACGGCGTACACGGCTACTTCATCCAGGTAAGCCGCGCGCAGAGCCATCAGGTGCCAATGCACTATGTCCGTCGTCAGACCCTGAAAAATGCGGAACGCTACATTATCCCGGAGCTGAAAGAGTACGAAGACAAGGTACTGACCTCGAAGGGGAAAGCGCTGTCGCTGGAAAAAAGCCTCTATGAGGCGCTGTTCGATCAGCTGCTGCCGCATCTTGAAGCGTTGCAGCTGAGTGCCGCGGCGCTGGCAGAGCTGGATGTGCTGAGCAATCTGGCTGAGCGTGCCTGGACGCTGAACTACTGCCGACCGGTGTTGCAGGATAAAGCCGGGATCAAAATCAGCGGCGGTCGCCATCCGGTGGTTGAACAGGTACTGAAAGAGCCGTTTATTGCTAACCCGCTCTCCCTGGCCCCCCAGCGCAGAATGCTGATCATCACCGGTCCGAACATGGGCGGTAAAAGTACCTATATGCGTCAGGCGGCGCTGATTGCGCTGATGGCGTGGATTGGCAGTTTTGTTCCCGCCGATGAGACGCTGATTGGCCCGCTGGATCGCATCTTCACCCGCGTGGGTGCCGCTGATGATCTCGCCTCCGGACGCTCGACCTTTATGGTGGAGATGACCGAAACCGCCAACATCCTGCACAACGCCACCGAAAACAGTCTGGTGCTGATGGATGAGATTGGACGCGGTACCTCCACCTACGACGGCTTATCGCTGGCCTGGGCCTGTGCCGAAAACCTGGCCAACCGCATTAAAGCGATGACGCTGTTCGCGACCCATTACTTCGAGCTGACCACCCTGCCGGAGAAAATGGAGGGCGTGGTGAACGTTCACCTGGACGCGGTGGAGCACGGTGACACCATCGCCTTTATGCACAGCGTGCAGGAGGGGGCCGCCAGCAAGAGCTATGGTCTGGCCGTGGCAGCGCTGGCGGGGGTGCCCAAAGAGGTCATCAGACGCGCGCGCAGCAAGCTGAAAGAGCTGGAGACCGTCTCCAGTCACTCCGCCTCATCGACGGTCGATGGTTCTCAGCTGCCGCTGCTGGTTGAAGAGACCTCACCGGCGGTAGAAGCCCTGGAGGCGCTGGACCCGGATACGCTGACGCCGCGTCAGGCGCTCGACTGGATCTATCGCCTTAAGTCGCTGGTCTGAAGGTTCGCCGTGCCGCGTAAAAGCGCGGACCGGCCCGCTACGTTTCTGCCTGACCTTTTCTGCAGGCATAAAAAAAGCGGTGGTTTTCACCACCGCTTTTCGCATTCATGCTCAGATCAGTTATTCACGAAACAGTGCTTCAATGTTGAGGCCCTGCGCCTGCAGGATTTCGCGCAGACGGCGCAAACCTTCAACCTGAATCTGACGGACACGCTCACGGGTTAAGCCGATTTCACGGCCGACATCCTCAAGCGTTGCCGCTTCATAGCCCAACAGGCCGAAACGACGTGCCAGCACTTCACGCTGCTTGGCGTTCAGTTCGAACAGCCATTTGACGATGCTTTGTTTCATGTCATCGTCCTGCGTGGTGTCTTCCGGGCCGTTGTCTTTCTCATCGGCCAGAATATCCAGCAGCGCTTTTTCAGAATCCCCACCTAATGGCGTGTCAACCGAGGTAATGCGTTCGTTGAGACGCAACATACGGCTTACGTCATCAACCGGTTTATCAAGCTGCTCCGCGATCTCTTCCGCACTCGGCTCATGGTCGAGCTTGTGGGACAGTTCACGCGCAGTACGCAGATAAACGTTCAGTTCTTTAACAATGTGAATCGGCAGACGGATAGTACGGGTTTGATTCATGATCGCCCGTTCAATGGTCTGACGAATCCACCAGGTGGCGTACGTTGAGAAACGGAACCCGCGCTCCGGGTCAAATTTCTCAACGGCGCGAATCAGGCCGAGGTTACCTTCTTCAATCAGGTCCAGCAGAGCTAAACCACGATTGCTGTAACGACGGGCGATTTTCACCACCAGGCGTAAGTTACTTTCGATCATACGGCGACGGGAAGGAATATCACCCCGCAATGCACGGCGAGCGAAGAAAACCTCTTCCTCTGCCGTTAACAACGGAGAATAGCCAATCTCCCCAAGATAGAGCTGCGTCGCATCTAAAACACGCTGCGTCGCACCCTGTGATAGCAACTCTTCTTCCGCTACGTCGCTATCACTGGCTTCGTTTTCAACGAGTGCTTTCTCGTCAAAAATTTCAGCTCCATTCTCATCGAATTCCGCGTTCTCATGTAACTCGTTTACTTTCAGCGTATTCTGGCTCATAAGCGGCTCCTACCCGTGATTCCAGGGCAGAACATAAAAAGGGTCTGTTCTGCCGGATTATCGCTGCGGTAAATAACGCAACGGGTTTACGGATTTCCCCTTGTAACGAATTTCAAAATGTAATCTGACTGAACTGGTTCCGGTGCTACCCATGGTAGCGATCTTCTGCCCCGCCTTAACTTCCTGTTGTTCCCGAACCAGCATTGTATCGTTGTGGGCGTAGGCACTCAGGTAATCATCGTTGTGTTTAATGATGATTAAATTACCGTACCCCCGGAGTGCGTTACCTGCGTAAACCACGCGTCCTGATGCGGTGGAAACGACAGATTGTCCGCGCGTTCCGGCGATATCGATCCCTTTATTGCCACCCTCGGCGGCAGAGAAGTTATCGATAATCTTCCCATCGGTCGGCCAGCGCCAGCTTCCGACCGGCGTTGAACTGTTGGTGGTACTGCTCACCGTTGGGGGGGCGGTAACGACTGGAGCTGTTGTCGTTGCAACATTTGCTCCTTTCGAAGGCAACAATTTGCTGCCACCCGAATTACCCGAATCATCAGAATACGTAATAACAGGTTGCTGTGCAACAACAGGCGCTTTAATTTGTGGCGACGCCGGGACACCGCCCTGCGTTGCATCAGCAACGGTAATGGGATTTCCGCCCGTAATCGGCTGACCTGACCCATTTCCAATCTGCAGCGTTTGCCCCACATTCAGGCTATAGGGCGCCGGAACGTTGTTGCGCTGGGCTAAATCGCGGAAGTCGTTGCCGGTAATCCAGGCAATGTAAAACAATGTGTCACCGCGCTTAACGGTATATGTTTCACCGGAGTAACTACCCTTTGGAATATTCTGATAACTGCGGTTGTACACAATCCGGCCATTCTGTGTCTCAACATTATCGCTGGTACTAATCATTCCACCGCTACGGGGAGCAGATCCTGAATTTGTGCTTAACATTTGTCCCTGGGCAGGTGTGGCAGGTACGCCGCCCGAAACCATGCCTGTGTCAGACGGGCTGCTGTTCATGCCGCTATTGTCGCCCACGCGACTGATGGGCGCCTGCGAGTTGTCGCTGGAGCTGCAGCCTGCCAGCCAGAAACCTACCAGTGAAAGCGCCGCCAGACGGCGTAACTGAAAAAGTGTGCTTCCCGTGCTCATTAATCCCCCGTGATGGCAACTCTGATCTATCTGTTTCACTGTATCTGCCAGCAGAATGCTCTGCGTGACGCGATAAAAGCTGTGTTTTCGTTAGGTAAACCGGATAGTAACAACATCAGGTACGTGGTGCCATGAAACAGTTGTGAAGAAATACGTAGAGGGTCAGGCCAGGTCGCCCTGCACCAGCGGAACAAAACGCACCGGCTCGATGGTCTCTTCCGTCACCTCTTTTCCCTGACGACGCAGCCGTTTCAGTACCTGCTGATCTTCCCCCACTGGCAGCACCATAATGCCGCCTTCTGCCAGCTGCGCTATCAGCGCAATCGGAATTTCCGGCGGGGCCGCCGTGACGATAATCGCATCGAACGGGCCACGGGATGGCCAGCCCTGCCAGCCGTCGCCATGGCGGGTGGAGACATTGTGCAGATCGAGCTGTTTCAGCCGGCGCTTGGCCTGCCACTGCAGCCCTTTAATCCGCTCCACGGAATAGACGTGATCAACCAGGTGGGCCAGAATGGCGGTCTGATAACCCGAACCGGTGCCGATCTCCAGCACCCGCGAATGGGGATTCAGCCCGAGCAGCGCGGTCATCCGCGCCACCATGTAAGGCTGTGAGATGGTCTGACCAGAACCGATAGGCAGAGCGACATTGTCCCAGGCCTTGTGCTCGAACGCCTCATCGATAAAGCGTTCGCGTGGCACCTCGCTGATGGCTTTCAGCAGGTTTTCGTCATGGATGCCCTGCTGACGCAGTTGTGACAGCAACGTCTCAATACGCCGATTCACCATGCCAGATTCACCTCAGCTTTCGCCAGCCAGTCGCTGAGCACCTCCTGGGCACTGTGCGCCGTTAAATCGACGTGCAGCGCGGTGACAGAGACATAGCCCTGATCCACGGCGGCGAAGTCCGTATCCGGCCCGGCATCCAGTTTTTCACCCGGCGGGCCAATCCAGTAGAGGGTATTGCCGCGCGGGTCCTGCTGCGCAATCACCTGATCGGCCGGATGGCGGCTGCCACAGCGCGTCACGCGAATGCCCCGGAGTTCGGAGAGCGGCAGATCGGGCACGTTGATATTGAGAATGCGACCGGTGCGCAACGGCTCATGCGTCAGCGCCCGGAGAAGCGCACAGGTCACCGCCGCGGCTGTCTCGTAGTGCTGATGACCATTGAGCGAAACGGCGATCGCCGGTAAGCCCAGGTGTCTCCCCTCCATCGCCGCCGCGACCGTGCCGGAGTAAATCACATCATCCCCCAGGTTGGGACCGGCATTGATGCCTGACACCACAATATCGGGCCGCGGCTGCATCAGGGCATTCACCCCCAGATAGACACAGTCGGTCGGGGTACCCATCTGCACCGCGATATCGCCGTTTTCATGGGTGAACGTTCGCAGGGGCGTTTCCAGGGTGAGCGAGTTTGACGCACCGCTTCGGTTACGATCGGGGGCAACCACCTGCACGTCAGCAATCTGCCGCAGGGCTTTCGCCAGAGTCTGAATACCTGGCGCATGAATGCCGTCATCGTTGCTGAGCAATATCCGCATTTCGTTCTGACCTTTTTTTATTCGACTGGTCGCCGCGACTGAACCTGTCTGAACGGCATGGCAACAGGTGAGGAATGGGCGGCGATTTTTGCATTCTAGCGAGGCACGCAAGGAAGTGGTAGGCGTAAATCACACAGCAGAGGGGGGTTGCCGCAACATTCCCCACACAGCGGGTCAGGTTGCGGCGAAGATTACTCATCAATCTGATCGGACGCGTCGGCCTGAACCAGCAGTTCTCTGACGACGCTGGTGGCGAAGCTGCCTGCGGGCAGCCAGAACGTCAGCTCCAGCGTCACCTCATCCCACCAGCTCCAGCGCAGATCGCGCGGCACGACCAGCATGGCACGGCGTGCGGCATCCACCCGCTCGCGCTCAATCAGGCCGGTCAGCAGGGTTTCGCCAGCCAGCACCTGCTCTTCAAAAGCCAGCGCATCCGCCTGCGGACCCGCCTCACCCCGCCCCGGCAGCGGCGCGGTGATGCGCAGTTCATGCTGTTCAACCCGACGCTGGCACGCTTCCAGCTCATCCGGCTGCGCAACAAACCAGCTGCCTCGCCCGGTCAGCTGCAGGGCATCGCCGTTAAGGACCTGACTGAGGCCACCCTGCTGCGCCAGACGCGCACTGGTCACCTGATTAAACAGCGCACTGCGCGCGGCAGAGAGCATCAGGCTGCGCTTGTTGCGATCGCGCAGGGTAATCTCATTGCGCGCCCACTTCTCTGCGATCACCAGGTTGTTGCCGCCGCGCCCGAAACGCTGCTCACCGAAATAGTTCGGCACGCCCGCGTCACGAATCTGCGTCAGGCGCGTCTCAACCGCCTCACGGTCACTGATCTGGCGGATGACCAGCCGGAACGCATTTCCGGCCAGCGCGCCGGTGCGCAGCTTGCGCTTGTGGCGTACCGCCTGCAGGATCTCAACCCCCTCCAGCGCAAAACCGCGCAGATCGGGCATCGCATTCCCCGGCAGACGGAAACAGAGCGTCTGCTCTGTCACGGCATGGCGATCCTTCATCCCGGCATAGCTCATGTCACGCTGATGCACCCCGAGATATTTCGCCAGTGCCTCCGCCACGAAGCGGGTATTCGCGCCCACTTTACGGATGCGTACCAGCAGATGCTCACCTTCCCCATCCGGGCCATAACCGAGATCTTCAACCACCACAAAATCTTCCGGGCTGGCTTTGATGACGCCGGTGGCAGCGGGCGTGCCGTGCAGATAGTGAAGCGTCATTGAGTGTCGGCTTTCAGCAGCAGGGCCACCGCTTCGCAGGCGATCCCTTCACCGCGCCCGGTAAAGCCCAGCTTTTCGGTCGTGGTGGCTTTGACATTGACCGCATCCATGTGACATCCCAGATCTTCCGCAATGTTGATGCGCATCTGCGGCACATGCGGCAGCATTTTCGGCGCCTGGGCAATCAGGGTGACATCCACGTTACCGATGCGATACCCTTTGGCTTCGATACGACGCCAGGCCTCGCGCAGCAGGCCGCGGCTGTCCGCGCCTTTAAACGCGGGATCGGTATCCGGAAACAGCTTGCCAATATCGCCCATGGCGACCGCGCCCAGCAGCGCATCCGTCAGCGCATGCAGCGCCACATCACCATCGGAATGGGCGATAAACCCCTGCTCAAACGGGATCCGCACACCGCCAATCACTAACGGACCCTCTCCGCCAAAGGCGTGAACGTCAAAACCGTGACCGATACGCATCATGCGCTCTCCTTTAATTGAATCTGACTCAGATAAAAAGCCGCCAGCGCCAGATCTTCTGGCCGGGTGACTTTGATGTTATCACTGCGTCCGCTGACCAGCAGCGGATGGTAGCCGCAATACTCCAGCGCCGAGGCCTCATCCGTAATGGTTGCGCCTTCGGTGAGTGCCCGCGTCAGGCAGGCTGTCAGCAGCGCATGCGGGAAAAACTGGGGGGTTAAG
This sequence comes from Pantoea sp. EKM103V, assembly GCF_011800365.1. Classification (NCBI taxonomy): domain Bacteria; kingdom Pseudomonadati; phylum Pseudomonadota; class Gammaproteobacteria; order Enterobacterales; family Erwiniaceae; genus Pantoea; species Pantoea sp. EKM103V. The sequence continues at coordinate 46,496 of NZ_JAALFQ010000013.1, read as the reverse complement.
GCGTGCCAGAGATCGTCACGCTCTACCGTGTGGGCCACCGCGGCTTTGCCCGGCTCGCCCCGCTTCATGGTGTCGCGCACCGGTGCGGCCAGAATCCCGCCGACGTGGCTCTGTTCGCGCACGTTGAGCAGCTGCTGCAGGTCGTCGGGATGCAGACAGGGACGGGCAGCATCGTGAACCAGAACCCACGCGGCACCCTGCGCGGCCTGCAGGCCAGCCAGCACCGATTCGGCGCGGGTCTCTCCGCCGGTAACCCTGAGCACGCGCGGATCGCGCGCCAGCGGCAGTGAGGCGAAGTGCTGATCGTCGGGACTGAGGGCGACAATAACCTGTTTAATGGCAGGATGGGAAAACAGACGTGCAATGCTGTGTTCCAGAAGGGTGTGCTGACCAATCGTCAGATACTGCTTAGGACAGGTTGCCTGCATGCGGCTGCCGATCCCGGCCGCGGGCACTACGGCAATCACATCCGCAAGGGAGGCCAGAGTATTCATGTTTTATCGTTGTTGGTTTTGCGCTGATTGTTGCGCGTTGCGTTTGTTCTGGTCAGGCACCAGACGATAGAAGGTCTCACCGGGCTTAATCATGCCCAGCTCATTGCGTGCACGCTCCTCGATCGCTTCCGAGCCGCCATTGAGGTCATCAATTTCGGCAAACAGCTGATCGTTGCGCGATTTCAGTTTGGCATTGTTAGCCTGTTGCACCGCGACATCATCATTGACGCGCGTATAGTCGTGGATGCCATTTTTCCCCAGCCACAATGAATATTGCAGCCAGCCGAGCAGCACCAGTAACAGTAACGTCAGTTTTCCCATCCCGCCCCCTAAAAACGGCCCAATCATCCCATAACTTTGCACAGGACTCCACACCAGCGGAGAAAATGGCGCGCTTTGCCGCGCGTCTGCACAAAATATGAATCAGCAGCGATTCCAGGGGGAAAAGATTTGTAACCGGCCGATGCGTTTGCACATCAGCGCAGGGGCATCAGCGCTTACCAGCCGGAGAGAAAAGAGAACATTAACCAGAAGAGAGAGACCACCAGAATCACGGTGGCGAGTGCGGTCCAGAGCCACTGTCCGCTGAGCAGGGTATTCAGGGCAATACCGGCGACCACCGCAACCGGCAGCAGCGCCAGAAAGAATGGCCAGGTATAAAGAAAGAAAAACAGCGTGTTAGAGCCGAACAGCAGGAATGGGATCGCCAGCGCACACCAGTAAGCGAGAAAGCCGATCACGCAGCCCGGCAGCAGTGAGCGTGGCTCATCCGGGGTGGTGTCATCTTTACGAGCGAGCAGTGGGGTTATGTTCTGCATAGGCATCCTGTTGGTGCGAGGGCGGCAAATCAGAGACGATTTGCCGCTGTCTCTTCAGGATCTGATGATATCGCGGTCACGCAGCAGGTCTAACAATTGGGCGGCCAGTTTTGTAACCAATTGTTCGCCATCCAGCTGAATTTCCGGGCTCTCCGGGGCTTCGTAAACGCTGTCGATGCCGGTGAAGTTTCGCAGTTCTCCGGCACGGGCTTTGCGGTATAACCCTTTAGGATCGCGCGCCTCGCACACCGCTAACGGCGTATCGACAAACACCTCGATAAACTGTCCCGGTTCCAGCAGATCGCGCACCATCTGCCGCTCGGCGCGATGCGGTGAAATAAAGGCGGTGAGCACCACTAATCCGGCATCCACCATCAGTTTCGCCACTTCGCCGACCCGACGGATATTCTCTTTACGGTCGTCATCGCTGAAACCGAGGTCACGGCACAGGCCGTGACGCACATTATCTCCATCCAGCAGATAGGTACTGACACCAATGCGGTGCAGCGCCTGCTCCAGCGCACCGGCGACCGTGGATTTCCCCGAGCCCGACAGCCCGGTGAACCACAGCACCACGCCCTGATGGCCGTGCTGCTGTTCGCGTGCCGCGCGGGTGACCGGATGGTCATGCCACACCACGTTGTCGTCGTGCTGCGCCATTATTGACCGCCCAGCAGATCGCGCGCGTTCCAGTGCGGGAAGTGACGGCGCACCAGCGCATTCAGTTCCAGCTCAAAGGCGCTGAACTCACCCGCACTGGCCGGCACATCCTGGTTGGGCTGATGGATCATGCCCGCCCCGACCGTGACGTTGCTCAGGCGATCGATAAAGATCATGCCGCCGGTCACCGGGTTCTGCTGATAGCTGTCGAGCACCATCGGTTCATTGAAGACGATCTCAATGCGACCGATTCCGTTCAGCGGCAGCGCCTCGACCTGATGGGTCGCCAGCGAGTTGATGTCGACCTGGTGCAGCACCTTTTCGACCCGGCCACGGGTTTTCTTACCGGCGATTTTCAGATCGTAGCTCTGACCCGCCTGCAGCGGCTGCTCCGCCATCCACACCACGTCTACGCTGGCCGACTGCACCGCCGTCAGCGTTTCGCTGGCGTCCACCAGCAGATCGCCACGGCTGATATCAATCTCATCCTGCAGCACCAGGGTAATCGCCTCCCCTGCTCCCGCGTCCTGCAGATCGCCATCAAAGGTCACAATGCGGGCAATCGTCGACTCCACGCCAGACGGCAGCACTTTAACGCGCTGTCCTACCTGCACGCTGCCTGACGCCAGGGTACCGGCATAGCCACGGAAATCGAGGTTAGGACGGTTCACATACTGCACCGGGAAGCGCATCGGCTGATGGTCGACAACGCGCTTCAGCTCCACGGTCTCCAGCACGTCCAGCAGCGTCGGGCCGGTGTACCACGGCATGGTCTGGCTGGCCGTCGCAACGTTGTCCCCTTCCAGCGCCGACATCGGCACAAAGCGGATGTCGAGATCGTCCGGCAGCTGGGCGGCGAAATCGAGATAATCCTGTTTGATCGCCTCGAAGCGCTCCTGACTGTAGTCCACCAGATCCATCTTGTTGATCGCCACCACCAGGTTTTTAATGCCCAGCAGCGTTGAGATAAAGCTGTGACGACGGGTCTGATCCAGCACGCCTTTACGCGCGTCGATCAGCAGGATCGCCAGGTCGCAGGTGGAGGCCCCGGTCGCCATGTTGCGGGTGTACTGCTCATGGCCCGGCGTGTCGGCAATAATGAATTTACGCTTTTCGGTCGAGAAGTAGCGGTAGGCCACGTCGATGGTAATGCCCTGCTCACGCTCCGCCTGCAGACCGTCCACCAGCAGCGCCAGATCGAGCTTCTCGCCCTGGGTGCCGTGACGTTTGCTGTCGTTGTGCAGTGAAGAGAGCTGGTCTTCATAGATCTGACGGGTGTCGTGCAGCAGACGCCCAATCAGGGTACTTTTTCCATCGTCCACGCTGCCGCAGGTCAGAAAACGCAGCAGGCTCTTGTGTTGCTGAGCGGTCAGCCAGGCTTCAACGCCGCCCTGGTCGGCAATCTGTTGTGCAATTACGGTATTCATCTGGCGTCTCCTTAGAAATAACCCTGGCGTTTTTTCAGTTCCATCGAACCGGACTGGTCGCGGTCGATCATGCGGCCCTGACGCTCACTGGTGGTGGACACCAGCATCTCTTCGATGATCTCCGGCAGCGTCTGCGCTTCGGACTCTACTGCACCGGTCAGCGGCCAGCAGCCGAGGGTACGGAAACGGACCATCCGTTGGGTGATCTCTTCACCCGGCTGCAGATTGATACGATCGTCATCAATCATCATCAGCATGCCGTCACGCTCCAGCACCGGACGCGGCGCGGCGAGATAGAGCGGCACGATCTCAATGTTTTCCAGGAAGATGTACTGCCAGATATCCAGTTCGGTCCAGTTCGACAGCGGGAAAACGCGGATGCTTTCGCCCTTGTTGATCTGACCGTTGTAGTTGTGCCACAGCTCAGGGCGCTGGTTTTTCGGGTCCCAGCGATGGAAGCGATCACGGAACGAGTAGATACGCTCTTTGGCGCGCGACTTCTCTTCATCGCGACGTGCGCCGCCGAAGGCCGCGTCAAAACCATATTTGTCCAGCGCCTGCTTCAGCCCTTCCGTTTTCATGATATCGGTGTGTTTGGCGCTGCCGTGGACAAACGGGTTAATGCCCATCGCCACCCCTTCCGGGTTGCGGTGAACGATCAGCTCGGCACCCATCGCTTTCACGGCGCGGTCACGGAATTCATACATCTCGCGGAATTTCCAGCCGGTGTCCACATGCAGCAACGGAAACGGCAGCGTGCCCGGATAGAACGCTTTGCGTGCCAGGTGCAGCATGACCGAAGAGTCTTTGCCGATGGAGTACATCATCACCGGGTTGCTGAACTCTGCAGCCACTTCGCGAATGATATGGATGCTCTCCGCCTCCAGCTGACGCAGATGAGTGAGTCGTTTTTGGTCCATGATTTTCCCTCAAGCCAGATTGACAACGGCGGACTCGCGAGCCCCCTGCTGTGCTGAATGTTTAAACCAGGCGAGTTGCCCGTGCAGATTAACCACCTCTCCGATCACCAGCAGCGCCGGAGTGGGTGCCGAGGCGGCCAGCGCCTCAAGGTGTTCTAAGGTGCCGGTCAGCACCTGCTGATCCTGACGGGTGCCGCGACTGATCACCGCCACCGGCGTGGAGGCCGCACGACCATGCTGAATCAGCGCCTCGCTGATCAGGGCCGCTTTAACCGTACCCATATAAATCGCCAGCGTCTGACGCGCACGCGCCAGCGATGGCCAGTCAATATCATCCCCATCGGGACGGCAGTGACCGGTAATAAACATCACGCTCTGGGCATAGTCGCGGTGGGTCAGCGGAATCCCGGCATAGGCCGTCGCACCGGCAGCCGCGGTGACGCCCGGCACCACCTGGAACGGCACGCCCGCCTGCTGTGCCGCCTGCAGCTCTTCGCCGCCGCGGCCAAAGATAAAGGGATCGCCGCCCTTGAGGCGGACAACGCGCTTACCTTTCAGCGCCAGTGAAACCAGCAACTGATTAATCTCTTCCTGCGGCAACGTATGCGCGCTGGCGCGTTTACCGACGCAGATGCGGTCGGCGTCACGACGCACCAGGTCCAGCACCTCTTCGCTGACCAGATGGTCATAGAGCACCACATCGGCTAACTGCATTACCTGCAGGCCACGCAGCGTCAGGAGGCCGCTGTCGCCCGGCCCGGCACCGACCAGAAAGATCTCGCCCTGACGGGTTGGCTCTTCCAGCAGTTCACGATCCAGCGTGCGTTTCGCCTCTTCGACGTTACCGGCGGACATCTGACTGGCGAACAGACCGTCGAAGGCCCGCTCCCAGAAACGCCGACGATCGGACATGCGGCTGAAGCGCTGTTTGACCTTATCGCGCCACAGCCCGGCTACCTCCGCCATCTGACCCAGACTGGCGGGCAGCAGCGTTTCAATTTTTTCGCGCAGCATGCGTGCCAGTACCGGCGCGGTGCCGCTGGAGGAGATCGCTACTACCAGCGGTGAGCGGTCAACAATCGACGGGAAGATAAAGGTGCATTTTGGCTGGTCGTCGACCACGTTAACCAGCTTATGCCGCGCGTTAGCGGCTTCAAAAACCTGGGTGTTGAGATGGTTATCGTCGGTGGCAGCAATCACCAGGAAAACGCCATCCAGCTGAGCCGGATCAAATTCGGTCGCCACCCACTCCAGCTCCTGCTTATCCAGCAGTTCCTGCAGTTCCGGGCAGAGTTCACGAGAGGCGATCTGAACACGCGCGCGCGCGCGACGCAGCAGTTCAATTTTTCGCGCCGCAATATCTCCACCGCCGACAACCAGAACCGGGCGGCCAGAGAGATCGGCAAAAAGAGGCAAATAGTCCACGTTAACCCTGATGTTTTAACTTTGTATTAACGGGACTATACGTCGCTGAGTTTATCCAGATGAAATTACGAATTGGAATGAGTAGTTACCGAATGGAATAACGGTGGCGCAAAGCACAGAACAATTTGATCTTAACAGATGAAATGTAATGGCTTTTTCGTGAACAGGCTCACAGATTCCTCCGCACCTGCTGCGCTGCAAAAGCAGATAAGTGCCAGCTCAAAGGTCTGCCTCTCTGTGCCGGAGGCGACAGCGCCCGATTCCACTAACAGGATTGCGGAACAAAAAGCGTATAATACGCCCGGCATGAGCGGCCCTGGCCCCTGTACAGGCCCGCTCCGGACAAATAAAAAAAAGGATGCACTATGTTTTGTTCCCTCCGTCTGAGGGTTGCCACTCTTTTGTCTGGCGCACTCCTCTCCTCGCTGGCACTGGCCACGCCGCCCGGCCAGTTTGCCGAGCAGCAGGTCCGGCACATCGCCACCTTTTTCCCGGGCCGCATGAGCGGCAGCCCGGCTGAGCTGATGGCGGCTGACTATCTGCAGCAGCAATTTACCGCGCTGGGTTATCAGACCAATACCCGTCAGTTCAACACCGGTTACAACTGGCAGGAAGAGGATGGCTCGCGGCGCTGGCACAAGCTGACCGCCACCTCGGTCATTGCCGCACGCGCCGGCAGCGTGCCGCAGGAGATCCTGATCGTGGCCCATCTGGATACCTGGACGCCGCTGAACAGCGCCCAGGTTCACCGCAATCTGGGCGGCCTGCGTCTGCAGGGGGTGGATGATAACGCCTCAGGGCTGGGCGTGATGCTGGAACTGGCGCAGCAGCTGAGTCAGAAACCGCTGCACTATGGCGTCCGCTTTGTGGCATTGAGCGCCGGAGAAGCCGATCTGCACGGCATGGATGACTACGTGGAGCGGATGAGCGCGCGTGAGAAGAAGAACACCCTGCTGGTCATCGACCTCAACAGCCTGATCACCGGCGATCATCTCTATTTTAACAGCGGCATGAATACGCCCCGGGCGGTACGCAAGCAGACCAGCGATCGGGCGCTGCTGCTGGCCCGCCAGCTCGGCATTCCCGCCGCCAGTCATCAGCTGACCCGCAAAGATGTCAGCGGGCTGAATGCCTTTGACAGGGCGGGTTTTCCGCTGCTGGATGTGACCGCCAGTAACTGGACGCTGGGAAATAAAGATGGCGCGCTGCAGCGTCACCGCAGCCGCCACTTTCCCGATGGCGTCACCCGCCATCAGACTGACCTGGATAATCTGAACTACCTTGACCGCTGGCTGCCGGGTCAGATAGCCCGACGAACCCATGACAGTGTCAGCGTGCTGCTGCCGCTGCTCAGAGAACTGACCAATCCCAAGGTGTGAGGATCTGACATGTACGTCGTCTTTCTGAATTACATTCGTCCGGTAGAGGAAGTTGAAACCCTGCTGGCTGGCCATATCGACTGGCTTAATCGCTATTTTGACGCGGACATTTTTATTGCGGCGGGACGTAAAGATCCGCGCACCGGCGGCATGCTGCTGGTGAGGGATATTGAGCGTGAACGGCTGGAGGCGATCTTAGCGGAAGATCCTTTTGTCGCCGTGGCGCAGTATGAGGTGACAAAGGTGAATGTAACGCGGGCAGCGGAAGCCTTCAGTGGCTTAACCGGCGTCTGAGACCAGGCAGTGACGCCCTTCTCTCCCGCCAGTCAGGGGGGAGAGAAGAGGCGCGGGATTCAGCCTTCGTGCAGGCCGCACTCACGCTTGAGACCGAAGAAGCGGGTCTCTTCTTCTGCCATACCCGGCTCCCATTTGCGGGTGGTGTGGGTATCGCCCACCGAGAGATAGCCCTCATCCCACAGCGGATGGTATTTCAGCTTGTGCTGTTCCAGATACTGATGAATCTTCCGGTTATCCCAGTCGATAATCGGCAGCACCTTAAAGACGCCGCGCTGCACGCCCAGCACCGGCAGATTCGCCCGGCTGCCCGACTGATCGCGGCGCAAACCGGCAAACCAGGTCTGCGCGCCCAGGGTTTCCAGCGCGCGGTTCATCGGTTCGACTTTGTTAATCTCGTTATACTTCTCAATCCCCTCGACGCCCTGCTCCCACAGTTTGCCGTAGCGCGCTTCCTGCCAGGCCGGGGAGGTTTCGGCGCGGAACACTTTGAGGTTGAGATTGAGCTGGTCTGCCAGCTCATCAATAAAACGGTAAGTCTCCGGGAAGAGATAGCCGGTGTCGGTCAGGATCACCGGAATATCGGGCTGCTGACGCGTCACCAGGTGCAGCGACACCGCGGCCTGAATACCGAAGCTGGATGAGAGCACATAGGCGCCCGGCAGATGCTCCAGCGCCCAGCTGACCCGCTCTTCTGCTGACGCCTTTTCCAGCTGCGCATTGGTCGCCGCCAGCGCCATTGCGCGCTGGACTTTGGACATCTCATTCAGTGCTGCGAGGTCAGGATGACTCATTTTGCCTCCTCCCAAAAGTCGCGTGCCGGGTCCAGCACCGGCGCGACAATGCCCGCGCGGATGGTGAAGTCACCAAAGCCTTCTGCGGCCTGGCGCTCGGTGGCCCAGCGTCCCACCAGCTCATCAATGGTGGCGAGAATTTCGCTTTCGTTAATGTTCTCACGGTACATGCGGGGAATACGCGTTCCGGTGCGGTTTCCGCCCAGATGCAGGTTATAGCGGCCTGGCGCTTTACCCACCAGACCCAGCTCTGCCAGCATGGCACGACCACAACCGTTCGGACAACCGGTAACGCGTAACACTATGTGCTCATCACCGACGCCGTGCGCATGCATGATGCCCTCGACTTTGGTCACGAAGGCAGGCAGGAAGCGTTCTGCTTCCGCCATCGCCAGCGGACAGGTCGGGAAGGCCACGCAGGCCATCGAGTTTTCGCGCTGCGGCGTGACGTGATCCATCAGACCATGTTCACGGGCAATCGCTTCAATCTTCGCTTTCTCGCTCTCCGGCACGCCCGCCACAATCAGGTTCTGGTTGGCGGTCAGGCGGAAATCGCCCTGATGGACTTTCGCAATTTCGGCAATGCCGCTCTTCAGCGGACGGCCTGGATAGTCGAGCAGGCGACCATTCTCGATAAACAGCGTCAGGTGCCATTTATTGTCGATGCCTTTAATCCAGCCAATGCGATCGCCACGGGTGGTGAATTCATACGGGCGGATCGGCTCAAAGGTCACGCCGGCCCGTTTTTCCACTTCCGCCTTAAAGGTCTCGACGCCCACGCGCTCCAGGGTGTACTTGGTTTTGGCGTTTTTACGGTCGGTACGGTTACCCCAGTCGCGCTGGGTAGTGACAACCGCTTCAGCCACGTCGAGGATCTTATCCACCGGGAAGTAGCCAAACTCGCTGGCGGTGCGTGCGTAGGTCGCTTTGTTGCCGTGCTCGATCGACAGGCCGCCGCCCACCAGCAGGTTAAAGCCCACCAGCTTGCCATTTTCAGCGATCGCTACGAAGTTCAGATCGTTGGCGTGCAGATCCACGTCGTTGTGTGGCGGGATCACCACCGTCGTTTTGAACTTACGCGGCAGATAGGTTTCACCGAGGATCGGCTCTTCATCGGTGGTCGCGATCTTTTCCTTGTCCCACCAGATCTCGGCATAGGCACGGGTGCGCGGTAGAAGATGCTCAGAGAGCTTCTTCGCCCACTCATACGCTTCCTGATGCAGTTCCGACTCAACCGGGTTCGAGGTGCAGAGAACGTTACGGTTGACGTCGTTGGCGGTCGCCAGCGCGTCCAGCCCCACTTCGTGCAGCATCTGATGCGTCGGCTTCACGTTCTTTTTCAGAATGCCGTGAAACTGGAAGGTCTGACGGTTGGTCAGACGGATGCTGCCATAAAGGGTTTTGTCGGTGGCAAATCTGTCGATAGCCAGCCACTGGGTCGGCGTAATGATCCCGCCCGGCAGACGGCAGCGCAGCATCATGGCGTGGCGCGGCTCCAGCTTCTGCTCAGCACGCTCGGCACGGATGTCGCGATCGTCCTGCTGGTACATGCCGTGGAAACGGATCAGCAGGAAGTTGTCGCCGGTAAATCCACCGGTCAGACCCTCTTCCAGATCTTCTTTAATGGTGCCGCGCAGATAGTTGCTCTGCTTCTTCAGACGCTCAGCGTCGGTTAATTTGCCTTCTACAACCAGCGGTCCAGGGTGTTTATCGCTCATTAGTAAACGTCTCGCTGATAACGGCGCTCAATGCGCAGCTCACTTAAAAATTCGTCGGCCGTTTCACGATCCATTCCGCCGTGTTCGACCACCACATCCAGCAATGCCTGCTCGACGTCTTTTGCCATGCGATTGGCGTCGCCACAGACATAAAGATGCGCGCCCTCCTGAATCCAGCGCCACACTTCGGCACCTTTCGCGCGGATCTTATCCTGAACGTAAATCTTTTCAGCCTGATCGCGTGACCAGGCGAGGTCGATATGGGTCAGCAGACCATCCTTCACATATTTCTGCCACTCGACCTGATAGAGGAAATCCTCGGTGAAGTGGGGATTGCCAAAGAATAGCCAGTTTTTGCCGCCCGCACCGTCGTTATCGCGCTGCTGCATAAAGGCGCGGAAGGGAGCGATGCCGGTGCCCGGCCCGATCATGATGACCGGAGCATCCGGATCGGCCGGCAGGCGGAAGTTGTCGTTATGTTCGATGAACACCCGGACCTCGCCCTCTTCTTCAATGCGATCGGCCAGCCAGGTGGATGCGCCGCCGCCGCGCTGGCGACCTTCGATATCAAAGCGAACGGCACCCACGGTGATATGCACTTCGGTATCGGTTTCTGCCTGAGAGGAGGCGATAGAGTAGAGTCGCGGCGTCAGCGGACGCAGCAGTCCGGTCAGCTGTTCGGCGCTGAGCTCAGACGGGGCCAGGCGCACCATGTCGACGATGGGGTACTGCTGCGCATAGTGCTGCAGTCTGGCTTTATCATCCACCAGAGCCAGCAGTTCGGCGTTACGTGACAGCTGAGCGTACTGCGCAACAATCTGCGCCGTGTTCACCGTCAGCTCGAAATGCTTCTGCAGCGCCTCGGCCAGCGGCAGCGTGCTGCCCTGAACCTCAACCGGTTCATCGCCTTTCAGCCAGACCAGCTCCAGCAGTTCGCTGACCAGCGCCGCGTCGTTTTCATACCAGACGCCCAGCGCATCGCCGGGCTGATAGCGCAGACCGGAGTCGCCCAGATCGATTTCGATATGGCGCACATCTTTGTCGGAATCCCGTCCGGTGATTTTCTGATTCACCGCCAGGCTGGCGCTGAGCGGCGCCTCTTTGCTGTAGGGGCTGGTGGTCACTTCGTTGACGCTGCCTGCCACTGTCGCGGCCGCCTGCGCCGGCGATTCGGTCGGCACGCGCGCTTTGAGGATCGCTGTCAGCGCACTGCGCCAGGCCGTGGCCTGCTCCGCATACTCGACATCCGCATCCACGCGATCAAGCAGGCGCTCGCCGCCCAGCTCGGCCAGACGGCTGTCAAAATCTTTGCCCGCCTGGCTGAAGAATTCATAGGAGGTGTCGCCCAGGCCAAACACGGCAAAGGCGGCCCCCTCCATTTTCGGTGCCTTTTTCGACATCAGGAACTTATGCAGCGCCACCGCCTCTTCAGGCGGTTCGCCCTCGCCCTGGGTCGAGGTAACGACGACCAGCATCTTTTCCTGGCCAATCTGTTTGAACTTGTAATCACCGGCGTTCACCAGGTTGACATTCAGCTTGGCGGCCAGCAGATCATCACGCAGCTGCTCGGCCAGACGACGGGCATTGCCGGTCTGTGAGGCGGAAAGCAGTGTGATAACCGGTGCTTCAGCGGCCGCCGCAGGCGGTGTGCTGCTGGCGACGGCGCTACCCGGTGCCTGTTCTACCCTGCCCCAGAAATAGCCTGACAGCCACGCCAGTTGAGTCGGGGAATAATCTGTCGTCGCCGCCTGTAAGCGGGCGAGTTGTTCCGGAGAGAGCGGAAGCATTGAACCAGGTGCCTGAGTCGTCATCGCGTTAAAAATTCCAGTATCAGAAGTCCGGACCGTAAAATGGCGGAAGAGTGCGTAGGTTACCGGGCTGTATATTAACGATTAAATACGCCTTCGACATATCAAATAACCAAAATGACTAAATGGTTTTTCAGGTAGGATTAATCAGCAAAAGTGGTAAGCAAAGCGGCGCTATATCAGTTAATTAGCTGGACATCAGAGGAAGACGGGTGAAGAAAAAGAACGCTTCGTGCGCAGCGGGTGCGAAAAAAGCGGTAATCAGGTAGAATTCAGCGGTTTTTTAATGTCTGAGAACCACTATGTCTACCACCCTGTTTAAAGAATTCCAGTTCGAGGCCGCGCACCATCTTCCGAATGTGCCGGCCGGACACAAATGTGGCCGTCTGCACGGTCATTCGTTCCTGGTTCGTCTGGAGATTACCGGCGAAGTGGATGCGCATACCGGCTGGGTTATGGATTTTGCTGAACTGAAAGCGGCGTTTAAGCCGGTCTACGATCGGCTGGACCACTACTACCTGAACGATATTCCCGGCCTGGAAAATCCCACCAGCGAAGTGCTGGCGAAATGGATCTGGGATCAGATGAAGCCGCAACTGCCGCTGTTAAGCGCGGTCATGATCAAAGAAACCTGTACTGCGGGCTGCGTTTACCGCGGCTGACCCTGTCGGATCGAATCCTTCGATCCGACGCGGCTCCCCTTTTTCGCCTCTGCTATCTCCTGCCCTGCACGCCCCCCTCCGCGCGCAGAAACCACCGCGATGAAAATCAGGCGATATTGAGATATTTGTGGGTCTGCATCGACAGACGCCAGTTACGGGCGATGCAGGTCTCAATGCAGAGGCGGGTCGCATCCTCTTTGCGGCTGATGGGCTGAAGCGCGATGATGCGCGTTTTGCTGTCCTCAATGCCCGCCAGTAGCGCATCCAGTGCCTCGACATCACGCTGGCGCGCCACCGGATGTTTGATTTCATCAGCCCGGCTCAGGGCCTGCGGCAGCACGTCGTAGCCGCCGCGCATGTTCACCTTCGGCGACACCGTCACCCAGGTCCGTTCAGAGCAGTGGATTTCGTGAGTGCCGCTGGTCTCAATCTGGCACTGAAAACCCTGCTGTTCCAGCGCAGCGGTTAACGGGCGCAGATCGTATATCGCCGGTTCACCGCCGGTAATCACCACGTGCCGCGCCGTCCAGCCCTGCTGTTCGATGGCGCGAAGCAGGGTCGCCGCGTCGGCATCGCCCCAGGCGTCACTCTCCACCGTTTTGATCAAAATGTCGCCCAGCGAGGTCTCCCGATCTGCCCGTTTGTCCCAGGTATGTTTGGTATCGCACCAGCTACAGCCCACCGGGCATCCCTGCAGGCGGATAAAGAGAGCAGGCACGCCGGTGTAGTAACCTTCGCCCTGCAGTGTCTGGAACATTTCGTTAATCGGGTAGAACATTTTTTACTCGCCTGGATAAATCGGGGCGCTGATTATGGCAGATTTGTCGCGCAGCTCAACCACGCGTTGTGCCTTTTCTCCGCGCGCAGGGAACTGCACGGGCCGGCAGGAATGCCGCTTGATCGGGCCCTGCCATCCGTGACTGTACACTGCATAAACAGAAAGCCCCGCACAGGGCGGGGCTTTCTGTTTATGCGATGCCACGCAACGTGGCATCAGCACCAGGTCATTACTGACCTTTTACTTCTTTCAGACCGTTGAATGGCGCTTTAGAACCCAGCGCTTCTTCGATACGGATCAGCTGGTTGTACTTAGCAACACGGTCAGAGCGGCTCATTGAACCGGTTTTGATCTGGCCTGCTGCAGTACCAACCGCCAGGTCAGCGATGGTCGCATCTTCGGTTTCACCTGAACGGTGAGAGATCACCGCAGTGTAGCCCGCGTCTTTCGCCATTTTGATCGCAGCCAGAGTTTCGGTCAGAGAACCGATCTGGTTGAATTTGATCAGGATGGAGTTCGCGATACCTTTTTCGATACCTTCTTTCAGGATTTTGGTGTTGGTTACGAACAGGTCATCACCCACCAGCTGGATTTTGTCGCCCAGAACTTTGGTCTGGTAAGCGAAGCCGTTCCAGTCAGATTCGTCCAGGCCATCTTCGATAGAGACGATCGGATACTGTTTAGTCAGATCTTCCAGGAAGTGGGTGAACTCTTCAGAGGTGAACGCTTTACCGCCTTCACCGGCCAGAACATATTTGCCATCTTTGTAGAACTCAGATGCCGCACAGTCCATCGCCAGGGTGATGTCTTTGCCCAGCTCGTAGCCTGCTGCTTTTACCGCTTCTGCGATAACAGCCAGCGCTTCAGCGTTGGAACCCAGGTTTGGTGCGTAGCCGCCTTCGTCACCGACAGCGGTGCTCATGCCTTTGCTTTTCAGCACTTTTGCCAGGTTGTGGAACACTTCAGAACCCATACGGATGGCTTCTTTCACGTTAGCTGCGCCAACCGGCTGGATCATGAACTCCTGGATGTCGACGTTGTTGTCGGCATGTTCGCCACCGTTGATGATGTTCATCATTGGCAGTGGCATAGAGTATTTGCCCGGGGTGCCGTTCAGTTCAGCGATGTGCTCATACAGTGGCTGACCTTTAGACGCCGCCGCCGCTTTTGCCGCCGCCAGGGAAACAGCCAGAATGGCGTTTGCACCGAAGTTAGATTTGTTCTCAGTACCGTCCAGGTCGATCATGATCTTGTCGATGTTCGCCTGATCTTTCGCGTCTTTGCCTTTTACCGCTTCAGCAATCGGACCGTTTACTGCAGCAACGGCTTTGGTTACGCCTTTGCCCAGGAAACGTGATTTGTCACCGTCACGCAGTTCCAGCGCTTCGCGTGAACCGGTAGAAGCACCTGATGGCGCAGCGGCCAGGCCTACGAAACCGCCTTCCAGATGCACTTCAGCTTCAACAGTCGGGTTACCACGTGAGTCGATAATTTCGCGACCGATGACTTTTACGATTTTGGACATTACGATTTTCCTCAGTACAAGTTAGTCAATCCTAAGACAAACAACGCGCGAAAAGTTCGCGCGCTGTTTGTGAAACTTACTTCGCTAAACGCTTCTGATGCTCATGCGCGGCTTTCACAAAGCCGGCAAACAACGGATGGCCGTCGCGTGGTGTCGAGGTGAACTCCGGGTGGAACTGGCAAGCCACAAACCACGGATGGTTCGGGATCTCGATGATCTCAACCAGCTGATCATCACCAGAGCGACCCGCCACGCGCAGACCGGCTGCTTCAATCTGCTTTAACAGCATATTGTTGACTTCATAGCGGTGGCGATGGCGCTCAACGATGGTGTCAGAGCCGTAGAGCTGGCGAACCTGGCTGCCCGGCGTTAACTGACACTGCTGGCTGCCCAGACGCATGGTGCCGCCCAGATCGCTCTGCTCGCTGCGGACTTCGACGTTGCCCTCTTCGTCACGCCATTCGGTGATTAACGCCACCACCGGGTATTTACAGTCTGGCACAAATTCGGTGGAGTTGGCGCCCGGCATCCCGGCGACATTGCGCGCAAACTCCATCAGCGCGACCTGCATGCCCAGGCAGATACCCAGGTACGGCACATTGTTTTCACGCGCATACTGCGCGGTCATCAGCTTGCCTTCCACACCGCGGTAACCGAAGCCACCCGGAATCAGAATCGCATCCAGATCTTTCAGCAATTCGACACCGCGTGATTCCACATCCTGCGAATCGATCAGTTTGATGTTCACGGTCACGCGATTTTTCAGGCCGCCATGTTTCAGCGCTTCGATCACGGACTTGTAGGCATCCGGCAGCTCAACATACTTGCCCACCATACCGATGGTGACTTCGCCACCCGGATTGGCTTCTTCGTAAATCACCTGCTCCCACTCGGCCAGGTTGGCTTCCGGTGCGTTCAGGTTGAAGCGCTTGCAGATATAGTCATCCAGGCCCTGCGATTTCAGCATGCCAGGAATCTTGTAGATGGAATCGACGTCCTTCAGCGAGATCACCGCTTTTTCAGGGACGTTACAGAACAGGGCGATTTTGGCGCGTTCGTTAGCCGGTACGGCACGGTCAGAACGGCAAATCAGCACGTCTGGCTGAATACCGATCGACAGCAGCTCTTTAACAGAGTGCTGAGTCGGTTTGGTTTTCACCTCACCCGCCGCCGCCATATAAGGCACCAGCGTCAGGTGCATGTACATGGTGTGCTCGCGGCCCACATCGACGGCCATCTGACGAATCGCTTCCAGGAACGGCAGCGATTCGATATCGCCTACCGTGCCGCCGATTTCGACCAGCACGACATCATGACCTTCGCCGCCTTCAATGATGCGTTCTTTGATGGCGTTGGTGATGTGCGGGATAACCTGAATGGTTGCGCCCAGATAGTCGCCCCGGCGCTCTTTGCGCAGGACATCTGAGTAGATACGACCCGTGGTGAAGTTGTTGCGACGCGTCATTTTGGTGCGGATGAAGCGCTCATAGTGACCCAGATCCAGGTCAGTTTCGGCGCCGTCGTCAGTGACGAAAACTTCGCCGTGCTGCGTCGGACTCATGGTGCCTGGATCCACGTTGATATACGGGTCCAGCTTCATGATGGTCACGTTCAGACCACGGGCTTCGAGAATGGCTGCGAGGGAGGCTGCGGCAATGCCTTTACCCAGAGAGGAAACGACCCCGCCGGTCACAAAAATATAATTCGTTGTCATGCTGAACCTGAGAGTTTAGGTTTAAAGACGGTGGAATAACCAGGACGGGAAAACAGTATACTGGAAACCGCTATCAGCCACAATTGATGAATCACAGCCATCCTCCAACGCATTGCTGCGGCTAACATAGCGGATAGCCGCCAAAGAAATGTTGACGTGCGTCACAAAGTTGATGGCGCGCTGAATCGTGTAAGCGCAAACGGCGACTTTATGCACAGCGCTGGAATAATCATCACTTCTCCCCGGCTTTGACCTGCTGCCAGGCGGTTTCAATCTGTTCCAGCGTCGCCCCCGGCATACTCAGTCCCTGCGCGGCAATGATCGCTTCAACCGCGCGGAAGCGGCGCTCAAACTTGTCGTTGGCCTTCTGCAGTGCGGTTTCTGCTTTGCTGCCCAGATGGCGCGACAGGTTGACGGTGGCGAACAGCAGATCGCCAATCTCCTCTTCCAGCTTTTCGCTGTCCACCACGCTCTGCTGCGCCTCGTGCATGACCTCATCAATCTCTTCATGCACTTTCGCCACCACCGGTCCCAGGGTGGTCCAGTCGAAGCCGACATTATGACAACGCTTCTGGATTTTATGGGCGCGCATCAGCGCAGGCAGTGCTTTGGGGATGTCGTCCAGCGCCGAATGCTGCGCTTTCTCTGCCCGTTCGGCGCTTTTAATCGCTTCCCAGTTTTTCAGCACCTCCGTGCTGGTTTCCGCCGTGGCCTCGCCAAAGATGTGCGGATGACGGCGCTCCAGCTTGTCGCTGATGGCGTGGCAGACATCCTCAAAGTTGAAGCGATCCGCTTCGCTCGCCATCTGGGCATAAAAGACCACCTGAAACAGCAGGTCGCCCAGCTCGCCGCGCAGGTCGCTGAAATCTTCGCGCTGGATGGCGTCCAGCACCTCATAGGTCTCTTCCAGCGTATAGGGCGCGATGCTGGCAAAGGTCTGTTCACGATCCCACGGACAGCCATGCTCGGGATCGCGCAGGGTTTTCATAATGCCAAGCAGGCGCTCAATAGCGTTCATTCGGGTAGATCCTTGATTGATGGTCAGATGACAGGAAACAGAGAGGCGCATGACAGGCGCTGACGGATGCTGTAACGCGCATCCGGCAGCGCCCCGGGGTGCAGATTGCGCCCGCGCAACCGCACGCTGCCGGTTGCCGCAGGGCCTGACTGACAATCAGTGCAGGCGACGGGCGTCAATGATATCAGAGACCTGGTTCAGGCGCGCCAGGACACGTCCCAGTACCTGATGGTTGTAGATCTCAATATCCATGTCGATGGTGGCGAGCTGTTTTTTGGTGTCGCTGCGGCTCGACACGCCCAGTACATTCACTTTCTCATTGGCGAGAATGGTGGTGATGTCGCGCAGCAGCCCGCTGCGATCGTTGGCCGTCACCCGCACCACCAGCGAATAGCCGCTGGAGTAACTTTCGCCCCACACCGCATCGACGATGCGTTCCGGGGCGTGGGAAATCAGTTCGGCCAGCTGGTCGCAGTCGGCGCGGTGGATAGAGATGCCGCGCCCCTGGGTGATGAAACCGACAATATCGTCGCCCGGGATCGGCTGGCAGCAGCGGGCGATATGGTGCATCAGATTGCCCACCCCTTCCACGACCACGCGCCCGCTCTCTTTGCGCGCCGGCGGAGTGTAGGCTTTCTGCGTCAGCTGGCGCAGCGCCTCACGATCTTCCTCTTCGGCGCTCGGCTTGTTCAGCTTCGCCTGCAGGAAGTTCACCATCTGGTTGAGACGAATATCGCCGCCGCCAATCGCCGCCAGCAGCTCTTCAAGCGAGGTCACGTTATAGCGCGGCAGCAGCAGTTTTTCCGCCTCGCGCAGGCTGATATCGAACTGGTTCAGCTCGTTATCCAGAATCTGCCGTCCGGCGGCAATGTTCTTGTCGCGATCCTGCTTGCGGAACCAGTTGTGGATCTTCGAGCGTCCGCGGCTGGTGGTGATGTAGCCCAGGTTCGGGTTGAGCCAGTCGCGACTCGGGTTCGGCTGCTTCTGGGTAATCACCTCAACCTGGTCGCCCATCTGCAACTGATAGGTAAACGGCACAATGCGGCCGCCAATTTTTGCGCCGATGCAGCGGTGACCGATGTCGCTGTGAATATGGTAGGCAAAGTCGAGCGGTGTCGATCCGGCAGGCAGATCCACCACGTCCCCTTTCGGGGTAAAGACGTAGACCCGGTCATCAAACACCTGGCTGCGCACCTCTTCAAGCAGCTCGCCCGAGTCCGCCATCTCCTCCTGCCAGCTGATCAGCTTACGCAGCCAGGCGATGCGCTCTTCGTGGCCGGCAGCGCCACGCGCGCTGCTCGAGGTTGGGCCCTCTTTGTATTTCCAGTGCGCCGCCACCCCCAGCTCCGCATCTTCATGCATCTGGCGGGTACGGATCTGAATCTCCACCGTTTTGCCCTGCGGGCCTAACACCACGGTATGAATCGACTGATAGCCATTGGGTTTCGGGTTAGCGACGTAGTCATCAAACTCGCTGGGCAGATGGCGATAGAGCGTATGCACCGTGCCCAGCGCGCCGTAGCAATCCTGCAGGCGATCGGCCACGATGCGCACCGCCCGCACATCAAACAGCTCATCAAAGGCCAGCGACTTTTTCTGCATCTTACGCCAGATGCTGTAGATATGTTTCGGACGACCGTAGACCTCGGCGCGCACGCCCTCTTTGGCCATCTCTTTGCGCAGGTTGCTGACGAAGTTGTCGATATACTGCTCGCGGTCGATACGCCGCTCATGCAGTAACCGCGCAATATGTTTGTATTCGTCGGGATGCAGATAGCGGAAGCAGTAATCTTCCAGCTCCCATTTGAGCTGACCGATGCCGAGACGGTTGGCCAGCGGAGCATAGATGTTGGTGCTCTCTTTGGCCGCCAGCACCCGCTCATCTTCCGGCGCATCTTTCATTTCGCGCAGGTTCATGATGCGTTCGGCCAGCTTCAGCACCACGCAGCGGAAATCTTCGACCATCGCCAGCAGCATACGGCGGACGTTATCGACCTGTTCAGAGGCCATGGAGTCGTTGTGAATCGCTTTCAGCTGGCGGATGGCGTCCATGTCGCGCACGCCGTGCACCAGCGAGACGATGCCTTTGCCGACGGCGGTTTCCAGCTCCTCCTCACTCACCACTTCATCGTTAGCCAGCGGGAAGATCAGCGCCGCACAGAGGCTTTCGATATCCATGCTGAGCATGGAGAGGATTTCCACCATCTCGATCCCGCGCCACAGCAGCAGCGACTGATCGGGATGGTCCTGCGTCTGCGCTTCACAGTAGCGCCAGGTATCGGCAACGCGTTGACATGATTGCGGGTTGGCGATACCGAGACTGGCGATCCACTGGTCGAGGGCAAATTCCCCCTCAGTATTTAAATGCGCACTTCTGACCGCAACCATAACCTCTCCTGCACAACGACATACATCGCTTATGTTTTTCTGAACAGCACCATGGATTCGAGATGACGGGTATGAGGGAACATATCCAGCATCGCGACCCTTTCCAATTGGTAGCCTGCCGACAGCAAGACCTGACTGTCGCGGGCGAGTGTTGTTGGATTACACGACACATAGACCACGCGTTCTGGCGCAAGTTTAACCACATGTGCCATCACGCCCGCAGCCCCGGCGCGTGCCGGATCGAGTAATACCTTGTTAAATCCCTGTGCCGCCCACGGCTGGCGCGACACCGTCTCTTCCAGATTATGCTGAAAAAAACTGACGTTTTTAAGATTATTCGAATCAGCATTATACGCTGCCTGCCGCACTAATGCTGCAACCCCCTCCACACCAACCACATTTTGTACGAAGATTCCTATAGGAAGTGTGAAGTTTCCCATGCCGCAAAAGAGATCCAGAACCCGGTCCTCCGGTTGCAGATCGAGCCAGGCTATCGCCTTTGCCACCATCTGCTGATTCACCGCATCGTTAACCTGAATAAAGTCCTGTGGACTGAAGGTTAGCTTAAGCTGGTGAGAGTGATAAAAAGGTGTCTGAGTCGTTAGCGACGTTAACCCTTCATCACCCGCATCCAGGAAGAGCATCAGCTGATGCTTATGCGAAAACTGTTCCAGTTTTTCACGGTCGTCCGGATGCAGCGCATCAAGATGGCGCAGGATCATCAGCGGGCCGTTATCCGCCAGCACCAGTTCCACATGACCGAGACGCCTGACGGCGCGCAGTGCACTCAGGCAGTGGTGCAGCGGCACCAGCAATGCCTCAAGTTCGGGCACTAAAACGGGGCAGTGCTGAATATCGACCAGATCGTTGCTCGCCTCCTGGCGAAACCCCATCTGCAGCCGCTGCGCTTTATTCTGCCACTGCAGACCCAGACGGGCGCGACGCCGGTAGCCCCAGGGTTCACCGGCGATCACCTCCTCCACCGCGATCGTCTGCGCGGCGGCCTGGCTCAGCATCCGGCTCAGCGCCTGAGCTTTGCTCTGCTGCTGCAGATCCACCTCTGCATGCTGCTGCTGGCAGCCACCGCAGCGATCAAAGTGGGGACAGTGCGGTGCAACGCGTGCCGGACTGCGGCTGAGCAGCCGTTTCACTTTCCCCCGGGCAAACTGGCGTTTATCCTCTGTCAGCGTGATCTCCGCCTGTTCACCCGGCAAGGCACCGGCGACAAAAATCGTTTTGCCTTTGTGACGCGCCACGCCCTGACCGAACGGATCGAGCTCATCGATGGTGACGGTGATCCGCTGTTGTGTCGCCACGCGCTGTTTTGCAACGTAAAATTGCGCCATAGTGTTATCAGTTCTCTTTATCGAAACGACCTGCACGGTGCTGTCGACAGGATGTGCAGGGAGGTTAATGCCGGAGTAGCCAGGCGACTATTATGACCAAATACAGCCTGCGGGCGCGAATGATGATTTTAATTCTGGCACCCACGCTGATGGTTGGCCTGCTGCTCAGCTCATTTTTTGTGGTCCACCGCTACAATGAACTGCAGCGCCAGGTAATCGATGCCGGGGCGAATATCATCGAACCGCTGGCTATCTCCAGCGAATACAGCATGACCTGGGACGATCGCGATGCGATGCGGGAGCTGGTGAGTTTACTGCACCGCCGCCACTCCGGCATCGTCCGGGCGATCTCGGTGTTCGATAATCATAACCAGCTCTACGTCACCTCCAATAACCGGCAGAATCTCAGCCTGCTGCAGCAGGAGGATATCCACGCCCTGCCCGATGATGTCTCCATGGAGCGTCACGGTAATCTGTTGATTCTGCGCACGCCGATCACGGCCGAGCGTTACGATCTGGATGAATTACCCGATGAAAAGGTCAAACCCTCGGGCAACCCCCTGGGCTATGTGGCGATTGAACTCGATCTGCAGTCGGTGCGCCTGCAGCAGTATAAAGAGGTGTTTGTCGCCACCCTGATGCTGCTCTTCTGCCTCTGCCTTGCGATGCTGTTTGCCTATCGTCTGATGCGTGATGTCACTGGCCCGATCCGCAACATGGTGACCACCGTTGACCGCATCCGCCGCGGTCAGCTCGACAGCCGCGTTGAGGGGTACATGCTGGGCGAACTCAGCACGCTGAAAAACGGCATCAACGCCATGGCGATGTCGCTGACCGCCTATCACGAAGAGATGCAGCACAACATCGACCAGGCGACGTACGATCTGCGGGAAACGCTTGAACAGCTGGAGATTCAGAACGTCGAACTGGATCTGGCGAAGAAGCGCGCTCAGGAAGCGGCGCGCATCAAATCGGAGTTCCTGGCAAACATGTCGCACGAGCTGCGAACGCCGCTTAATGGCGTGCTGGGTTTTACCCGCCAGATGCTGAAAACTCAGCTGCGCACGACCCAGCGCGACTACATGCAGACCATCGAGCGCTCGGCCAACAACCTGCTCAGCATCATTAATGACGTGCTCGATTTTTCGAAGCTGGAAGCGGGCAAGCTGATGCTGGAGGCGATCCCCTTCCCCCTGCGTGCCACCCTGGATGAGACCCTGGTGCTGCTGGCCCCGTCGGCGCATGACAAGGGGCTGGAGCTGACGGTGGTGTGCGACAGCAGCGTGCCGGACAACGTCATCGGCGATGCGCTGCGCCTGCAGCAGATTCTGATCAACCTGATTGGCAACGCCATCAAGTTTACTGAACAGGGCCATATCGGCCTGCGCGTCACGCAGCGCGTTATGACCCAGACGCGCGTCGAGCTGGAGATTCAGGTAGAGGATAGCGGCATCGGTATCTCTGAGCAGCAGCAGACGCAGCTGTTTCAGGCGTTCCGCCAGGCCGACGCCAGTATTTCGCGCCGTCATGGCGGCACCGGGCTGGGGCTGGTCATCACCCAGAAACTGGTGCGGGAGATGGGCGGGGATATCACCTTCAGCAGCCAGCCGGATCAGGGCTCTACCTTTGTGATTCGCGTGCAGCTGGATCTTAACCCCAACGCGCCCGGTATGCCGCGCGTGCTGGAAGCGCTGTCACAGTCCCGCATCGCCTATGTCGAGGCGGATGCCACCGTTGCCCGCGCGGCGCTGGAGATGCTGAGCGCCACGCCGTTGCAGATCGACTACAGCGAAACGCTGGAGGGCCTGCCGGCGTCCCACTATCCGCTGCTGCTGATGGCGATGCCGGTCAGCATCAGCCAGCCCGAGCTGCTGAACGAGGGGAGGATCAATGCGCTGCTGGATCGGGCAGATAATGTGCTGATGGCCCTGCCCAGCCCGATGATGCTGCTGGCTGATGAACTGAAGGTGCGCGGCATTGACGGCTGCATTGCCAAGCCAATCTCCCTGACGCGACTCCTGCCGATGCTGCTGGATCTGCACACCCGCCAGATCAGCGAGCTGCCCTTCTCCCCGCGCCTGCCGCTGACGGTGATGGCAGTGGATGATAACCCTGCCAACCTCAAGCTGATCGGTGCGCTGCTGGAGGAGCAGGTGCAGAATATCCTGCTGTGCAGCAGCGCCGAACACGCTATCCGCGAGGCGCGCCAGCAGTCGCTGGATGTGATTCTGATGGATATTCAGATGCCTGACATCGATGGCATTCGCGCCAGCGAAATCATCCGTGGTCTGCCGCTGCACGCCACGACCCCCATCGTGGCGGTGACCGCTCACGCCATTGATGGCGAACGCGAGCAGCTCATCAAAGCGGGCATGAATGACTATCTTGCCAAACCGATTGATGAGAGCAAGTTAAGGCAGCTGCTGGCGCGCTATACGCCCGCACCGGTGGTCGCCGTGCCGGAACTGCCGCCGATACTGCCGACGCTGGACTGGCAGCTGGCACTGCGGCAGGCGGCGAATAAACCCGACCTGGCACGGGATCTGCTGCGGATGCTGCTGGAGTTTTTACCGGAAGTTCACGCGAAGATGGCGCAGTTTATGGCCGCCAATGAAGTCACGGCCCTGCGGGAGATCATTCACAAGCTGCACGGCAGTGCCAGCTACAGCGGCGTGCCGCGCATGAAGCAGCTCTGCCACCAGCTGGAGAGAGAGCTGCTGCAGGCCAGCGATATCGCCGCCCTGGAGCCGGAACTGCTGGAGCTGCAGGATGAGATGGAGAACGTGGCGCGTGAAGCCCGGCAGCTGCTGGGCATCGGGTAATCCGGGCTGGCCGCAGGATCAGTGAAAGCCGGCCAGCTTTAGCGTGGCGGCAACGTTACGCGCCGTCATCGTTACATTTTTGCCGGCCGTGGCGAGCGCCTCATCCAGCGTGCAGATGCTGTAGAGCACGCTGAACACCGCATCGATACCATGCTGATGCACCACCCCCACATCCGCCGTCAGGCTGCCGGCGATGCCTATCACCGGCTTGTTGAAGCGCTTTGCCACGCTGGCAACCCCCACCGGCACCTTGCCATTGATACTCTGGCTGTCGATGCGGCCTTCCCCGGTGATCACGAGGTCGGCATCTTTTACCTGCTCTGCCAGCCCCAGCGCCTCCGTGACAATTTCGATGCCACGCCGCAGTTCTGCCTGGCAAAAGGCGTGTAGCGCCGCCCCCATGCCGCCCGCCGCACCGCCGCCGGGGATATGCAGCACGTCGATATCGAGGTCGCGCTGAATAATCGCGGCGTAATGGGTCAGCGCCTGATCGAGCTGCTGCACCAGTGCCGGTGTCGCCCCTTTCTGCGGACCGAAAACAGCCGAAGCGCCCTCCTTTCCGGTCAGCGGATTAGTGACGTCACACGCCACTTCAATGCGGCACTGCCGAAGCCGGGCATCCAGTGCATCAATCTCAATGGTGGCGAGGTCAGGCAGCGCCCCGCCGCCGTAACCAATCTGCTGGCCGCGATCGTCCAGCAGCCGGGCGCCCAGCGCCTGCATCATCCCGGCACCGCCATCGTTGGTCGCACTACCACCAATGCCAATAATGATGTGGCCGACCCCTTTATCCAGCGCATGCCGGATCAGCTCGCCGGTGCCGAACGAGGTGGTGATCAGCGGATCGCGCTGGGCGGCAGGCACCCGCTCCAGTCCGCTGGCCGCCGCCATTTCGATATAGGCGGTGGACGCATCGCCGGAGAGGCCATAGAAAGCCTCGACCTGTGTGCCCAGTGGCCCGGTCACCTTCAGCCTGACGATGTTTCCTTTCGTCGCCGCGACCATCGCTTCTACCGTTCCTTCGCCGCCGTCGGCGACCGGTATTTTCACGTAGTGGGCATCGGGAAAGATGTCACGGAATCCCGCTTCAATCGCCGATGCCACCTCCAGGGCGGATAAACTCTCTTTATATGAATCCGGTGCGATTACGATTTTCATAGGCAATCCGAGCACAGTTGAGTCATTGAAACGGCGCTGAACCCGGCCGGTTTCCGCGGAGACCGGCACCGGGATTTAGCGGGCGATTTCAACCTTCGCTAACTTCTCATAATAGCAGGCCAGCGCACTGTGGTCGGACGTTCCCTGGCCATCATTACGCAGCGCCTGCATCATCTCCATCACCGCCGCCGTCAGCGGCAGATGCGCGCCCAGCGTGTGCGAGGTATCCAGAGCGTTCGCCAGATCCTTGATATGCAGGTCGATGCGGAAGCCCGGTCTGAAGTTGCGATCCATCACCATCGGCGCTTTCGCCTCCAGCACCGTGCTGCCCGCCAGGCCGCCACGAATCGCCTGGAACACCAGCTCCGGACTGACCCCCGCTTTGGTCGCCAGCGACAGGGCTTCGGACATCGCCGCGATGTTCAGCGCGACAATCACCTGATTGGCCAGCTTGGTGACATTGCCTGCGCCGATGTCACCGGTGTGCACTACCGATCCCGCCATCGCCTTCATGATGTCGTAACAGCGATCAAACACCGCTTTCTCTCCGCCGGCCATGACGGAAAGCGTGCCTTCAATCGCTTTCGGCTCCCCGCCGCTGACCGGGGCGTCCAGCATGCTGATCCCTTTCTCAGCCAGCGCATCGTGCACTTCCCGGCTCGCCAGCGGCGCAATCGAGCTCATGTCGATCACCACCAGGCCCGGCTTCGCGCCTTCGATAATGCCGCCCTCTCCCAGGCAGACCGCTTTCACCTGCGGCGAGTTGGGCACCATGGTAATGACCACCTCACACTGCTCAGCCACCTCTTTCGGCGAGGTCGCCACGGTCGCGCCCAGTTCAGCCAGTTCAGCTTCATTGCTGGCGTGGTGATCGCGCACCACCAGTGAATAGCCCGCTTTCAGCAGATTTTTGCTCATGGGTTTACCCATGATGCCCAGGCCAATAAATCCAATCTTCATTGCATGTCTCCTTGCTGCTTAGCGCTTAAATTTGTCGCACAACGCCTGGGTGGCGCTGCGGAATACCCCGAGATCGCTGCCGACCGCCACAAAGGTGGCTCCCCATTCCAGATAACGACGGGCGTCCGCCTCCACCGGGGCCAGAATGCCCGCCGGCTTCCCGGCCGCTCTGGCACGGTCAAAAATGTGTTTAATCACGTCCAGCACCTCCGGGTGGGCGGGCTGGCCGAGGTAGCCCAGCGCCGCAGAGAGATCGCCCGGTCCGACGAAGATGCCGTCCACGCCATCGACTGCGGCTATGGCGTCGATGTGATCAACCGCCTGCCGGGTTTCGATCTGCACCAGCACGGTGATGTTGTCATTGATGCTCTGGTTGTAATCCGGCAGGGTGCCGTACATGTTGCTGCGATGGGAGACCGACACGCCGCGAATACCGGCGGGCGGATAGCGGGTTGAGGCGACCGCGCGCCGCGCCTCCTCTTCTGTCTCAACAAAGGGCACGAGGAAGTTGTTAAACCCGATATCCAGCAGGCGCTTGATGATCACCGGCTCGTTGCAGGGCGGCCGTACGACCGGCGCACTGTGGCTCCCTTTCAGCGCCATCAGCTGTGGCACAAACGTGGTGATATCGTTGGGCGCATGCTCCCCATCCAGCACCAGCCAGTCAAAACCGGCCAGCCCCAGGATTTCGGTAGAGATCGGACTGGCCAGCGCGCACCAGCTGCCAATCAGGGTTTCACCCGCTAACAGGCGACGACGAAATCCGTTGGGCCAGGCTGCATTACTCATGGTTGAACTCCTGTGACGACGGCTCCGCGTGAGCCAGAAAGATTAACGAACCAGGCACGGACGTTTGTTATCGAAAGTCCATCCAGGCGCCAGGAACTGCATCGCTTCGGCATCGTCACGCGCGCCCAGCCCCTGCTTCTGATAGAGCGCGTGGGCCTGCATCACCTGATCCATATCCAGCTCGATACCGAGACCCGGCTTCTGCGGCACCTGCACCATGCCGCCTTTGATCAGGAACGGCTCTCTGGTGAGACGCTGATTCCCCTCCTGCCAGATCCAGTGGGTATCGATGGCGGTGATCGCGCCCGGTGCGGCCGCGGCAACGTGGGTAAACATCGCCAGCGAAATGTCGAAGTGATTATTGGAGTGGGAGCCCCAGGTCAGGCCGAAGTCCTGGCACATCTGTGCGACCCGCACCGAACCCTGCATCGTCCAGAAATGGGGGTCGGCCAGCGGAATGTCGACTGACTGCAGCGACAGGGTATGTCCCATCTGTCGCCAGTCGGTGGCGATCATATTGGTGGCGGTAGGCATGCCGGTCGCGCGGCGGAACTCCGCCATCACTTCCCGCCCGGAGTAGCCCTGCTCCGCGCCACAGGGATCTTCTGCGTAGGCCAGCACGCCCTTGAGCTGTTTGCCGAGCAGAATCGCCTCATTGAGCGACCAGGCTCCATTGGGATCGAGGGTAATACGCGCCGTGGGAAAGCGTTTTGCCAGCGCCGTCACCGCTTCGGCCTCTTCGCCGCCGCGCAGCACGCCGCCTTTGAGTTTGAAGTCGTTGAAGCCATATTTCTCATAGGCGGCTTCCGCCAGGCGCACCACGGCCTCGGGGGTGAGCGCCTCTTCATGACGCAGGCGATACCAGTCGCACGGATCGTCCGGCTGGCTCTGATATGGCAGGGCGGTTTTTCTGCGGTCGCCGATATAGAAGAGGTAGCCGAGCATCTCCACGCGGTCGCGCTGTTGCCCGTCACCCAGCAGCGAGGCGACGTTAACGCCCAGGTGCTGACCCAGCAGATCCAGCAGCGCTGCCTCAATGCCGGTGACCACATGGATTGTGGTGCGCAGATCAAAGGTCTGGTTGCCGCGACCGGCCGCATCCCGATCGGCAAAGGTCGTGCGCACCAGGCTGAGGGTATTTTTATATTCGCCCAGCGTTTTGCCGACCACCAGCGAGGCGGCATCTTCCAGCGTCTGACGAATTTTCTCCCCGCCGGGGATTTCACCGACGCCGGTATGTCCGGCGTTATCTTTGATAATGACAATGTTGCGGGTGAAGAATGGCGAGTGCGCGCCGCTGAGATTCAGCAGCATGCTGTCGTAGCCGGCAACCGGGATCACCTGCATGGCGGTCACTTTGGGTGTTGAACTCATCTCCTGCTCCTTATGCTGTTGCACGGCCAAATGCCGGGCGCTTGCGATCAAATGTCCAGCCGGGGATCAGATACTGCATCGCCGTGGCGTCGTTGCGTGCACCGGCGGGCAGTGACTGATAGAGCTGACTGGCTTTGTGCACCTGGTCCCAGTCGAGCTCGATCCCCAGGCCCGGCGCATCCGGCACGGCAATCTTTCCGTTGCGGATTTGCAGCGGGTTTTTCGTCAGGCGCTGATCGCCCTCCTGCCAGATCCAGTGGGTGTCAATCGCGGTCGGGTTACCAGGCGCGGCCGCACCGACATGGGTGAACATCGCCAGCGAAATATCGAAGTGATTATTGGAATGGCAGCCCCACGTCAGGCCCCACTCATCGCACAGCTGGGCGACCCGCACGGCCCCGCTCAGCGTCCAGAAGTGCGGGTCCGCCAGCGGGATGTCGACCGCGTTAACCATCACCGCGTGGTTCATCTCCCGCCAGTTGGTCGCGATCATATTGGTGGCGACCGGCAGGCCGGTCGCGCGCCGGAACTCGGCCATTACTTCACGTCCCGAATAGCCCTGCTCTGCCCCGCAGGGGTCTTCGGCGTAGCTCAGCACATCCTGCATCCCCTTACAGAGGGCGATGGCCTCATCCAGCCGCCATGCCCCGTTGGGGTCCACCGTGATGCGCGCGCCGGGAAAACGCTGCTTCAGCGCCACCGCCGTGGCGATCTCCTGCTCGCCCGGCAGCACGCCCCCTTTAAGTTTGAAATCTTTAAAGCCATAGCGATCCGCCGCCGCCTCCGCCAGCCGCACGACCGCTTCGCTGGTGAGCGCCTCCTGATGACGCAGGTGATACCAGTCGTGGCTGGCCTGCTCGCCACTCTGATAGGGCAGATCGGTTTTGCGGCGGTCACCGAGATAGAAGAGATAGCCCAGCACCGTGACTTCATCCCGCTGTTTGCCCGGCCCCAGCAGTTCCGCCACCGGCACGCCCAGACACTGTCCCAGCAGGTCGAGCAGCGCCGCTTCCAGCGCGGCCACGGCGTTGACCCGCAGCTCAAAGGTCCAGGCACCGTTGCCAAAGGTGGTGAAGTCAGCCGACGCATTCCCTTTGTGCACCTGCTGCACCAGACGATTCATGCGGGCAATCTGCTGGCCTTCGACCTGCGGAATGACGGCCATCAGGGTCTGGTAGATGGTGTCGCCGCCGGGCGCTTCACCCACGCCGGTGTGTCCGGCGCTGTCGGTGAGCACCACGATATTGCGGGTAAAACAGGCGTTGTGCGCGCCGCCAATGTTGAGCAGCATACTGTCGTAACCGGCGACCGGGATAACCTGCATCGCCGTAATCACAGGTGAACTTTGCGTCGTCATGAGGCGTCCTTAACCGGCCGGGTTTTCAGTTCAACACGTTTGATATCACCGGCGATCACCAGGAAGCTGAAGGCGGCGACGAAGGCATGGATACCGACATAGATCAGCGCACCCTCAAAGGAGCCGCTGGTGGCAATGATGTAGCCGATGGCGATAGGCGTCACGATGCCGGAGAAGTTGCCGAACATGTTGAACAGGCCGCCGCTCAGGCCACTGATCTCTTTGGGGGCGGTATCCGCCATCACCGCCCATCCCAGTGCGCCGATCCCTTTACCGAAGAACGCCAGCGCCATGAAGAAGACCACCAGCCACTCGGTTTCGGTGTAGTTACACATCACCATCGAGATAGAGAGCAGCATGCCGAGCACAATCGGCGTTTTACGTGCAATATTCAGCGAGCCGGTTTTGCGCATCAGCCAGTCGGAGATCACTCCACCCAGCACCCCGCCGAGGAAGCCACACACCGCGGGTACCGAAGCGATAAAGCCCGCTTTGAGAATCGACATGCCGCGCGCCTGCACCAGATAGACCGGAAACCAGGTGATAAAAAAGTAGGTTAAGGCATTAACACAATACTGGCCGAGGTAGATGCCGAGCATCATGCGGGAGGTCAGCAGCTGTTTAATCTGGAACCACTTTTCGCTCCAGCTCACCCTGCGGCTCTCCTTTTTGACATCCATATTGATCAGCGCCCCGCCCTGTTCCATATAGGCCAGTTCGGCTTTGTTTACGCCGGGGTGGTCGGTGGGATCGTGGATCACTTTCAGCCAGATGAAGCTCAGGATGATCCCCAGCCCGCCCATGAACCAGAAGACGTGTGCCCAGCCCACTTCCGACACCAGCCAGCCCATGATGGGCGCAAAGATCACCGTGGCGAAATATTGCGCTGAATTGAAGATCGCCACCGCGGTGCCACGCTCCTGCGCCGGAAACCAGGCGGCCACGATGCGGCTGTTGCCAGGGAAAGAGGGGGCTTCAGCCAGCCCCACCAGGAAGCGCAGCAGAAAGAGTGACACGATGATGCCGAAGCCGCTGAAGATATCGACAAAGCCCTGCAGCAGGGTAAACAGCGACCAGGTAAAAATACTCCAGAAGTAGACGCGCTTTGAGCCAAAACGATCGAGCAGCCAGCCGCCCGGGATCTGACCAATCACGTACGCCCATGAGAAAGCAGAGAAGATGTAGCCCAGTCCGACCGAATCGAGGCCGATATCTTTGGACATCGCCGAACCGGCTATCGAAATGGTGGCGCGGTCGCCGTAGTTGAATGAGGTGACGATGAATAACATCACCACAATCCAGTAACGGGCGTTGGTGCGCTTCTGCACCGCTTCCGCAGTCTGGCTGAAACTATTCATGATGCACTCCTGAAATATAGCGTGAGCTACATTCGCTCTGACTGCATACACATCGCGTTGGGTATCAGAGAGAAGTTGGGTTAAACACGGCGATCTCTTTGGTTCAGGACGGGCTAATACGTCGTGCCAGATAACCTGACTTTGGCTAACGGCGCTCAGTATAAAAACAGCCTGTGGCGAGCACATTGGCGTATCGCCCTGGAATAATGGCCGTTATGAAGTGATTGTCTGGCGGATGCACGAAACCCTGCGGCATGGCTCACGAAAGCGGCAAATAGCGCGGCCGAAACCGTGCCAGGTCGCCCTTTCCCCTCCGCTTTGTGAGGCGTTTCACTTGCTTCTGGAGAATCGACCCAAAACAGCGCGGCAGATCGGCGTAATAGTGGTCAGTTGCACAATGTGTGGCCTGCTTCCCCTCTTTATACTGAAGCTGGCTAATACACCGCAGGTAACAGGTCAGATTATGCGAGCCGGACAAGCCGGTGCGCCCGACAGGAGATAGGCGATGAACCCCACAACAGATGAACAGCCGCTCTGCATCAGAGTCCATGAGCATGACAACGTGGCGATTGTGGTCAACACGCTGGGTCTGCCCGCTGGCACACAGTTTGCGGATGGCCTGACGCTGACGGAACATGTGCCGCAGGGGCATAAAGTCGCGCTACAGGCGATTCACCAGGGAGGGGCGATCGTGCGTTATGGCGAAGTGATCGGTTATGCCGTGCGGGATATTGCCTGCGGCAGCTGGATCGATGAGTCACTGGTGTCGCTGCCGGAGGCGCCCCCGCTGGCGAGCCTGCCGTTAGCCACCCAGGTCCCGCCCGACCTGCCGCCGCTGGAGGGCTACACCTTTGAGGGCTACCGCAATGCGGATGGCAGCGTGGGTACCCGTAACCTGCTCGGCATCACCACCAGCGTCCACTGTGTGGCGGGTGTGGTGGATCATGTGGTGCAGATCATCGAACGGGAGTTACTGCCGCGCTATCCGAATGTGGATGGCGTGGTCGCGCTGAATCACCTCTACGGCTGCGGCGTGGCAATCAACGCCCCCGCAGCGGTAGTGCCGATTCGCACCATTCACAACCTGGCGCTGAATGCGAATTTCGGCGGTGAAGTGATGGTCATCAGCCTCGGCTGCGAAAAGTTACAGCCGGAGCGTCTGCTGACCGGCACCCCCGACGTGCAGGCGATTTCGCTGGATGATGATGACATCGTGCGTTTGCAGGATGAAAAGCTGGTGGGGTTTGGTGCGATGGTAAAGGCGATTCTGCAGGTGGCAGAGCGTCATCTTCAGCGGCTGAATCAGCGTCAGCGCGAAACCTGTCCCGCCTCGGAACTGATTGTCGGCATGCAGTGCGGCGGCAGCGATGCGTTTTCCGGCGTGACGGCGAATCCGGCGGTGGGGTTCGCCTCGGATTTGCTGGTGCGCTGCGGGGCTACCGTGATGTTTTCTGAGGTCACGGAGGTGCGGGATGCCATTCATCTGCTGACGCCGCGGGTCATTAATGAGGAGGTCGGAAGGCGTTTACTTGAAGAGATGGCCTGGTATGACAATTACCTCGACCAGGGCAACACCGACCGCAGCGCCAATCCATCACCGGGCAATAAAAAAGGGGGACTGGCGAACGTGGTGGAGAAAGCGCTCGGCTCCATCGCCAAATCGGGACGCAGCGCCATTGTGGAAGTGCTGTCCCCCGGTCAGCGCCCCACCCGCCGCGGACTGATCTACGCGGCAACGCCCGCCAGCGATTTTGTCTGCGGCACCCAGCAGCTCGCCTCCGGCATTACGCTGCAGGTCTTCACCACCGGTCGCGGCACCCCGTACGGGCTGACGGCCATTCCGGTCATCAAGATGGCAACCCGTAATGCGCTGGCCGAACGCTGGCACGATCTGATGGATATCAATGCCGGCACGATTGCCACCGGAGAAGAGAGTATTGAGCAGGTCGGCTGGCGGCTGTTTGCGTTGATTCTTGATATCGCCAGTGGCAGGAAGCAGACCTGGTCCGATCGCTGGGGCCTCCGTAATCAGCTGGCGGTCTTTAATCCGGCTCCGGTGACGTGAGCCGTGCCCGGCGTCTCCCTGCCGTCGGCTGGCAGAGAGAGCCCGGGCGAGGCGATCAGAGCAGCGCACCCCAGGCATCGACCCAGGGCGAGGTCACCGCTTCCGGCTCAGGATTTTCGGTGGCATCCACCAGCAGCACCTCACCGACCCGCTGTGCGCCCTGCTCCTGCAGCAGCGCATCAAAGGCTTTGCCCGCGCCACAGAAGTGGTCGTAACTGCTGTCGCCCAGCGCAATGACGCCATAGCGCAGCGCGGGCTGGTGCCCCAGCTGATCCTTTATCGCGTGGAACAGACCGGAAATGGTGTCAGGAAAATCGCCCTGACCGGTGGTTGAGGTGACGATTAGCGCCACATCGCCTGCAAAGGCCTGCCAGTCCGCCAGCGTCGGGTCATCAAACAGGGTCACGCTGTGCCCCTGCTGCTGCAGAATCGGCTCGGCCTCTTCCGCCACCAGTAGCGCATTGCCGTAAACCGTCCCCACAAAAATGCCAATCTTTGCCATCTGATCTCTCCCTTATTCTGAAACGTTATCCTGTCCTGGCGCGGCGTCAAACTCAACCCGCGGCACCTCAGGAATGCAATCCTGCCAGCCAAACTGCGTCATCAGCCTCTGCCAGACGCTATCCAGCCCGGCGCGCAGCACCAGTGGCTCGCCGGTCACCGGGTGGGTCAGGGCCAGACTGCTGGCGTGCAGCATCAGCCGGTCCGCGCCAAAATGTTGCGCGGCGCCCCGGTTCTGACGCAGGTCGCCATGCGCCGAATCGCCAATAATCGGATGACGCAGGTGGGACATATGACGGCGCAGCTGATGTTTGCGACCGGTTTTAGGTGAGAGCTCAACCAGACTGTAGCGCGAGGTGGGGTAACGGCTGATGGCGACCGGCATCTCGACCGTGGCCAGCGACTGATAGTCGGTGACCGCGGGCTGCGCGGCGCGTGCTTCAGTGGCGTGCTTGTCCGCGATTTTGTCCCGCTCTTCAACCAGCGGATAGTCCAGCGTCCCGCTGCTCTCCAGCCAGCCACGCACCACGGCGTGATAGGTTTTCTGCATCTGATGCTGTTCAAACTGCTGAGAAAGCTGGCGGCCAACCTCACTCGAGAGCCCCATCAGCAGCACCCCGGAGGTTGGCTTGTCCAGACGGTGGGCGGTAAAAACATGCTGGCCGATCTGATCCCGCACGGTCTGCATCACAAACACGGTTTCATGCCGATCCAGCCAGCTGCGATGCACCAGCCAGCCGCTGGGCTTGTTGACCGCAACCAGCCACGCATCCTGATAGAGTATCTCCAGCATCAGTGGGCCGCATCCCTGAGCAACGCATCCAGCTGACGCAGCGTGAGCAGCAGCGGCGCAATGCCGGGCTGGTCAGGCACCAGCGCAACCTCATAATAGGGCGCGACGGCAAAGTTTTGCGGCAGCGGATGACCGGCCGCCATCAGGGCGTGCATCCGCGGAATCAGCACCCACTGAAGCCATTGCAGCGGCTCAAGCGTATCGAGGCAGAAGGGTTCACGACTCTCCAGTGCCTCCACGGCAGGCGGCGTGCTCTGCCAGAGCTGGTACTCACGCATCACCGCTTCCAGCTGCTCCAGCCGCTGCGTAATCAATTGTTCAGGCGTCATGCGCCACCTCCGGCTAGCCGTCAAAAAATGGGCGGCAAGCATATCACTTGTTGGCACAGGCACAAAAAAAGGGAGCACTGTATAAACAGTGCTCCCGGTTCGTTTGCAGCCATCCTGCTACGTTAATGCTCCCTGCTCTTCCGTGACAACTTGTCCAGTGCGAACTCCTGTCGCGCATCGTCCTGATGATTCCTAAGCATCCTGGCCCGCCACCTCGTCCGAGGGGCTCCCGTTCTCCATCCTGGAGGTGTCCCTGACTCAATCCTGAGCGATCCTGTTTCATCCTGAAACCTTCCGTGTGCCGTAAGCTCCGTTACGTTCCTGCCTCATGGCTTATCATCATCCTGACGATATCTTTTTCCTGAGCATCCTGCAGTGGGAAATATTTTGACAGAACTCGTTACGCGCACAAGTGACTTACAGCTGAACTTTACAAAATGTGCGGCACAAATTCAGATAATCGCCATTAAGTTGATGATTCACAATATTTTTACATTGCAGCCTTCCGGATGGCTCAGATTTTATATAGCGATCTCTCACACCACATGTAAGAGATCTCTCACAAGCGAGGCGGCAAATCACTGCAATTCAGATGATAACCGGTTGTAATGACTTAAGAAACATCTCAAGATTTTCCGCAATAATCTGGCGCTGTTTACGGCCAGGCTGTTCCAGAATCACCTCGCCAGTCAGGTTAGAGAGGGAGACGATCTCCTCGTCTGACGCCGTCGTGGCGATAAACAGCGTCGGTGACTGTCGGAGGCGGCGCTGCATAACCAGATGCCCAATCAGGTTCTCCTGAAGCCGCAGGAAATCCTCTTCACTCCACACCTGCAACAGCGTCAGCTGATTCTCACCATGACGCGCCGACATGTCGCCGGCAAACTGGGTGGTATAGAAGGCAGTGACTGACGGCTGCAGCTGCAGATCCACGGCCCGCTCGACTCCATCCAGTGTCGGCGGCAGACTAAAAGGCTGCGGCTGCCAGATGACCTGCTCCTCGCGCTCCTCCAGCGCGCAGGGCGACGCGACGCCAGCGAGATCGCGGCTGGCCGGAGCATGACCCCTCTGCGCCAGCCAGTGCTGGCAGTAACGGGTGGTAAAGTCGCGCAACGCGGCGGCAGTTTGCTGCATCATTCATATTCTCACTTCTGATGGGTTACACTTAGCCACTTTGATGAATTCTGGTGGTAACCGCAATGACTACACACGAACAGGATCAGGCACTCAGCAACCTGACGCTGGGCAAGCCCACAGCCTATCACGATCGCTATGACAATGGCTTATTGCAGGCGGTGCCGCGCAGCCTGAACCGCGAACCTCTTAACCTGTTTCCTGAAAGTCTGCCGTTTACCGGCGGCGATATCTGGACGCTGTATGAGCTCTCCTGGCTGAACAGCAAGGGGCTGCCGCAGGTTGCCGTGGGCGAAGTGGTGCTGGATGCGCATAGCCGCAACCTCATCGAGTCGAAAAGCTTCAAGCTCTATCTCAACAGTTTCAACCAGACCCGCTTTGCCGACTGGGGTGAGGTGCGTCAGACGCTGGAGCGTGATCTCCGCGCCTGTGCTGAAGGTGACGTGCGGGTGGCGCTGTTCCGTCTGAATGAAATCGAAGGACAGCCGATCGGCCATTTTGAGGGGAGCTGCATTGATGAGCAGGATATCGCTATCGAGGATTATCGCTTCAACGCTGACTATCTGGCCGATGCCGCAGGCAGCGAAATCGTGGAAGAGACGCTGGTCAGCCATCTGCTCAAATCAAACTGCCTGATTACCCATCAGCCCGACTGGGGCTCGGTGATGATCCGCTACAAAGGTCCGCGCATTCACCGCGAAGCGCTGCTGCGTTATCTGGTCTCCTTCCGCCAGCACAACGAATTTCATGAACAGTGTGTCGAACGCATCTTTAACGATGTGATGCGGTTCTGCCACCCGGAAGCGCTGACGGTCTATGCGCGCTACACGCGGCGCGGCGGGCTGGATATCAACCCATGGCGCACGAATGTGCCCTTCTCGCCCGGTTTTTCGCGTCTGGTGCGTCAGTAGTTTGCGAGAGCTCTCGCAGGCTGCATGAAGGAAGCGCAGTTCCGCTTGAGCTGGGCGGGCCGACAAGGCTACTCTGGTGATGGCGGCAATCTGCGGGTTGCCGACCAGGGATTTTCGTCACTGCCGTTGCAGTGCCAACACGCACCCAGGCGGGTGTAAAGGAGTTCATTTGATTACCCATATCAGCCCCCTTGGCTCAATGGATCTGCTCTCGCAGCTGGAAGTCGATATGCTCAAGCGCACCGCCAGCAGCGACCTCTATCAGCTGTTCCGCAATTGCTCTCTGGCCGTGCTTAACTCTGGCAGCCAGACTGACAGCAGCCACGAACTGCTCTCCCGCTTTGAAAACTTCGACATCAACGTGCTGCGCCGTGAGCGTGGCGTCAAACTGGAGCTGATCAACCCACCGGAAGAGGCCTTTGTGGATGGCCGCATTATCCGGTCCCTGCAGGCGAACCTGTTTGCGGTACTGCGCGACATCCTGTTTGTCAGCGGCCAGCTCGCCATGCCGGGGCGCTTAACCGCGGGTGAAGAGAATGACTCCGCCACGATCACCAACACCGTTTTCTCCATTCTGCGTAATGCACGGGCACTGCACATCGGTGAGTACCCCAACACCGTGGTCTGCTGGGGCGGTCACTCCATTAACGCGGTTGAATATCAGTATTGCCGCAATGTCGGCACACAGCTGGGCCTGCGTGAGCTGAATATCTGTACCGGCTGCGGCCCCGGCGTCATGGAAGCACCGATGAAAGGGGCCGCCGTCGGCCATGCGCAGCAGCGCTACCGTGACAGCCGCTTTATTGGTCTCACCGAACCCTCAATTATTGCGGCGGAACCGCCTAACCCGCTGGTCAATGAGCTGATCATCATGCCGGACATTGAGAAGCGTCTGGAAGCCTTTGTGCGTATTGCCCACGGCATTATCATTTTCCCGGGCGGGGTCGGCACCGCCGAAGAGCTGCTCTACCTGCTGGGCATTCTGATGAACCCGCAGAACAAGGACCAGGTGCTGCCGCTGATCCTGACCGGACCGGAAGAGAGTGCCGACTACTTCCGCGTGCTGGATGATTTCATTGTTAACACGCTGGGCGAGCAGGCGCGTAAGCATTATCAGATCATCATTAATGATGCAGCCGAAGTGGCGCGTCTGATGAAGAAAGCGATGCCGCAGGTCAAAGAGAATCGTCGCGAAACCGGCGATGCGTATAGTTTCAACTGGTCCATCCGCATCGAGCCCGATCTGCAGATCCCTTTTCTGCCGACCCATGAAAACATGGCGAACCTCAATCTCTACACCAACCAGCCTCCTGAAAAGCTGGCTGCTGACCTGCGCCGGGCCTTCTCAGGCATCGTAGCCGGTAACGTGAAAGAGATCGGGATCCGCGAAATCCGTGAGAAGGGACGTTACCGGCTGCATGGCGATGCCGACATCATGCACCGCATGGACGAGCTGCTGCAGGGCTTCGTTGCTCAGCAGCGTATGAAACTGCCCGGCACCGCCTACATCCCCTGCTACGAAATCATTAAATAAACCAGGAGGCAGCCCATCGGGCTGCCCGGACTCTCATGGCTCTTCATCTTGTTATTGTTGATGCGCTGAACCTGATACGCCGTCTCCATGCGGTTCAGGGCTCCCCCTGTGTCGAAGGCTGCGTCGCCGCGCTGCGTCAGGTCTTAGGCCACACCCGCCCGACGCACGCTGTGGCCGTATTTGATGGCGACGCGCGTCATCAGGGCTGGCGTCATCAGCTGTTAGCCGATTACAAAAGCGGGCGTCCGCCGATGCCTGAGGATTTACAGGCGGAGATGCCGGCGCTGCAGGAAGCTTTTCGTGCCGCCGGGGTAAGCTGCTGGATGGCGGGCGAGGATGAGGCAGATGATCTGGCGGCGACGCTGGCGGTCAAAATGGCCCAGGCCGGCCATCAGGCCACTATTGTCTCCACGGATAAAGGCTACTGCCAGTTGCTGGCCCCGGAAATCCGCATCCGCGATTACTTCCAGAAGCGCTGGCTCGACCAGCCCTTTATCGACGCCGAATTTGGCGTTCCCCCGCAGCGGTTGCCCGACTTCTGGGGACTGTGCGGGATCAGCAGCAGTAAGATCCCGGGTGTCAGCGGTATCGGCCCGAAAAGCGCGAAACAGCTGCTCGCAGAGTTTCACACGCTGGAGGGGATCTATCAGCAACTCGATAAGGTGCCGGCTAAATGGCGGGAAAAGCTCGCGGAAGGACAGCAGATGGCTGAAATCAGCCGTCAGGTCGCGACGCTGAAACGGGATCTGCTGCTGGCAGGCAATCTGAACACGCTGCGTTATCGTGGCTGAGTGCCGCAACACTCAGCCCGGTGATTAACGTTCGTCGCGACGCCCCCCTGTGGCGGCCCAGATGCGACGGACGTGCACCGTCACCTCTTCGCGATCGTGATAGAGCTGACGCGCCTGGATCTGAGCGTTGATGCCGTTCTCATTCAGCCTTTCCTGAAGCATCGCCAGATTCTGCGTTACCTCTTCATAACGCTTTTTCATCGGCAACTTGAGGTTGAAGATCGCTTCACGGCACCAGCCGTTGACCAGCCAGTCGGCCATCAGATTTGCCACGCGAACCGGTTTCTCCACCATGTCACACACCAGCCAGCTGATATTGGTGCGTGGCGGACGGAACTTAAAACCGTCCGCTTTTTCGTGCATCACCTGACCGGTTTCCATCAGGCTCGGGGCCATCGGACCGTTGTCGACCGCGTAAACCATCATGCTGCGTCTGACCAGCTGATAGGTCCAGCCGCCCGGACAGGCACCCAGATCGACGGCGTACATGCCGCTGGCTAAGCGCTCATCCCACTCATCGGCCGGAATAAAGACGTGAAACGCCTCTTCCAGCTTCAGGGTGGAGCGGCTTGGCGCATCCGATGGAAACTTAAGGCGCGGAATCCCCATGTAAAACGGCGAGCTGTTTTCCGGCAGGGAGTAGCCGACATAACAGGTACCTGGCGCGATGAAGAAGACATGCACCACCGGCCGTTTCGGGCTTTCGTAGTTGAGCAGGATCTTACTTTCACGCAGGGCCGCGCGCAGCGGCACGGTAAACTTACGGCAGAATTTGGTCAGCTCTTTGGCTTCGTTGGTGTCCGGCACTTCAACACGCAGTTCGCCGCCCTTCTCAACAACGCCGGTCAGCATACCGACAATCGGCGTAATGCGATCCTCCTGCGGCAGGTCGCGCAGCAGTTCGCCCACGACCAGCATCTGCCGGGCAAAGATCAGCTCCTGAAACGGCAGTTCCCGCACCAGACGCTCAGCATCTTCAAACTGATAGCACTCAAAGAGCACATAGCCGGCATCCTCTTTAACCCGCGGAAAACCGTAGACTTCACGTTCTGCCGCTTTGGCGCTGATTTCCGCCGCGCACTCTTTTTCAAAACCGGGACGACAATAGAGTAAAACTTTATTCATGGCGTTCTGCCTTTCGTTTAAGACGCAGCGCGCCAATCAACATCAATACCCAACCAGCGAGGAAACAGATTCCGCCCACGGGGGTGATAAAAACCCAAAACTTCAGATGCGACAGCGCCAGACAGTAGAGGCTGCCGCTGAAAAGCACGGTGCCGAGCGCCATCAGCGCACTGCTCCAGTAAAACCAGATATTGGCGCGGCGCAACATCGCCGCCCCCAGCCCCATCACCGCGAGCGTATGATAAGCCTGATATTCCAGCCCGGTATGAATCCAGGCCATTTCAGCCGCGCCCAGCGACTGACGTAAAACATGGGCACCAAATGCGCCAAAAGCCACCAGCAGAAAACCGCTGATAGCCGCAAAAACAAACATGGCACGACTGGACATTA
This sequence comes from Pantoea sp. EKM103V, assembly GCF_011800365.1. Classification (NCBI taxonomy): domain Bacteria; kingdom Pseudomonadati; phylum Pseudomonadota; class Gammaproteobacteria; order Enterobacterales; family Erwiniaceae; genus Pantoea; species Pantoea sp. EKM103V. The sequence goes on along the minus strand of NZ_JAALFQ010000013.1, from coordinate 5,937 downwards.
ACCGATCCTCAGGGTGCTTTTGCATCGTAATGCAAACAAATCAAGACGTTATTGTTGGTAACGAAAGCGGAATTTTTCTTGTTCGGTTGCGGCTTTTGCCAGGATCCACTGTCGGAAGGCCGCTATTTTACCCAGTTCTGCCTGACTGTCATGACAAACCAGATAAAAAGCATTTTTACTGACTAAGACGTCGTTAAACGGACAGATTAACCGCCCCGCTTCGATTTCGCTCTGCGCCATGACGTTATTTGCCAGCGCCACGCCCTGACCATGAATCGCCGCCTGCAGCACCATGGCGCTGTGGCTGAAGATCGGCCCCTGCTGCACATTAATATGCTGCAGGCCGAGCTGCCGGATATAGGATTGCCAGTCACGACGGGATGCGTCATGCAGCAGCGTAAAGCGCGACAGGTCCATCGGCGTTTTCAGCGGATTATCGCCGGTCATCAGCGACGGTGAACAGACCGGCAGCAGATATTCGGCATAGAGTTTTTCCACCCGCAGCCCCGGCCAGTTACCGCGTCCGTAAAAGATCGCCACGTCGACATCGTCGGCCAGTTTCTCTTCGTCGCGGTCTACGGCCTGGATGCGCACATCGATCCCCGGATAAGCCATATTAAAGCTGGAGAGACGGGGAACCAGCCACTGAATGGCAAAGCTCGGCAGTAAACTGACGGTCAGCGCCCCCTTGGCGCTGCGTGCCTGCAGCTTGCGGGTCGCTTCGTTTATCGCCGAGAAGATCTCTTTGATATCGAGGTAGTAGCTTTGTCCTTCTTCCGTCAGTAATAACGAACGATTCCTCCGTCTGAACAGCTTTAACCCGAGAAAATCTTCCAGAGACTTTATCTGATGGCTTACAGCTGCCTGGGTGACAAACAGCTCTTCAGCGGCTTTGGTAAAGCTGAGATGACGTGCAGCCGCGTCAAAAACACGCAGTGCGTTGAGAGGAGGAAGGCGTTTCGACATGGTTTTCCGTATCCGGATCGGCGAAAAATACGCGGGCTTATACAAAGCGTTTACGTATTAGAATTTTTAATCCGAGGCATTATAATTTGTCCGTTGAGGAACCACCAGCAAATACCTATAGTTGCCGCACTTCCTGAGCCGGAACGAAAAGTTTTTAGATTTGTGAGTGAGTTCGCAGATTTTCTGAAAGCTTTTGGCTTGTGGTCGTGATGTTGTGTTTGCAATTTTTTGATCCGACGATTGCGGATCGAACTCTTAATTCCTGTAGATTTACCCTGTCTGTCCATAGTGATTTTAAATAGCACCGCAAATTGCGGTGCTTTTTTTTGCTGCTTACTGGCCCATCTCAACCATCTCTTTGACGTCAGTACGGTTAATCTGCTGCTCGTTGCCATTCGCATCTTTATAGCTGATCATACCGGTATCATCATCAACCTTAGGCTTGCCATCAGCAACAATGGTGCGTCCATCATTGGTATGCATCACGTAATTGCTTGAACAGCCCGCCAGGGTAAAAGCCAGAGTACACACGGCCAGCACTGCGGTAAGTTTATTCATCTGCTATCTCCTTGTAGATTGATTGCATCAAACCACCCGCGTTACGCTAACCAGAGGCAGCCGATAAGTGAGATCGACCAGTGAACGTCCGATCGTTATGCGGGTTTGGTTCAAACCTTGCAATATTCAGCATAACGCGCTTTTCCAGCTTTGCCAGACGCCGACCACGCTTTCAGTGTGGTCATGATTATTCACACTATGGGCCAGGCATGACCGCATTTAATCCCACCGCATTTCGCCAGCAGTTTCCCGCACTCGCCGACGCCGGTGTCTATCTCGACAGCGCAGCGACCACGCTGAAACCCCAGGCTGTTATTGAGAGTACGCAGCAGTTTTACAGCCTGAGTGCGGGCACGGTGCACCGCAGTCAGTTTGCCGCCGCGCAGGCCCTGACCCAGCGCTATGAGCAGGCGCGATCGCAGGTTGCCCGCTGGCTTAACGCCGCGGACGATCGTGAGATCGTCTGGACACGCGGCACCACCGAAGCGATCAATCTGGTGGCAAACAGCTGGCTGCGTCCGCGCTTACAGCCCGGCGACGAGATTGTGGTCAGCGAAGCAGAGCATCACGCAAACCTGGTGCCCTGGCTGATGGCCGCCCAGGCCTGCGGTGCGCGCGTGGTGAAATGGCCCTTAGGGCCGGACCGCCTGCCCGATATCGGCCTGTTGCCCGCCCTGCTGAACCGCCGCACCCGCCTGCTGGCGGTCGGCCAGATGTCGAACGTCACTGGCGGTTGTCCCGATCTTGCCCGGGCGATTCAGCTGGCGCACGATGTGGGTGCCAGAGTGATGGTCGATGGCGCGCAGGGGGTGGTGCACTGCCCGCCCGATCTGCAGGCGCTGGATATCGACTTTTATGCCTTTTCCGGCCATAAAATTTACGCGCCGATGGGCATCGGTGCGCTCTATGGCAAAGCTGAACTGCTGGAGGCGATGGAACCCTGGCAGGGCGGCGGCAAGATGATTACCGATGTCGATTTCACGGGCTTTACGCCGCAGCCGGTGCCGTGGCGCTTCGAGGCAGGGACACCGAATGTGGCAGGTGTGGTGGGCTTAAGTGCCGCGCTGAGCTGGCTGTCGCAGTACGACCTGACGCAGATGGAGCGCTGGAGCCAGCAGCTGGCAACGCTGGCCGAGGAGCAGCTGGCGGAGCTGCCGGGTTTCCGCAGCTTCCGCTGTGGCAGTGCCAGCCTGCTGGCCTTTGATTTTGCCGATCAGCATCACAGCGATCTGGTGACGCTGCTGGCCGAACAGGGCATCGCGCTGCGGGCCGGTCAGCACTGTGCGCAGCCGCTGCTGGCGGCGCTGGGCGTCAGCGGCACGCTGCGGGCTTCTTTTGCCCCCTATAATAACCTGCAGGATGTTGATGCGCTGGTGCGCGCCATGAAGAGCGCCGTCGCGCTGTTATCGGAGTTTTGATTATGTGTTCATCGCTGTTAGCGCCACACCCGTTTGGCGAGGAGATTACCGTTGCCAGCCTGACAGAGCGTTTCAGCCACTTTCATCAGTGGGAAGATCGCTATCGTCAGCTGATTCAGCTGAGTCGTCAGCTGCCGGCTCTGCCGGAGGCGCTGAAAACCGCGGACATTGAGCTGAGCGGCTGTGAAAACCGGGTCTGGCTGGGCAGCCAGCTGCGTGAGGATGGCGCGCTGCATTTCTACGGTGACAGCGAAGGACGCATCGTACGTGGCCTGCTGGCGGTACTGCTGACCGCCGTTGAGGGCCGGATGCCTGACCAGCTGCTGGCAGACGATCCCCTGACGCTGTTTGATACGCTGGGACTGCGCGCTCAGCTTAGTGCTTCACGCAGCAGCGGCCTGCAGGCGCTGGCCGACGCGGTCCGGCAGGCCGCGCGTCAGGCGCTGACGGCATCCTGACGGGCTGCGCGCGCCAGAAATTTCTTCAGCGCGTGCGAAACGGCGACAAAGCCAAAGCTGGCGGTCACCATGGTGGCCGCACCAAAGCCAGACGAACAGTCCATTCTCTTTGGCCCTTCTGCCGTGGCGCGTGACGCACAGACGCTGCCATCCGCCTGCGGATAGACCAGCGCCTCGGTGGAAAAAACGCAGTCGATGCCCAGTTTTCCTTTGCTGTTTTTCACCACGCCCAGACCTTTCAGTCGCTCACGCAGCTTTGCGGCCAGCGGATCCTGGATGGTCTTCGCCAGATCGGCGACCTGGATCTGGGTGGGATCAATCTGCCCGCCTGCGCCACCGGTGGTGATCAGCGGGATCTTATTGCGGCGACACCAGGCGATCAGCGCCGCTTTAGGCCGCACGCTGTCGATCGCGTCAATCACGTAGTCGAAACCGGCTGCCATCAGTTCAGCGGTGTTATCGGGCGTAATAAAGTCATCAATGCAGATCACGTCACAGTCAGGATTGATGGCGCGCAGACGGTCAGCCATCACCTCTGTTTTCGCCTTACCGACGTTGCCCTGCAGCGCATGAAGCTGCCGGTTGGTATTGGTGATGCAGACATCATCCATATCAATCAGGGTAATTTTGCCAATGCCGGTGCGCACCAGCGCCTCTGCGGCCCAGGAGCCGACGCCACCGATACCGATCACGCAGAAGTGAGCGTCAGCAAACCGTTGCAGCGCATCCTGACCATAGAGACGCGCCGTGCCGCCAAAGCGCTGATGCCAGGCGTCGTTTAACACTTTCATAGTTGAACCTGTTACGTCGTGCGGGCCCGCAGGCCCGCAGAGAAGAAATCAGTTAGCGCCCAGAAGCAGTGAACCACTGTTGCCATTTTGCGGGCTGGAGAACAGCGGCTGACCGGCCCCCGGCGCGGCCTTGAGCACCCAGACACGCCCGTAGTGATTATAGAAGCCCGCCAGATGCGCCGCGTCCGGGCCGATACCCTGATAGATATCAAAGTGCTGCCCTTTAATCGCACCGCCCACGTCGAGGGCCACCATCAGGCGCATCTCATACTTACCGTTGAATTTGCCCTTCTCATTCAGCTGTGGCACTTCAGCCAGCAGCACCGTGCCTGCCGGAATGATGGAGCGGTCAGAAGCCACAGAGGCTTTCGCCACCAGCGGCACCGCACTGGCACCGCGCACCGGCGTGAAAGGCTCCGCCTTAAAGAAGACGAAAGAGGGGTTTGTCTCCAGCAGCGCACGCACTTCCTGCGGCGAGTGCTCCTGCGCCCACTGGCGAATCGCCTGCATCGACATATCTTCGCGCTTCACTTCACCGCGATCGATCAGCTCCTTACCGATGCTGTGATAACCCCAGCCATTTTTACCGGCGTAACCAAAGAAGCTCATCGGGCGACCATCGCCAAAGTCGACGTAGCCACTGCCCTGCACATCCATCATGAAGTTATCAATCAGCGAGTTGCTGTAGGCGATGATGTAGCGGTCATCGAGTGCACCACTATAGATAGAGGCGCGGCTCGGGAGTTTTGCACCACGTTTGCGCGGCGGCATGCGGTAAATCGGATACTGGAATTCACCCTGGCGGGTGTAGCGCGCCTGCACCACCGGCGTATAGTAACCGGTAAACTGCACATTGCCGTAGTTATCCGTGCCCTCCATCTGCCAGGCGTTCAGCCCGTACTGACGAAGCTGCCGGGTGTCGGCGCCCGCCATCAGCCAGCTCTCAATCGCGCTGTAGGTGCCGTTCTGGCGACCATAGAGCGCAGACGAGGCGGACTGAATCTGACGAACCTGCTCGCCAAAGTCCCGGCCATTGACCGGCGCGCCTTTGGCATTGGGCTGATTCACCAGCGCCAGCGGCTGTTCCAGTTTGCCATCTTTATATTGCTGACCGCGATCGGTCGGTTTAGAGCTACAGGCCGCCAGCAGCGTAATCAACGCGCCAGTGAGTGCATACTTCACCCAATGTAATTTCATTCTCTTCTCTTTTTATAACTGTTCGCCACGCGACGATAGCAAAGCCCCCGGCAGAATGAAATGCATCCGCTTTGACCTCGCGCGGAACAGTTCAATAATTAGTCAGATGGGGGAATCCTTCAGCAACTGGCTGTTAATTTGGCTTTTATCTGCAAAAAGGGGTTGCATCAATCAGCGCGGAGAGTATAGTGCGCTTCCACGGACGCGGGGTGGAGCAGCCTGGTAGCTCGTCGGGCTCATAACCCGAAGGTCGTCGGTTCAAATCCGGCCCCCGCAACCAATACTTCTGTAGCACTCTGGCAGAAGTGACAATGTGAAAAGTCGCAAAGCGCAAGACGGACGCGGGGTGGAGCAGCCTGGTAGCTCGTCGGGCTCATAACCCGAAGGTCGTCGGTTCAAATCCGGCCCCCGCAACCACACTTTTGCAGCGGTTTCACAGATGTCAGAAAATAAAAAGTCGCAAAGCGCATGACGGACGCGGGGTGGAGCAGCCTGGTAGCTCGTCGGGCTCATAACCCGAAGGTCGTCGGTTCAAATCCGGCCCCCGCA